>NZ_JBEPLZ010000032.1:0-53638 GCF_040545455.1 Enterocloster citroniae | reverse complement strand
TCTTTTGTCTGGATATTCGAACCAATATATCTCTATATAAAATTCAAAATGGTTCCGGGTGCATCGCACCAGGAACCATTTTGTCTACAGTCTGAACCCCTGTAAACACAGGGGTTTTAATCAAGCCACTGGCCGGACTCGAACCGGCGACCCACGCATTACGAATGCGTTGCGCTACCAACTGCGCTACAGTGGCATCCGAACAGCTTTCACTGTCCAATAAGATGACACGAGGCTGTCGCATCAGCAACAGCCTCATCATCATGACCTGACCGGGAATCGAACCCGGGTTTACGCCGTGAGAGGGCGTCGTCTTAGCCGCTTGACCATCAGGCCTTAAGGTACATCGAGGCGACGTGATTCGAACACGCGGCCTCTGCGTCCCGAACGCAGCGCTCTACCAAACTGAGCCACGCCTCGATACCTTTGGTAGTATAATACAATTAAGCTGGAATGTCAACCATAAATTGTCAAAGTTTTTAAAATAATTTTGAAAATATTATACTTCCACTGCCGAGAAACCCAATCCGTCCAAAATCTCCACTGCTTTTGCCTCACAGGAACCGCATCCGTCAATGGTCACTGTCTTGGAATCCAGATCCACCTTATTGTTAATATCAGCGGCATCCAGCCCTTTTTTTATCCTGTTTACACAGCCCCCGCACATCATTTCCTCGCATTTGAACGTCTTCATCTCAGTCTCCTTTTCAGTCGTCATTTTATCAGTAGATATCATTGTAGTCATAGTTTGCATAGAAATCAGTGATTCTATCAAAATATTCCTCTTTATTTTCCCTGGTCAGCCGGTGCTCTCCCGCTGCCATCCATTCCAGAAGCTGGTCTCCCACCTTTTCCGAGTAGTGGATGACATCCATGTAATTGTCCAGATCACAGATAATTGAGAACTGGTCGTCAAAACCAAAAAGCCGGATATTGTCACACTCCGTCAGCATGTCCGTCATAAGCCTGAGAGCGGAAAGCTGCCGTTCAAACTCGCCTTTTGCGATCAGCTCACTGTGCCAATAGGCAATGCTGTAGGGCGGGATAAAACAATAAAAGGTAATGTCCGGGTTCGCCCTGGCTGTGGCCAGGATATTCTGCTCCACATTCTCCCGGACCAGTTCACGGTCCTCCTGGGTAAAGGGAACCGGCTCCTTGACTGAGTCAGGACGATCAAATGTTTTTAGCACTGCCTCCCTTCCCCATTCCTTGTCCGGAGCCCAGTGCATGTATTCGTCAAAGGTGGTCGTGCGCCCGCCCGCTCTGGTCCTGGCAAAGACGCCCCTCACATTTCCAAAGATCACTTCCTTGTTCCATATGTAATTCACATCATTCCAGGGATTCCTGTCATTTAAGTAATCGGGCGCCGGCGCCGTGGTATTCCAGGCATCCTTGTCATACATGAGGAAGCTTTTATCCAGGCTCCTGAACACCATTTTGATCCGGGGATGATAGGAAACAGCCCGCCTGACCGCCTCATCCACCTCTTTATAATATGCGCCTCCGTATGGTATCTTGATGGAGGTCACTCCAAACAGCCGGTCGAACTGGGACGCTTTAAAGTTCTCCGTCATAGAGGTGCCTGTCAGCACCGCGTCATATGTAAAATGCCGGCTGATGCCGTCATTCTGATAGCGCTCACTGTCAATGGAATAGGCCAGCCCCCGAAGGGGTTTGTGGTAATGGAAAAATGGATCCACAGCCACTACAATACCCCCCAGCAGGACCAGACCTGCCAGAAATATTCCCAGCGTAGCCCAAAGCCACCTTCCCCAGCCCCCCTGCTCTGCTTTTTTGCGTGTCCCCGGTTCACCGGTCTGTGTCTTTTCCCGGCCTTTGCCTGTTTTGTCCTCTGTCCGCATATCCAATGTCTTTTCTCCCGTAGCTCTTTTTAAAATTGAAAATAGATAAAGGTGGAGATCCCAGCAAGTGAGATCACCGACCACACCAAAAGCAGCGCGGTGCCTATACTCCTTAACAGGGTGGGCTTAAGTTCAGCTTCCCCCATATTCCTGGTATTCATCACCAGGTAAAGGGCTATGGCATGAATTAAAACTACACAAAAAACCCTGTGGCTCTGGATTGCCAGGGGCAGCTCTACCAGTTTAAAGCTTCCCAGCCATCCGGGACTCAGCTGCATGTTGTCAAGCCGCACCAGCTGTTTAAGGAACTGCTTTGCCTGGGAAATGCTGTCCGCCCGGAATATGACCCAGGTCATATTCACAAACAGAAAGGTTGCCATCCATTGGAATGCCGTGTGAAGCTGGTTCCACTGCTTCTCAAAGGCCCTGTTAAGGGCCTGGACCGCCCCGTGCAGTGCGCCCCAAAGGATAAAAGTCCAGTTGGCCCCGTGCCACAGGCCGCTGGCCAGAAACACAATCATGATATTCACATAGGTCCGCACTGTCCCCTTTCTGCTTCCCCCCAGGGGGAAATATATGTAAGTCCGCAGAAAACGCGTCAGCGTCATATGCCAGCGTTTCCAGAAATCCACGGGCGACAGCGCCTTGTAGGGCGAATCGAAATTTGGGGGCAGTTCCAGATTAAACATCCGGGATATCCCCATTGCCATATCACAGTAGCCGCTGAAATCAAAATACAGCTGGAACGCGTAGGCCAGCATTACAAGAAATGCATCCGTGGAGCTTAACATTTCCACCTGAGCATATCCCCAGGCGACAGGACTGGCAAAAAACTCGGCCAGGATCACTTTTTTAAACAGGCCCACTGCAAATACCATCAGTCCCTTGGACATGTGTTCCGGATTCATGTTCCTGCGGGATTCATCCCAAAGCTGTGGTATAAATTCCCTGTGCAACAGGATCGGACCCATGGCGATCTTCGGAAAATAGACCGTAAAGAGAACATAATCCAAAAAGCCGTATTCTCCCGTCTCACCGCGCCAGGAGTCCACCAGCCATGCAATCTGCTGGAAGGTAAAAAAGCTGATTCCCACGGGCAGGAGGATTTTTGACAGCACCAGATCCTGACGGAAGATCAGGTTCAGGTTTTCAATGAAAAAATTAAAATATTTATAATAGAATAAAAGGCCCAGATTGGCCGCAATTGCAATGGTAAGAAGCGCTTTGCCAAAACTGGGGCTTTGGGCAGGACGGTTGCCGTCATTTGCCCCGCTTCTATAAAACATACGTGAGATCCACCAGTTAAACACTGCACTGATCAAAAGGAGCACCAGATACCACGGGTTCCCATAGGCAAAAAACAGTAAGGACATGGCTGCCAGAAACATTCTGGCCGCCCTCTCCTTGCCAAAGTGGTGCAATCCGAAATACCCTGTCAGGGCCGCCGGAAGAAAGATCATTATAAAGAGATAAGAGTTAAACTGCATGGGTGTCATTTCCTTTGTCATTGGTTTTTACAATCAGAGTTTCAGATTCTTAAGCCGCAAAGCGTTTCCAACCACGCACACGGAGCTTAAGGACATGGCAAATCCGCCAAGCATGGGGCTTAACAGCGGGCCGCCCATCAGGTACAGCAGCCCGGCCGCCACCGGGATCCCCAGCGTATTATAGAAAAAAGCCCAGAACAGGTTCTGCCTGATATTGCGTATGGTGGCTTTGCTGAGCTTAATGGCCCGGTACACATCCATCAGATCGGATTTCATCAGCACCACATCACCTGATTCCAGGGCAATATCGCTGCCGTTTCCAATGGCGCATCCCACGTCCGCCTGGACCAAGGCCGGCGCATCGTTGATGCCGTCACCTACCATCATAACTGTTTTTCCTTCTTTCTGCAACCGGTTTACCACATCAGCCTTGTCCTCAGGCAGAACTTCCGCCACCACGTGATCCACATGGGCCAGCTTTCCGATATAACGTGCCGTTTTCTCATTATCGCCTGTGACCATGTGGACCTGGACACCCAGGCTTTTGATCTTTTCCACGGCCGCCACGCTTGTTTCCTTGATGGTATCCGCAACACAGATCAGCCCGGCCAGACGGCCGTCAATTACAATATACATGGGCGTCTTTCCCATTCCCGCAAATTCCGCGGCCTGGTTCCCTGTTTCCTCGGATACCGGTACATTCAGATGTTCCACCAGCCTGCGGTTGCCCACAGCCACCTTCCATCCCTTCCAGGCGGTAATAATGCCCGCTCCCGTCACACTCTCAAATGCTTCCGGCATCACCAGATCCATCTGCTTATCCCTGGCAGCGCGGACAATGGCCTGCCCCAATGGATGTTCCGACATCTGCTCACAGGAGGCTGCCAGGAAAAGCAGGTGTTCCTTCTTCTCAGCATCGGACGGCGGTGCTGCTTTGGTGGTGTCTGCGGGAGCGGATGCAGGCACGGTTCCGGGCACCAACGCGCTTTCCAGCTTCCATACCTGTTCCACCACCGCACTGCTGATCACGCTCACATCCGTCACCTTCGGCCTGCCCTCAGTGATCGTTCCTGTTTTATCCAGAATCACCGCGTCCACTTTATGACATATTTCCAGCGCTTCGCCGCTCTTGATCAAGATTCCGTGTCCTGCTCCCACCCCGGTTCCCACCATGATGGCAGTGGGTGTGGCAAGCCCCAGGGCACAGGGGCAGGCGATGACCAGCACCGCCACAAAGATGGTCAGCACAAATGCCAGATCCTTGCCGCCCACCAGCCACCACAAAAGTGCGGCCACCACAGCGATGCCCATTACTGCCGGCACAAAGTAACCCGCCACCTGGTCGGCCAGCTTGGAAATGGGTGCTTTCTTTCCCTGGGCATCCTCTATCATACGGATGATTCTGGAAAGCGTGGTATCATTTCCCACATGGGTCACTTCCACCTCCATGGCCCCGTTGTAGTTCATGCTTCCGCCGATCACCCGGTCACCGGACTGCTTTTCCACCGGAACGCTCTCCCCTGTCAGCATGGACTCGTCCACACTGCTGTTTCCGTTGATAAGGACACCGTCCAGCGGGATCCGGCTGCCCGGCTTGATCAGTATGTGCTGCCCCACACCCACCTGCGCTGTCTCCACCTCACGCTCCACTCCATTTTCATAAAGAATGGCTGTGTCGGGCGCCAGTTCCATCAGCTTGCGGATGGCTTCGGACGTCTTTCCCTTGCTTCTGGTCTCCATATACTTGCCCAGCATCACAAGTGTTACGACCACGGCCGCTGATTCGTAGTAGAGCTGATGGGCCCTCATATGGTTGTCCGGTACTCCCAGGGTCATCACAAGACTGTAAACAAACGCGCTTCCTGTTCCAATAGCCACCAGGGAGTCCATGTTGGGGTTTCCCTTTAAAAGGGAGCGGATACCCACCACATAGAATTTGCGCCCGCAGATCAGGATGGGCACTGTGAGGATCAGCTGTGCCAATGAAAAGTTCAGGGGATTTTGATCCATGGCGATCATACTGGGAAGGGGCAGTGTAAAGGGCAGCATATGTCCCATGGAAATATACAGCAGAGGGATGGCAAAGCAGACCGCGATCACCACCTGGCGCCTGGCGGCCTGCTGGTGTTTCTCCTGCCTTTGCCACTCCTCTTCCTCCGCCTTCCCGGTCAGGTCCTCCTTCTCCATCAGACTGGCGGCAAATCCGGCCTTTGCCACCCTGTCGCTGATCATGTCCGGGGTCACCTTACTCTCATCATAAGTAATGACCATACGGCCCGTGGTCAGGTTCACATCACTGCTCTCCACTCCGCCAAGTTTTCTTGTGACCCGTTCCACCGCACTGCTGCACGCCGCGCAGGTCATTCCGTCTATGTGATACTGCTTTGTTGTCATATGCTCTGCTCCTTTCCGGTTTTCCACGGTTAGTATGTCCTGCACGGAAAGGCTTTATCAGATTTTCTGTCCATATTGCTAAAAATTTCATACCGGCCTTTTTACTGCAAACCGGATCGTCCATGGTTTACATGGCCTTCTGCAGCATCCGGCGGAATATCACCAGGATCACCCCATAGCACGCGATCACTGCCATCAGGGTTCTGGATACGGTCAGGCTGATGAATCCGCTCACCAGAATGCCGATATAGAGCAGGATCATCACCGTATACCCGGTGTAGGCCCAGCAGCGCAGCCCCAACAGGCGGTTTCTCTCATCTGTCTCATAGATCTTCCTGGCCTTTCTAAGCTCCGGGTCCTTCAGATACCGCATATTCCTCATCACGGTTATGATGCCCGCAGCCATCAGCCCCACTCCGGTTCCTCCGTAGAATCCCGGGATGTATTCCCGGTAACCCGGTTCCAGATACAAAACAAACACATGACTTTTGGATATAAACGCCATTCCCAGGGCCGCCGCTCCTAAAAGTGCAAACAGGATTCCCGTTATTATGCGGCTTCTGCACCGCTTTTCAAAGTTAATTGGATTATCAATAAATAATTGACTCAGCCACATGGTCATTCCTCCTCATATAAAAAAATATCCTCAATGCTTTTCTCAAAAAACCTGGCGATCTTAAACGCCAGCTGAAGGGATGCGTTATACTTCCCATTCTCCAGGGAAATGATGGTCTGCCTGGTCACTCCCAGGGCAGACGCCAGCTCTTCCTGGGTCACCTTGTTCTGCTTTCGCAGCTCCTGTATCCTTGTCTTCAATCACATCACCCCTTGCCTGACTGTCATTTTATGCTTCGTAAATGTAAATCATGCTTTACATTTTTAGTATAGTCTGCTTTACATTAAATGTCAAGCTAATTTTACATTTACTGATAGATACATAAAAATACCCTTTTTTCCTCCACTATAAAAACAAACAGGCTGCCTGACCGCTTCCATGGCCAGGCTGCCTGTTGATCGTCTGTTATTTCTGACTCTGAATTAAAACTTATTTCACCATAAATTTTGATACATACCCCTGTATAAAGATGCCCAGCACGATCAGGGGCAGGATATAACTCACGTAAATCCTGGCCCAGGCCGGGAACTTGATCCCCTCACCCTCATTGGCCTCGGCCATAAATTTCTTAAAACCCCATCCATACCTGCTGGTACAGAACAGAAGGTACAGCATACTGCCAATGGGCAAAAGATTATTGCTGAGAATAAAATCCTCCAGATCAAGCACCGTGCTGCCCTCCCCCAGAGGCGCAAAGCCGCTCCACAGGTTAAAGCCCAATACACAGGGGACCGATAAAAGGATGATGACCACAATATTGCAGATGACTGCTTTTTTGATGGTGCATCCCGTCAGATCCGTTGCAAAGGATATGATGTTCTGGAACACTGCAATGATGGTGGAAAATGCAGCAAAGGACATAAACAGGAAAAACAGGGTCCCCCATATCCTTCCGCCAGCCATATGGTTAAATACATTGGGAAGGGTAATAAAGATCAGGGACGGACCTGCCTTGGACTCAATGTTGTAAGCAAAGCATGCCGGGAAAATGATCAGTCCGGCCATAAACGCCACCAGGGTATCTAACAGAGCAACACTGATCGCCTCACCTGTCAGAGTCCTCTCTTTTCCAATATAGCTTCCGAATATGGCCAGCGCGCCAATTCCAATGCTCAGTGTAAAAAAGGACTGTCCCAGAGCGGCAAATACAGCTTCGCCGATCCCTGCCTCCGCCATCTTGCCAAAATCAGGCATCAGGTAAAATTTAAGGCCGGGGCCGCCTCCGGGAAGGATCATGGAATGAACGGCCAATACCACCATAAGCACAAGCAGACATAACATCATGACCTTGGTGATCCGCTCCACGCCTTTTTGAAGACCCATGGCGCAGACGCCAAAGCACAGGAATACCACCGCCACCATAAAACCGCCCATGAGGGCCGGGTTTGCAAGCATGGATCCAAACTCCCCTGCCACCGCATCCGCCTCAAGTCCGGTAAAATCACCTTTCATCATCTTAAAAAAGTAAAGGAGCATCCATCCGCCAACCGTGGTATAGAACATCATTAACAGGTAGTTGCCTGCCATGGCGATATACTTGGTCAGGTGCCACTTGCTCTCCTTTGGCTCCAGCACATCAAATGACAGAGCAGCACTTTTCCGGCTGGCCCGTCCCACTGCAAATTCCATTACCACAATAGGCAGTCCCAAGATCAGGAGGAACACCAGGTAGACCAGCACAAATGCAGCGCCTCCGTATTCTCCCACGATATATGGGAAACGCCACACATTTCCCAGACCAATGGCACATCCGGCTGATATCAGGATAAAACCCAGTCTGGATGAAAACTTTTCGCGTTCCATATTTAATCCCCCGTTTCGTAATATAAACCTAAAGCGCCTTTACGGTGTGCTAAAACACACCTGAATCAAAGGCGCTTTCATATATTATCATATTATCGGTCAAATATCAACCGGGGATTCTCCAGAGCCCCCTTGTCTCTGTGAGCCCTCTGTGAACAGTGACAGGTTCATACATTTACCCCTTGTCTCTATAGATCTTATCTCTTAGATCTTACCTCTGCCCCTTGTCATAGGGAATGCCAGAGGCCCTTGGGGCCTGGGAATTTTTAGATGTGAATACCAGGACCACCAGGGTTGCCAGGTAAGGGATCATCTTATACACATAGCTGGGGATCCCGGTGGCTGCCAGGAAGGGGATCCCTGAATACGCTGCCGCCACTGCCTTCATCAGACCAAAAAACAGGGATGCCCACATGATCTTTACCGGTTTCCACTGGCCAAAGATCAGCACGGCCAGGGCCAGGAATCCATATCCCGCCACATCGGCATTAAAATTCGTGGAAGTGGGGACCACAAACACCAGCCCGCCAAGTCCGCCAAGCATACCGGAGATCAGCACCCCCGCGTACTGCATCCTGTACACATTAATGCCGGCCGCATCAGCTGCCTGGGGATGCTCCCCGCAGGAGCGCAGCCGAAGCCCAAACCTGGTTTTGTACAGCACCAGCGTGGACACGACCAGGATCAGGATCCCCAGGTAGGTGGTGATATAGGTATTCTGGAACAGCAGCGGCCCAAAAAACGGGATCTTTCCCAACAGGGGTACGGATTCAATCCGGAAGGTGTTGCTGAACTGGATCTGCTGCACCCCCTGGATCACCCTTGCCACAAAGATGGCAAAGGCCGGCGCAAACATATTAAGGGCCGTGCCGCTGATGGTCTGGTTAGCCTTCATGTTAATGGATGCATATGCATGGAAAAAGGCAAATGCCGCCCCGGTGGCCGTGGATATGAGGATGGCCAGAAGCAGCTGCGACTGACCGCTCATCCTTCCCCCGGTCAGGTTCAGAAACAGGATCCCCGTAAATGCCCCCATGGTCATGATTCCCTCCAGGGCAATGTTCACAACGCCGCTCCGCTCGGAGAACATACCGCCCAAAGCCACGATCATCAGCGGAATGGTAAACAGCATGGTCTGCTGGAAAATAAAATAGATCACACTCATGCCTGCCCGCCCCCTTTCTCCCGGTCCCTGTGGATCCGGCTCAGGATGGTCTTTACGATCAGTGCAAAGGCACTGAAGTAAATGATCACTGCCACAATGATATCAATGATCTCCGTGGAAAATTCAAAGAGCTGCAGATAAAATCCTCCCGCTGTCAGATATGCGATAAACAGCCCTGAAAAAAGTACTCCAATGGGATGGCTCAGTCCCAAAAGGGCTACTGATATTCCCGTAAATCCTTCGGAAGCCAGGACATCCTTAATTTCAATATGTTTTCCCGTACCGGCCAGGTACAGCAGTCCGCCCGCCATTCCCGCAATGGCTCCTGCGATCACCATACTCATGACAATACTCTTTTTCTCATTGATCCCCGCGTATTTGCTGGCGTCACGGTTAAAGCCCACTGCCTTCAGTTCAAAGCCAAAGGTAGTCTTATTGAGAATGATCCAGATCAAAAACACGGTGGCAATGGCAATCAGGATTCCCCCGTTGACGCTGGACTCAGGAAACAGCTTATCCATCCCCATCTTGGGGATCTGGGCCGTGACCGCCACATTCTTGGACTCATTGCGCAGGTTATTAAACAACGGCTTATAGCTTTTTGTAATCCAGTTGACCATGTACATTCCGATATAGTTCATCATAATGGAGGCGATGACCTCGTTTACATTAAAGTATGCTTTTAACAATCCAGGAACCAATCCCCAGACCGCGCCTCCCAGCACTGCCGCAAACAGGGCTGCGATCCAATGGACAGGTCCCAGTCCGCCGCACATGATCCCCACATACACAGCAGCAAAGGCTCCCACTATGAATTGTCCCGGAGTCCCGATATTAAACAGGCCTGTCTTAAATGCAAATCCCACGGAAAGTCCGGTGAGGATTATGGGGGTGGCATAATAAAACACCTGCCCAACGCCCTTTAACCCGTGGGTGAAGGCGCCTGTCAGGATGGTAATGAATCCCGGAAACGCCTGGGATGGATTGCAGATCAAAAGTATGATGAGTCCCACCAGCAAACCGATGATAATGGCAAATACAGATGACAGCACACCCACATGATCCTGTTTACCCGATCTTTTACCCTTGCTCATTACGTGTCACCTGCCTCTCCGTCCGCCTCTTTGTGCGCTTCTCTGTCCGCTTCGCTCTGCCGCTTGGCGCCTGCCATATACAATCCCAGTTCCTGGACCGTGACTTCATGGGGATTCAGATCCGCCACAATGGCTCCCTCAAACATCACAAGGATGCGGTCACTCAGGTTCATGACCTCCTCCAGCTCCAGGGATATGAGAAGGATGGCGGTCCCCGCGTCCCTCTGTTTTACCAATTCCCTGTGGATGTACTCAATGGCGCCCACGTCCAGTCCCCTGGTGGGCTGTACGGCCAGCAGGATGTCATGTTTCCTGGAAATCTCACGGGCCACAATGGCCTTTTGCTGGTTTCCTCCCGACATGCTGCGGGTCACGGTGTCCGCTCCTTCACCGCTGCGGATGTCAAAATCCTGGATCAGCCGGTCCGCATACCGGTAGATCTCCTCATTGTCCAGAAAGCCGCAACGCTGGAATCCGGGCTCAAAATACTGCTGCAGCACCAGGTTGTATGCCAGATTATAATCCAGGACCAGGCCGTGCTTGTGCCTGTCCTCGGGAATGTGGCTGAGTCCCTGAGTGTTGCGCCGGCGTATACTCTTTCCTGTAATGTCCTCCCCGTTTAATGTGACCTTGCCGGCGCTTATAGTCCCCAGACCTGTAATGGCATGGACCAGCTCAGCCTGACCATTGCCGTCAATCCCGGCAATACAGACGATTTCTCCCCTCTGCACCCGGAAGCTTACGTCATTTACAAGGAGCTTGGCGTGACCTTCCATGCTGGACTGGACGGACAGATGCTCCACTTCCAGAACGGTCCGGTCCGGCTTTGCCTCGGTCTTTTCCACGGTGAGACTCACCTTTCGCCCCACCATCATCTCCGACATCTCCTCTTTGGAAATGGAATCCACCTCCACGGTACCGATATATTTTCCACGGCGCAGCACCGAGCACCGGTCAGCTACCGCCTTGATTTCTTCCAGTTTATGGGTAATGAACAGGATGGATTTCCCCTCTGCCACCAGACTGCGCATGATCTGCATAAGTTCGTCTATCTCCTGGGGCGTCAGCACCGCAGTGGGCTCATCAAAGATCATGATTTCATTGTCCCTGTACAGCATTTTGAGGATCTCCACCCTCTGCTGCATGCCCACGGTGATGTCTTCGGTCAGGGCGTCCGGATCAATATAAAGCCCGTACCGTTGGCTCAGTTCTATCACCTTTTTCCTTGCATCATCCATCTTTAAAAAGCCGTGTTTGACAGTCTCCATGCCCAGAACAATATTCTGCAGCACGGTAAAATTATGCACCAGCTTAAAATGCTGGTGGACCATACCAATCCCCAGGGCATTGGCGTCCAGCGGCCCCTTGATTTTCACTTCCCTGCCCCTGACCTTTATGCTTCCTTTTTCCGGCTGATAAAGCCCGAACAATACACTCATCAGCGTGGACTTACCTGCTCCGTTTTCACCTAACAGGGCATGTATCTCCCCTTTTCTCAGCTGAAGGGTAATGTTGTCATTGGCAATAATGCCGGGAAATTCTTTTGTAATGCCTGACATCTCAATAATATAATCATCCATATGGTTCTCCATATACTAAAACAGGGTGCCGCGCAAAACGGCACCCTGTGTGTCATGAATCCCTGCCGCAGGTTATGTCAGGCGGACGTTTCTGTCCGCTGTCCTGTCTGCATTTATTCTACAAATGTAACTTTACTGTTAGTCAGTGAGGTCAGATCCATGGTAGGATTATTGTTATCCTGTGAGAACTGGACCAGGGTGATCTCCCCGTCCGCCAGTTTCTTATAGATGGCATCGTACTGCTCCTGGGTAAATTTCTCAAACTTGGAGGTGTCCATGGGAAGACCCACGCCGTTGTTTGCCACTGTAAAAACAGAAGTCTTGCCCCCTGGGAAGGATCCGTCATAGAAATCCTTTACCCCGTCATAGACGGAGTTGGAAAGCAGCTTCATAGCCGATGTGATCACTGTCTCGGATTCGCTGCTCTGGTCAACGTCCACGCCGATCACCTTGGCATTCTTCTCCTGGGCCGCTGCCATAACAGAGTTTCCAACCGCGCCTCCGCAGCCAAAGATCACTTCCGTCCCATTCTGATACCAGGAAGCTGCCATGGACTGTGCCTCAGGTGTCGCGGCAAAACCGCCTGTGTAATTGTACATGATCTCAATGCCTGTAACACCGTCTTCTTCCGCCGCATACTCAGCGCCCTGTACAAAGCCGTAGCCAAAACGGATCACGGCAGGAACAGCCATGCCGCCCATGAATCCCATCTTGGTATAGCCGTCCTTCACAGCCGCATAACCGGCCAGGAAACCGGCCTGGTCTTCCTGGAACAGGATGGGCATTACATTGTCGCCCGTCTTATAGTTATAGTCCGCGTCATGGGGCTCACCGTCCAACAGGATAAAGTGGATATCCGGATACTTATCCTGGGCCATGAAAATAGGTTCCTCAAACAGGAAACCGGGACACACCACCAGTTTGGCACCGCCCTCTATGGCCAGTCCGATGGTCTCCAGGTATGAATCCGTAGTCCCTTCCTGGGGCTGGTAATACTTATATGAAATGCTGTTCTCCTCGGCGTACTTTTTCAGTCCCTCCCAGGCGCCCTGGTTAAAGGATTTATCGTCAATGGTTCCAAGGTCTGTCACAAGGGCCAGTTCGTACCCGCCGGAACCGGACTGGGATGAAGCTGCCTCTGAAGCTGCCTTTGTGGCTGCCCCGCTCTCTTCGCCGCTCTTTTGTTCAGGAGCCTGGGTGGCAGCTGGTGCCGCCGTGGTGGTACCTCCGCCTGAGCCGCCGCATGCAGCCAGGGAACCGGCCATAACTGCTGTCAGCGCCAATGCCAAAAGTCTTTTTTTCATAAGCTTAATTCCTCCTCTTAAGATGTGGTTGAATGTTGCTATGTACCATTGTAGCTGTTCAGGACGGCTCATCTTTTTGACCGGAAAAGCCGGTCATGAACTGTTACGTATAATTTAAATTTACCATATATTACAAATTAATACAACCATTCTCTTACAAATCGAACAGGGACAGCTGGTTGGAGCGGGGAAGGTCCTTTAAAAGTCCCAGGTCTGACATCAGGGTGCAAAGGGTGCCGTTGACCTTGGAACGGTTGCTGAAATCCTCAATGGACAGAAAGGCGCCGTCCTTTACCGCATCCACCACTGCGTCGGCCGCCTTTTCGCCCAAACCGTCAATACTGCTGAGTGAGGGCATCAGCTTTCCGTCAATGATCTGGAAATGCCTTGCCTTTGCACGGTAAATATCAATGGGCATAAAATCATATCCCCTGGCATACATCTCCTGGACAATACGCATATCCCTCAGGGTATCCTGCTCTTTCTTGGACAGGGTATCCACCCTCTTTTTGTAATCCGCCAGATAGTACTCCAGCTTATCCCGGCCCTGGCACATGATCTCATAGGAAAACGCATTGGCACGGATACTGAAAAAAGCCGCATAGTAAGCCTGGGGATAAAAGATCTTACAGTAAGCAATACGCCACGCCATCATAACATAGGCGGCCGCATGGGCTTTGGGGAACATGTATTTGATCTTTTTACAGGACCAGATATACCAGTCCGGAACATCATGGGCCTTCATTTCCGTCTCCCACTCGGGCTTAAGCCCCTTGCCCTTACGCACGCTCTCCATAATGGTAAAGGACAATCCTTCCTCCAAGCCCTGGGCAATGAGATAGACCATAATGTCATCTCGCGTACAGATAGCTGTCTGAATGGTGGCCTTTCCCTCCTGGATCAGGGTCTGGGCATTGCCCAGCCACACATCCGTACCATGGGCCAGACCGGCAATACGCACCAAGTCGGAAAAATACTTTGGTTTGGTATCCAAAAGCATCTGCATGGCAAAATCCGTACCAAACTCCGGCACTCCCAGGGCGCCCAGGGGACAGCCCCCAATGTCGTCCGGCGTGATCCCCAGGGCCGATGTGTTCTGGAACAGGCTCATGACCTCCCTGCTGTCCAGGGGAATATCTTTAACCGGGTCAATGCCGATCAGGTCCTGAAGCATACGGATCATGGTGGGATCATCATGTCCCAGTATATCCAGTTTCAGCAGGTTATGGTCAATGGAGTGGTAATCAAAATGGGTGGTTATGGTGGAGGTGGTCATATCATTGGCCGGGTGCTGCACCGGGGTAAAGGAATAGATCTCCTCCCCCAGGGGAAGTACAATAATGCCGCCCGGGTGCTGCCCCGTTGTACGCCTGACCCCCACGCAGCCCTGGACAATGCGGTTGATCTCGCAGTTGCGTTTCCTGGTCCCCCGCTCCTCATAGTATTTTTTCACATAACCAAATGCAGTCTTATCCGCCAATGTACCGATGGTCCCGGCCCTGAAGGTCTGTCCCTTTCCAAAGATAACCTCCGTGTAGTCATGGGCCTTACTCTGATATTCTCCGGAAAAGTTAAGGTCGATATCCGGCTCCTTATCCCCCTTAAATCCAAGGAACGTCTCAAAGGGGATATCAAATCCATCCTTTTCAAGGGGTGTGCCGCACACAGGGCAGGATTTGTCCGGCATATCGCAGCCCGCCATACCGGAGAACTTTTTTACTTCCTCTGAATCAAAGTCATAGTAACGGCAGTTTGGACAGTGGTAATGAGGGCTTAAGGGATTTACCTCCGTGATACCCGACATGGTGGCCACAAAGGAGGAGCCTACGGAGCCACGGGAGCCAACCAGGTATCCGTCCTCATTGGATTTCCATACCAGCTTCTGGGCAATGATGTACATAACCGCAAACCCGTTGGTGATAATGGAATGAAGCTCCCTCTCCAGGCGGTCCACTACGATCTTGGGCAGATCCTCGCCGTACATCTCGTGGGCTCTGTCATAGCAGATCTTGGTCAGCGTCTTATCGGAATCCTCAATGACAGGAGGGCACTTATCCGGGCGGACAGGGGAAATCTTCTCACACATATCCGAAATCTTCCTGGTATTGGTGACCACCACCTCATGGGCTTTGTCCGGTCCCAGGTAAGAAAATTCCTTCAGCATCTCTTCCGTAGTCCTAAGATACAGGGGCGCCTGGTCATCCGAATCCTTAAATCCCTGGCCCGCCATGATGATCCGCCGGTACACCTCGTCCTGGGGGTCCAGGAAATGCACATCGCAGGTGGCACATACCAGTTTGTTAAACTGTGTGCCCAGCTCCACTATCTTTTTATTGATCTCGATCAGGTCGTCCTCGGACTTTACCGTACTCTTCTCATCCCGGAGCATGAATCCGTTATTGCCCAGGGGCTGTATTTCCAGATAATCATAGAAGTTCACCAGCCTTGCGATCTCCGCATCCGGGGCACCGCGAAGCAGGGCCTGATACAGCTCACCCGCCTCACAGGCGGAACCGATGATAAGGCCCTCCCTGTACTTGTCAAGGATGCTCTTGGGAATCCTGGGCCTTCTTGCATAGTACTCCAGGTGGGACCAACTCACCAGGCGGTACAGGTTGACCCTCCCGATATCATTCTTGGCCAGGATGATCACATGATAGGTGGGCAGCTTTCGGATGGTGGCCGTATCCATGGTGCTCAGCCCATTCAGGCCGTCCAGATCCGTCACCGACCGATCCCTGAGCATTTTTACAAAGGCAGCAAATATCTCTGCCGTGGCTCCTGCATCATCCACTGCCCGGTGATGGTTTGCCAGGGAAATGTTCAGCGCCTTTGCCACTGTGTCCAGCTTAAAACGGTTCAGGTTGGGAAGCAGCAGCCTTGCGATGGTCACCGTATCCAGGACCGTGGGGTTAAAAGGCAGCCCCTGCTCTTCGGCAAAATGGCTGATAAATCCCACATCAAACCCTGCATTATGGGCTACAAGGACCGAATCCCCCACAAACTCCAAAAATCGCGGCAAAATCACATCGATTTTTGGGTGAGGAAGCACCATTGCATCATTGATGCCCGTAAGTTTTTCTATGTCAAAGGGAATGGGCACATCCGGGTTTACAAAGGCTGAAAACCGGTCGGTTATCTTACCGTCCACCACCTTCACTGCGCCGATCTCTATGATCTTATTTTTCTTGGGACTGAATCCAGTGGTTTCTATGTCAAATACCACAAAACTGTCCTCAAAGCTCTGTCCCTTTGAGTTTTCAACCAGCTGCTTGGTGTCATCTACCAGGTATCCCTCCACGCCGTATATGACCTTAAAGGTATCCCCTTTGTCCAGGGAGTGGTTGGCGTCCGGGAATGCCTGGACGCAGCCATGGTCAGTCACCGCCACTGCCGGCATCCCCCACTGTTTGGCCCTTTTGATGATGTGTTTTACCTCCGACACGCCGTCCATATCGCTCATCTTGGTGTGGCAGTGGAGTTCCACCCTTTTCTCCAGGCTGTTGTCCATGCGCTTACTGGTAAAATCATCCGTCTTTTTGATGCCCACAATGGAGCCCAGAGTCAGTTCACCGTCAAATTTATCAATGGTGGTCACGCCCTTTACCTTGATAAAGATTCCGGGGGTGATCACTGACTTTACCTCGTCAAAAAGTTCGGGCCGGATAAACATTTTTACGGTCAATGTGTCCGTAAAATCACTGACATCAAAAGTCAGGATAAATTTACCGCTGCGCAGTTCCCGGTTTTCACAGGTAAGGATCTTTCCTCTTAAGGTCACCTCACCCATTTCCCCGTCCACTTTCTCGATCTCCATGGGTTCATCCTCAAAATCACGACCATACAGCACATCGGGATTATTGGAACGCTTGACGGAATACTTCTTGTCATCCCCAAAACCGTTATCCCTATCCTTGCCCCAGCCCTTCCTGCCTTTATTAAGCTGCGGTTTTTCCCTAGC
Organism: Enterocloster citroniae; assembly: GCF_040545455.1. Lineage (NCBI taxonomy): Bacteria > Bacillati > Bacillota > Clostridia > Lachnospirales > Lachnospiraceae > Enterocloster > Enterocloster citroniae. The sequence continues at coordinate 36,372 of NZ_JBEPLZ010000032.1, read as the reverse complement.
AGCACCTTGTGCCCCTTTTTGGGAAGCCGCTGCGCCTGGTGCGCCGGAACTGTCAGGACCTGCGCCTATATCGCCGCTGGCAGCCTGGGCCATAAGGGTATCCCAGGGAGCGCTATCCGCCGCGCCGGAGTCCATGAATTCCTGCTTTCCTCCTGTGGCGCCTCCGGATACCAGTTCCTGGCCCTCCAGCCCCTCGGTGGAAAAGGAAGCCCCCATGGCTGCCAGCTCCTCCTTGTGATTCTGCCAGTAAATGGCTTGGGCCTCCCGCTCCATTTTAAGCTCAATCTGCCGCCTGCGGTCACTTCCCTGCGGTTCCACAAAGGCAAATCCCACCTCTACGGGAAGGCCGCAGCGCTCAGCAAACACTTTTTCAAGCACACGTTTAAGCTCACCGGTCTTATCCCGGTTGACAATGGTGTCCTCCACTGACAATACCATCAGATCTTCCTTGTCAAAGCGGATATCCGCCTTGCGGAACATGGTATATTCAATGATGCTGTAATTCTTAAGTTCCAAAAGCAGGCTTTCCTTGTACATATCCAAAAGCTTCTTTGGGGTATACTGCTCCGACAGCCTGTACTTTTCCTGGATCTTTATGGTCACCTGCTTGTCCGGGAACAGCTGGTCCTTGATCCCTTTTTCCAGGTCATATATATTCTGTTTATGTATCAGTCTTGGACTTTTCAGATAAATGCGGATAGAGCTTCTATCCCTGGTGGTGGTAACCTTTTCCACCAGCACCAGGCCTAAAAGCTCTTTTAATGATTCCGCGATATTGAGAGTTGGAAATACTTCCAGGAAACTTTTTTCCATATATCCCTACTTCTTTCTGTATGCTCTCCGTTGTTTATTCCTTTTTTGATTCATCAGTTTTATGCGGCTGTTTAGGACCGCATGGACTCCAGTTCTGAGCGCAGCACCGGCAGCAGCTCTGCCTCCGGTACCTTTCGAATGATCTCCCCTTTCTTAATGAGAAGGCCCTCACCCACACCGCCTGCAATACCGATATCCGCTTCCCTGGCCTCACCCGGTCCGTTTACCACGCAGCCCATAACAGCTACCTTCACATCCAGGTCGTCAAACTCAGAGACCATGGTTTCCACCTGGTTTGCCAGCCCGATCAGATCGATCCGCGTGCGGCCGCAGGTGGGACAGGATACCACTTCTATCCCCCCGCTCCTCAGTCCCAGGGTGCGCAGGATCAGTTTGGCCGACTTGATCTCTTCCACCGGATCCCCTGTGAGGGACACCCTTATGGTATCCCCGATCCCCTGGTAAAGGATGATCCCCAGGCCCACCGATGACTTGATATTGCCGGAAGAAAGGGTTCCTGACTCCGTGATTCCCACATGAAGGGGATATCCGGTTCTGGAGGCGATCAGTTCATGGGCTTTGACACACATCATCACATCAGATGATTTGATACTGATCACCAGGTTGTCATACCCCATATCCTCAATCAGCCTTACCTTATCCAGCGCGCTCTCCACGATCCCTTCCGCCGTCACACCGCCGTACTTTTCAAGCAAAGATTTCTCCAGGGAACCGCTGTTCACACCCACCCTGATGGGAATGTCATATTCCCTTGCCTTATCCACAACTGCCTTTACCTTTTCACGGTCTCCGATATTGCCGGGATTGATGCGTATCTTATCCGCCCCGTTCTCAATGGAGGCAATGGCCAGACGGTAATCAAAATGGATATCCGCCACCAGGGGAATGTGTATCTCCTTCCTGATGCAGGATAAGGCCCTTGCAGCCTCCATGGTGGGGACCGCCACCCGGATGATGTCGCAGCCCGCCTGCTCCAGTCTGTGGATCTGGTTCACAGTGGCGTTTATATCCTCTGTCTTTGTATTGCACATGGACTGGATCAGGACGGGATTGCCGCCCCCTATGACCCTGTCTCCAATTTTGATTGTTTTTGTATGATTCCTGAACATGTATCTTTCATCTCCCTTTGCTAAAACAGCTTGCGTACATCATTAAACAGGATGAGTACCATCAGCGCCAGGAGCACTACCATTCCCGCCATGTGTACCATTCCCTCTTTCTCCTTGTCAATCGGCTTTCCTCTTACCGCCTCAATGATCAGGAACACCAGTCTTCCGCCGTCCAGAGCCGGAATGGGCAAAAGGTTCATCACTCCCAGATTGGCGCTGAGCAGGATGGTCAGCTGCATCAGCATCAGGACCACGGCCGATACGCCGTAGGAGGACGCCTCGTCCACAGAGCTGTCTATTACCGTAACGATCCCCACCGGACCGCTGATATCATTAAGGGACACCAGCCCGTGGAACATCATATAAAATGTGTCAAACACATAGTGGATCCAATACTGGACCTCATACAAACCGTGAAGGAGCAGCTGTCCCACATGTTCCACCTGTCTGGGGGCCGGGTCAAACTGCACACCGATCATATACTGATCGTTCTCCTGGGAATAAGCAGGCGCCAGCTCTGCGCTGTAGGTCTGCTTTGCCCCGGACGGATCAGTCCTGCTCCAGGTGACCTCCACCTGTTTTTGGGGGTGAGTGAACAGGTACATATTAATGTCCCGGTAGGAATGCACCCTTCTGCCATTGATGGACCGGATCACATCCCCTGCCTGCATTCCCGCGGCCTGGGCCGGATAGCCGTCCAGCACACCGTTTAACTGTGTAGTGTCATATCCGGTAGCCCCGATCAGGGCCATGGACAAAAGGAAGGCCAGAAGAAAGTTGAAGATGGGTCCTGCCGCCACCACGGAGATCCTGGCCCAAACAGATTTGTTGTTGAATGCGTGCTCATCCGCTTCATTTTCATCTTCTCCCAGCATCATGCAGGAGCCGCCAAAGGGCAGTATCTTAAAGGAATACCTGGTGCCGCCTTTTTCAAAGCTTATAAGCCTTGGTCCCATACCAAGGGAAAATTCGATCACACCTATCCCATTTAATTTTGCAAATAAAAAATGGCCGAACTCGTGAATCATGATAATGATTCCCAGCATCAGCACCGCTATGATTAAGCTCATCCGGCTGTCACCTGTCCATCTAACCTTTCTGTTTCATTTTTATACCACAGTCTAAAATCCGCTCTTTATGAATTAAATCTGCTCTTTATGAATTAAATCTGCTCTTTATGAATTCGTATGTTTCCTGTTCCGCTTCCAGGATCCCCGCAACATCCGGGTTCTTTTGTATCTTGTGATGGGCCATGGCTTCCCCGATCATATCGACAATGGTCAAAAACCCGATCTCACGCCTTAAAAACATTGCAACCGCCATCTCATTGGCTGCATTAAATACCGTGGGCATGGAACCGCCCTGCCTTCCGGCCTCATATGCCAGTTTAAGTCCGTGGAAATTTTCCATGTCCGGCACCTCAAAAGAGATCTGGGTCAGCTTTGTAAAATCCAGCCGGTCCCCGGGAAGATACCGGCGCTTAGGATAATAGATGGCGTACTGGATCGGAAGCTTCATATCCGGCGTGCCCATCTGCGCGATCACCGCACCGTCCTCATATTCTACCATGGAATGAATAATACTGGCAGGCTGTACCACCACCTGTACATGATCAATGGGAACATGAAACAGCCAGTGTGCCTCCATTACCTCCAGGCCCTTGTTCACAAGGGTGGCGGAATCAATGGTGATCTTATGCCCCATGGACCAGTTGGGATGTTTAAGGGCATCCTCCACCCGGACAGAAGCCATCTGCTCTCTGGTCCATCCCCTGAACGGCCCGCCCGATGCTGTCAGGAGTATCTTATGGATTGCACTCTGCCCCTCTCCTCTCAAGCACTGAAAGATGGCTGAGTGTTCCGAATCAACCGGCAGGATCTTCACGCCCTTTTCTTCAGCCAAAGGCATTATGATGTGGCCCGCTGTGACAAGTGTCTCCTTATTTGCCAGGGCAATGTCCTTGCCCGCTTCCATGGCGGCAATGGTGGGTTTGATGCCGATCATGCCGACCACACCGGTGACCACGGTCTCTGCGTGGCTCTCCGTTGCCGCCTCGATCAGTCCGTTCATCCCGCTGACCACCTTCACATCCAGATCAGACACCCGCGCCTTCAGTTCCATGGCCTTGTTCTCATCCCAGAGACAGGCCAGCCTGGGTTTAAATTCCCGGATCTGCCGCTCCATAAGACAGACATTGCCGCCTGCCGCCAGGGCTGTTACCCGGACATCCTGATTGTATCTTACAATATCCAATGTCTGGGTCCCTATAGAACCTGTGGAACCCAGAATTGCAATGTTCTTCATCATAACTTATATTCTCCCTATCCCGAAGAAATACTCTTTTCGTTTCATTTATTTTAAAAAAGTCAGGGCAAAATAAATGGCAGGCGCTGTAAATATCATGCTGTCAAATCTGTCCAGAATGCCTCCATGGCCGGGAATCAGCTTGCCGTAATCCTTTATCCCGTGATTCCTCTTAATAGCAGAAGCCGCCAGATCCCCGATCTGGGAGATGACCGCAGCTATGGCACAGGCTATGGCGCAGGATGCCTGGGGGTTTTGGAACTCCGACATCCGGGCGCCAAAAAAGGCAGCGTACACAAACCCCAGCAGCGCGGCTCCCAGGGCGCCTCCCACCGCGCCCTCTATGGATTTCTTTGGGCTTAAAACAGGCGCCAGCTTATGGCGTCCCAAAAGCATACCGCTGCAGTAAGCACAGGTATCGCATCCCCAGGAACTGATAAGGATCAGCCATACCAGGTAAGCACCGTCACTCATAACCCTTGTCTGGTACAGAAAAGAGAGCATCACCGGTACATAACACACGCCGAAAAACGCTCCTGTAATCTCTTCCGTCTTATATTTGGGAAAGGTGAACACATAAAGCGCCATCATGACCATCAGTGACGCAATAATTAAAAGGGTCATATAACGCTGACCCTCAAACCACAAAATTCCGTAGTAGGAACAGGCCGTGGCATATCCGATGACCGCCAGGGATCTTTTCTCTATGCCAAGAACCCGGTACAGTTCAAACAGACCAATAACGGAAATCAGCGCCGTAACACCAAAAAGCAGGGCACCTCCCTGCCCGACAATCACAATGGACAGAAGCACCAGTATGATTCCGCTTATTAATCGGGTCGTAAACATGGCCTTCTCCTTTCTTGCAATGCATTACTTTACCGCTCCGAACCGCCGGTCTCTTTTATTATATTGCACAATAGCTTTTTCTAATTCCTCCTGATCAAAATCAGGCCACAGGCAGTCTGTCACAACAATTTCCGTATATGCCAGCTGCCACAGCAGGTAGTTGGAAAGCCTCAACTCGCCGCTGGTGCGGATCAGCAGATCCGGATCCGGCATATCCGCAGTGTCCAGGTAGGAGGCAATGACCGCCTCATCGATCCGGGATGCATCCGCCTTTCCAGCCACACAGTCCTGGGCAAGCCGGGCCGCTGCCCTGCGTATCTCATCCCGTCCTCCGTAATTCACGGCGATCACAAAGGTGAGTCCTGTATTATCCTTTGTCTGGCTCTCCAGACGGTTGATCCCTTCTATGATATCTGAATCAAATCTGGTCCTGTCCCCAATCATCCTCACCCGCACATTGTTTGCAGTCGCGATCTTAAGAAGACGTACCATGTAATACCTGAAAAGCTGCATCAGCGCCCCTACTTCTTCCTTGGAACGCTTCCAGTTTTCAGTGGAAAAACCATATACGGTGAGATAGCGGATGCCCATTCTGGCAGCGATCTCCACTGTTTTCTCCACTGTGACACACCCTTCCTTATGGCCCATGGTCCGGGGAAGTCCGCGCTTTTTCGCCCACCTTCCATTGCCGTCCAGAATCAGCGCCACATGCTCCGGTATTACCATATTCTCATCTAATGCCATGCTCCTCCGCCTTTCCATTTGTCATGGGTAATCCGCATTTGAATGTTGGAAAGTACTTGCACCTGACCGGCAGTTTAGCCCTCAGGTGCAATGATCTTCCAAACACGCTCCAGCGTGAAACAAGAGGCAGGAGTCCCTCCTGCCCCCTGTATTCACTTATATGGATTAAACTGTCATGATTTCCTTTGTCTTTTCTTCTACCGCCTTGTCGATCTTCTCAACCATCTTATCGGTCAGCTTCTGCATACGCTCGGTAGCCTCGGTCAGATCATCCTCGGACATATCCCCTGCCTTTTCCGCTTTCTTAAAAGCTTCATTGGCATCGCGGCGGATATTGCGCAGTGCAACCTTGGCTCCCTCGCCTTTTTTCTTTACATCCTTGGAAACAGCCTTTCTGCGTTCCTCTGTCATCTCAGGGAATACAAGGCGGATGCAGTTTCCGTCATTAGTTGGGTTGATACCCAGTTCAGAGGTAAGGATCGCCTTCTCGATGGGCTTTAAAAGGCTCTTCTCCCATGGCTGGATCACGATCATGCGGGCTTCGGGAACAGATACGTTCCCCACCTGCTGAAGGGGGGTCGGAGTCCCGTAATAGTCCACTTTGATCTTATCCAGCACATGGGGATTGGCACGTCCCGCGCGGATGGTTCCAAAATCGGATAACAGCACATCCAGTGTCTTATTCATCTTGTCCTCATAAAGTTTTAATTCTTCCATAAGTTCCTCCTGTTAATGCAGCCTCATCGCTGCTTAATAATATTCCTTCTTAAGCTGTCACAATGGTTCCGTTGATCCGTCCCTGCATTGCATTGGCGATTCCATTCTTCTCATTCAGGCTGAATACCGCCATGGGCATCTTGTGCTCCATGCACATGATGGATGCGGTGAGATCCACCACTGCCAGCTGCTGATCGATCACTTCCTGAATGGATATGGTGTCGTACTTCTTAGCCTGTGGATTTACCTTGGGATCACTGTCATATACGCCGTCAATGGCTTTCGCAAGGAGAATACAGTCAGCATCCATCTCAATGGCCCTGAGAGCGATTCCGGTATCTGTTGAAAAATACGGATGGCCTGTCCCTCCTGCAAAGAATACCACCATCCCTTTTTGAAAGTACTTATTTGCCCTGTCCTTGGAAAACAGTTTGGTCATGGAGCCGCACTCAAAGGGAGTGAGGATCTGTGTCATCATCCCCTCGTTCCTAAACAGTTCCGACACATAAATGCAGTTCATCACAGTTGCCAGCATTCCGATCTGGTCTGCTTTCGTCCTGTCAATGGCCTCACTGGTGCGTCCCCTCCAGAAGTTACCCCCGCCGATCACAATTCCTACCTGTATACCTGCATCTACAGAGAGTTTCACCTGTCTGGCTACTTCCTTCACGGTTTCTTCATCAAAACCGGTCTTTTTAGGGCCTGCAAGAGCCTCTCCGCTCAATTTCAAAAACACACGATTCATCTTCATAAAAGCTTTTTCTCCTTGTTGCAATATCTGTCGCTATTATAACATAGTTGGGTCAATTTGCAAAGAAAAAGAAAATATTTCTGTTTTTTTCCTTTTCGTCTCACATTTCACAAATAAAAATTGAGATTTTCTGGCTTTTATATTATAATGGAGGAAACGTATTACAGGCAGGTCACTGCCTGTGAAGCATAAAGGAGGAAACAATCATGGGTTTGTTTCAGCACAAAAAAGATAAAGTCCAGGCAGAACTGCCACCCAATCCACCTGAATTCACTCCATCGGAACCTGTTGGGGAGGGACGGGCCGCCTGTATGAACAGGTTGGAGACAATTCTGGGCGCACCTTCTTCCAAGGGCGTTGTGTTAAAACTCTATCTGGAAAACTTTAAAAGCCTGAACAAGACATTTGGCTATGAATACTGCGAGGAACTCCTGTCACAGATCACAGGATACCTGACCGAACTGGCCGAAGGCAATATATACCGTTACATAGGCGTTGAATTCATTGTTGTATTGGAGCAGTTCAGCGAAGGCCAGGCATCGGATCTGGCTGACGAGATCCTGGAACGCTTTGGGAATGTTTGGAAGATACGGGATGTGGACTGTCTCTGCTCCGCACAGATCGGTCTCTGCTCCTATCCGGGCCACGCAACGGCCGTGGACGAGCTGATCAAGCGTCTGGATCTGGCTGTGGCATCTGCAGCTGAATGCGGTCCTAACCAGATGTCTGTATATGACAGCAACATGCACACCCAGTTCGTGCGCCGTCAGGCTATTGCCATGTATTTACAGACCGCTCTGGAAAAGCATGAGCTGGAAGTCCGCTACCGTCCCACCTATAATTTGAAGGAAGGCCGGTTTACAAGAGCCGACTCCTATATGAGGATCTTTATCCAGGGAATCGGGCTTGTGGGCGCAGGCGAATTTCTTCCCATTGCAGAGGATTCCGGCCAGATCCGCGCCATTGGCTATTATGCCCTGGATCATGCCGGTCAGTGCATTGCAGACCTGATCGCCTCGGGCAAGGAATTTGATTCCATCTGTATCCCGGTATCCCCCATTCTTCTGGTACAGGAGGATTTCATTGATCAGGTAAGGCTGGTCATTGAAAAATATGATATCCCGGAACGCAAGCTGGCCCTTGAAATCGATGACAGCGCACTTTCAAGCGTATACCTGAACGTAAATATTACCATGCAGGAACTGTACGACATGGGAGTGGAATTGGTCATGAATAATTTTGGTTCCGGCTGTGCGCCTGTTACCAGCATCCTGGACCTGCCGGTCCACACCGTAAAGCTGGAGCGCATGTTCGTATGGCAGCTGGAGACCAATCCCAAGTCAGCCTCCATTGCAGGCGGCCTGATCCAGATCGCCAAGGAGCTTGGCATCCACATCATTGCCGAGGGCGTGGAAACAGAGAATCAGCTGAACGCCCTTAACAGTTACTCCTGCGAGTATCAGCAGGGATTCTACTACGCTCCTACCATGGAGCTGGATGTACTGAAAAAGGTACTGGGAACCACCCTGGAGGAATCCCGGGTAACGGTTGAGGAAGAAAAGATGAAGATGAAGCGTTAAAGCTTGGCTTTAACATGATTCTTGTATAAAAGATCGAAACGGACATGGCACTGCGGCAGTATTACGCAGTGCCATGTTTTTGTATGGATCCTCTCTTTTTCCGTATAATTTCCGCCTGATCCGGACTTTTTCCAACAAAAAAAGTGTTGGCTTCTTGTCCAACACTTCTTTCTGACATCCAACACTTCTTTTCTTAACAAGGTCACCCCTTGTCACCAAAGGCTCTCCGGCAGATCGGAAGTCCCCTGTCCGTAATACCGGAATATCTCTACTGCCCTGTCCACCTGCTCTTTAGTGAGCAGGGGAACATGGTGGTTCATTCCGTACGCAATACTGTAGGTTTTTGCTGCCTCCTCCAGGTAAACACAGGCATACAGGGCCTGCTTCAGACTGTCGCCCACGCTGATCACCCCATGGTGTTTCAGAATGACAGCCAGCCTGTCGCCGATATTTTCCACAACTTCAATCCCCATCTGCATGCTTGCAGCAGAGGAATAAGGGCATACCTTCACAGCGCCTCGGGTAGCGTTTGCCAGGGTCGTGAGATTACAGGGAAGTTCATCTGTCACCAGCCCCACGGCCGTGGCATAGGGCTGATGGGTGTGGATGACGGCGTTCACCTCAGGCTTATGGGTTAATATGTAAAGCAGGGCTCTCACATCCACTGATGGTTTCCGTTCCCCCTCAAGCACATTTCCCTCCAGATCCATGACCAGGATATCCCCGGGAACCATGTCCTCATACACCATGCCGGATGGGGTGACCAGAACGGTCCCGTCAGTCATGCGCAGGGTCACGTTTCCCCCGGACAGGGCAACCAGCCCATAGCGGTCCAGTTTGATCCCTGCATTAATCAGTTTCTTTTTTTCTTCTTCAAACATATCCAGCTCTCTTTTCCTTTTTTTCCGTTGTCAGGAGACGGGTTTGCTTTTGCCTCTGGCCCAGGCCTTTATGGAATCCGGATGGATCAGGCACTCCCTGTCCACAATGGCGTTGTACAGTTCGTCCGTGTCATTGAAGTAATAACAGTGCAGCCAGTACCTTCCTCGAAAGAATCCTGCCTGGTTTATGCGGATGAACAGTTTCCTGGCGCCCGTCAATTCCTTGACCCGGAATTGACTGATCTCATTCCAGCCGTACCTGTGTTCCCTTCCATAAGCACTGAATATAATTTCATGTTCATCCATTCTCACCTGCCTGGGGTTGCTCAGGGATATGAATGTCTCCCATACTGTATAGGCGGCCACAACCCCCACACCTGTCCACACAGGCAGGCTGCCTCCTGCCAGGATCCGGACTCCTGCATAAATAAGCACCGCTGTGCAGAATATCCCGATCAACGTAATCTTTCTGGCGTAAATTGCCGAATCATATGTATACGTACGCAAACCTGAGTCATCTCCCTTTATATTGTACATTTATTCTGCCGAACGCAGGGTAGCTGCTTCTTTCTTGATCTTTTTCCTGTTGACCAAAGCCATGGCCAGCGCCACCGCGCCCACAGATGCAATGCCCACAATGGGTGAAACCCCATGAAGGCGGACAATCAGCCATGTCAGCGGATTGGCTCCATCACAGATACTGGAAATTGCAGTGGCAGTACCCATATCGTAGTTTGCCAGCACGGCTGCCTGTGTGATAAGGGGGGCCAGGTTGGTTGCAATATACAGTCCGGATGTAACAGTTGCAAAGCCAATGACCAGGGCGCGGAATCCATTTCCCTTAACAACGGGTGTGATCAGCACAAACATCCATGGGAACACTGCCAGGTCCGCAAAGGGCATTACCTTGTTTCCGGGAAGCACCACTGCCAAAAATACTGCCAGGGGAACCAGGATCAGGGCCACTGACAGGGTCAGGGGATGGCCTACACCAACGGCGGAGTCAAGACCAATATAGATTTTGCCGCGGTTGGAAAACTTCTTCTCAATAAATTCCGATGCAGCGTCTGAGATGGGAAGAAGTCCCTCCATGAGAAGGGCTGCCATCTTAGGGATCAGCACCAGAACAGCGCCCAGGTTCACGCCCAGCCCCAGAATACCCATATCACCCGCATAGACTTCGCTGGCTGCCGTGGGAGCGATCCCGTATCCTGCCAGAACACCGATCACAAGACCCAGCACCGTACCTACCAGGATGGGTTCGCCGAACACGCCAAACTTTTTCTGCATTTTTTCCAGGTCAAAATTAATCTTATTAATCCCCGGAATCATGTCAATGATCTTGTTCAGTGCCATGGCAATAGGGGCATAGGCTGCAGTAAAGCCGTGGGGAAGAGATACGCCCGGAAGTCCCAGAGTCTCCTCCACACCCTTGGCAGTCCAGTCACCCAGCACCATAACGATCACCATGTTGAGGATCGCAGCGATCACTCCGTAAATCTGATTGCCTGTCAGCACTGCCACAAGCGCCCCTGTAAAAGCAAAATGCCAGTAATCCCAGATGTCCACATCCACGGTCTGCGTTGTATTGGTGAGCAGCATCACTATGTTCACCACCAGGCACACAGGAATGATCACCATTCCCACAGTGGATGCAAATGCAATGGCGGCCGCGGACGGCCAGCCCACATCGATCACGGAAAGTTCCAGACCGAACCTGCTGACCATCTCCTGCACCGCTGCTCCCAGGCTGCTTCCCATCAATCCGGTGACCAGATTCAGACCAATGAAACCAATCCCCACCGTAAGCCCTGCCCGGATGGATTTGCCGAATCCTGCCCCCAGTGCAAGACCCATAATACAGATGATGATCGGCATCATGGTGGTTGCGCCTAAATCCTTAATATAATTAAAGATACCCAATATAAAATCCATACTTCTCCCTCCTCGTTGTAAGCCAGTATTTATCGTGACAGTATTTCTACGATTTCATCCACCAGTTTTTCCGTATTCCGCCCCAAAAGGAACTGGGTTCCGATGATCAGCGGGCAGTGGCATTCCCCGCCCAGGACCGTGGTGGATATGCACAGGTCATAATTGGATGACTGGCCCGCCACCTCCGATGCCTTTCCCTGGGTGATCTTGTACTGCCCTTTTAATCCCCTTTCATCCAATGCCTTGCTTACCTTCTGATTCACTGCCGTGGATGTACAGATCCCGGAACCGCATACCAGTAATATTCTCTTCATTTCACCTATCTCCTTTTTATTGATTGTTGTCAAAAAAATTTCTTAAACCGTTCGGCCGCCTCTGTAGGGTCAGCCGCATGATAAATGCCGGAAAGATTTCCCTCCTTTTGGCAGGAGTCGATCATATGGCTCAGGAAGTCAAGCTGTTTATCCGGTTTGTTGATGGCCAGCATGAACATAAGCTGCACATCCAAAGCTCCATCCAGTTCGCCCATGGTGCGGAACCTCACGGGCTTTTTCAGGATTCCGATCCCTATGGCCTGACGGTTCACATGGACCGCATCCGTATGGGGCATGGCTACCCCCATTTCCTCAAATCCAAGACCGGTAAAAAATTCCTTTTCACGTTCCTTTACCGCCTGTATATAGCTTTCTTTCACATATCCCTGATCATAGAGCATCCTGGCCATGATACCGATCGCCTCCTGGTCCGTCTCCGCTTCCAGCCCCATAATCACCAATTCAGGGGAAACCACTATATCATCTAAAACATTTACCGCAATGTCAGCCATACCACCTATTCCTTCCCATATCCTATATTTTTATAACGCATACTCAAATTCTCCAATGATCCTGGCAGCCTGCGCAGCTGTTGACGCACGTGTCAGCGTTTTCTTAAACTCATCATTTTCCAACAGATTTACCAGATTGATAAATGCCTGGAGATGTGTCTCATTGTCCACTGCGCTGAGACAGCAGAAAAACCTTACCGGCTGCACGGAACCGAACTCCACAGGCTCCTTTAGGCGGATCAGGCTCATCCCCGCCTTTTTAGTCCCTTCATCCAGCCCGGCATGGGGCATGGCAAATCCCGGGCTTATAACAATGTACGCGCCATGCAGTTCAATATTATGGATCATCGCGTCCACATAACGCTCCTCGATGTATCCAAGCTCCAGCAGCTTTCCGGCCGACTTAACAACTGCTTCCCTCCAGTTCCTGCACTCCACATCCAGCTCGATGAACTCAGCTGTCAGCAGGTCTCTGAGTTTTAAGGCAGTCTTCTGTTCCCTGATCCCATCTTCTTTGTCCAGAAAGGATATGACCTCATTGCAGATTGCCTCCTGCAAATCCCCGGACTGGCGGACCCCATACCGCTCCAGCACATGTTCCACACACTCTGCCAGAGCTTCTTTGGGAAAGGCAGGTGACTTTTTGAATTCAACCGTAAAATTCCCCTGGGCCCGAAGCTTATCCTCTGCCTGTTTTATGATCTCACAATCTTCCGCTCCCAGCATGGCTGAGACCTCCACCACCGGCACAGGCAGATCCTCCAGGGGCACCGTGGATACGACCATGTCTGCCTCAGACTGCCTCAGATACCTGGCTTCATGTGATGATATGACCTTGACGATCTGAAAATGAAACAGATTCTCCAGCTTCGCGGCCAGGAGCTGGGATGTTCCCACGCCCCCATTGCATGCCAGCACGACCCGGATGGGCCTGACGTGATTCTGTTTTCTCTCCAGCGCAGCGCAGATGTGGATGGTAATATAGACGCTCTCGATGTCGGTCAGCTTTCTGCCGATATATTCCTCCAGTATATTCTGGTTGTTGCACACAGTCTGGTACACATCCGGATTCTTCCTGGTGATCTCAAAAAACATGGAATTGGTGGAGAACATATTGGAATCCGCATCCAGGCTTGTGGCCAGATGGCTGGACAGGTTTTCAAACAGATAATAGTCCTTATTCAGATTGCTGTTCAGTTCCCTGGATACGGCCTCTATAAACTGCCTTGTAACGATCTGGATGCTCAGGATCTTTTTATCCATTTTCCTCCGCTTCATGTAGCGCAGGCTCTTTAACACCGTTCCCAGATAAAGCTTTTCATGATCCGTAAAGACGAGCCGGCAATACTGGGAAATATATTTTAGGATATCCCTGGCCATGCTGTCATACACCGTGCCTGAGTCCGCGCATTCTTCAATAAAATTGCCGTCATGCACCCGTTTCATCATGATCCACAGGTAACTCAGAAGGGACTCATAGGAATCATCCGTCAGGTACAAATCATGGGAATGTTCCTGTTCCTGTATGATCTTGCGGATCACATTGGTCTCCTGCTCCGGGTTTGTATAGGCGGCACTGACCACAATCTCCTCGTGCATAAACTCCTGGTTCTGGTTATACTCCTGCCACAGCAGCAGCCGTTTTGCGCTTTCAGGGCCTTTTACCTGGAATCCTTTGTTGGGGTGGGAAATAACGGTTATTTTATATTTCTCCAGATGGCGTTTTACGTCCTCCATATCATTTACAACCGTAGCCCTGCTGACGCATAATTTGTCCGCAACAGCCCCCAGAGTCACAAAGCTGGGTGCAAGCACCAGGATCATGGAGATCATGGACCTGCGCTCTTCCTTAGACAGTTTGTAATTATAAAAGTCGTTCTGCTTTAACAGATCCTTCATTTTGGAAAGCTCCACGCTGCAGCTGCAGAATCCATAACGGTCCATATCAATGATGGCAAAGCTGTTCTTTTCCAAAAACAGATTGATGGTATTGATATCGTTTCGTATGGTCCTCACAGAAACCCCATACTTTTCAGCCAGCTCATTGATAAGGATCCGATTGCCCATCAGGCTCTGTAAAATGTCAACACTTCTCCTGTTCACTTTATCTTCTCTCTATCTGTATCATGGGTTATTCACCCATCACAACAATCTTGCACTTCCTGGACCTGGCCCTCATTCTGTCAAAATCCACAAAGTATATGTAACCTGTAACCCCTACTCCCAGCTTACCTTCCTCCACCGGGAATACCTGGCTGGATCCCAATATGGTGGCCTTCAGATGGGCGTCCCCGTTTAAAAGCTGTGTCTTGTCCCCTCCCGGAAGATAGAATTCCACATCCGGCCACTGGGCCACTGCGTCAAAATGTGCCTGGCCCGGATACATGTATTCCCCTTCAGGCGGAAGCTTGGTCTGGTTTGGAATGATCTTCTGGAGGACATGGTCCAGGTCTGCCTGGAGATATTCTGTTCCATCCTCCGTCACATCATGGACAAATTCCTCAAAGAAAACCGAGCAGGTGGTATGGGGTGATATAACGGTTACGATCCCTTCCTTGATCCCGCTTTTGGCAACAGCTTCCTTGACCTGAGGTGTTATATTGATATAAGAGGGGGTACGGCCGTGTGACATCAGCCCGATCGTTTCCCTGTATACTGCCATTTTCTTCCTCCTTTTACTGTTCCTTTTTTTCTTGCTGCGCTCTCACGATCGCCTCTGCCATCTCCCTGACCCGAAGCTCCGGTGAGGGCGCTTTCAGAATGCCGGAGGTGGCGCCGGTTCCATCCGCTCCCAGCCTGATGACATTATAGCAGTCATCCGCCGTGCTGATACCGGAACCGATCATCACCAGGACATGGGGATTCACTTCTTTGATGCCCTTTACGGTTTCCACCACATAGGAGTCATCAGCCGCGGTCCCTGTACCGATCAGGTCCGTGGGTTCCGCCAGAAGGATATCCGGATCCATACAGGCCAGTGCCTTTGCCTCTACCGTGGAATCCGCACACACAATGGTCGTCATCCCCAGCTCTTTGGCCCGTTTGATGGCAGCATATAGGCCGCTTACTGTTTTCGGATTTTCCGCATGATTCAGGAATACGGCCGAGGCCCCCGCTGCTCTCAATGCATCGGGCAGCACATGCCCCATCCCTCTTCCGGGATACAGGGAATCCATGGACTGTGCCGTGATGATCAGATTCCTTGTATGTTCCTTTAAAAGGCGGAGATCTGCGTATGAGCAGGTAAAGTAGATGGGAAGCCCCGTATCCTCTGCCACCTCATCGGCCGCCCTGGCCAATTTAAGCAGTTCCTCATCATACAGATATGATTTGACATTAACAATTAAAAATGGACTGTTCACCTGTGTCATCATGCTCTCCTTTTCTTTTCACTCCACTTTTCTTTTCATTTCAGTGCTTCCAGGTAACGCTCAGTGCCGAACACATTGTAATAATGCTCCAGGCATTCCATCATTCCCTGGCGCTGTGCATCTCTGAGATCATAATATCCGTTTGCATGGCATTCTTTTGCACGGTTAAATGCGGCCACGATCAGATCCGTATAGATATTGATCTTGCTGATCCCGCCCTCTGCGCACCGCCTCAGGTTCTCATCGCCGGAGGAGGAACCGCCGTGAAGCACCAGGGGGGTGCGGACCGCGTTCCTGATCTCTGCCAGACGCTCAAAATCGATCACCGGCGTCCCCTTGTATGCCCCGTGGGCCGTTCCAATGGAGATTGCCAGGGAATCCACCTCTGTCAGGTCTGCAAATCGTTTTGCTTCCTCCACAGTGGTGTAGATGTTGTCGCAGTTTGCGGCATCCTTGTACTCATCCCCTCCGCCCACATGGCCGATCTCCGCCTCCACCACCGCTCCCCTTAAATGGGCATAGGCAACAATCTCCCTGGTCTGTCTCACATTCTCCTCAAAAGGCTGTGAGGATGCATCGATCATAACGGAACGGAATCCCTGGTCAATGGCTCTAAAAATCGTCTCCTTTGTCTGTCCATGGTCCAGATGGAGGACCACCGGCACCTTGGCCTTTTCAGCATAAAACCTGCCAATGGCCGCAGCCTCGTCAAAAGGCAGATAGGTCTGATGCGCTTCCGCAAAAGCCAGTATCACCGGAAGCCCCAGCTTTTCCGCCGCCGCAATGTGTGCTGATGCGGAAATCTGATCCACATAGTTTGGGGCCGGGAATGCAAAGTTATGCTTTCTCGCAGCCTTGAATAATTCTTTTGAAGTAACGATCATATATTCAACTCCCCTTCTTATACTTTCGTTAACATATTTTCCAGGATCAGATCCGTGTTTGCTGCAGTCAACCACAGAATATATCTTTTATCGTGTTCTAATCCTTAATAAAATTCTACCATAAGTAAACTTTACAAAAAAGATGAATGTTTTTCCGCTATTTTGGTAAAGTTTTAATTTAATTTAATTCTTTTCCTGATGAAAGGTAAATAATTATACTTTTTGCCGTAAAATTCGGAAATCACTGAAAAATAGGGCAAAAAAAAGAGGAGCAGCACTAGCTCCCCACTCCTCTTTTTATAATTCACCACTGGTACTTGTTACAACATGTACATGCCTGTATGGGATTGAAATCCCTTCCGCGTCAAAATTCATTTTGATCAGCCTTCGTATTTCGCTACACGCGGTAAAATTATCGTCAATATTCTCAGTCCACACCGTTGCCTTTAAAATGATCCCGTCCTGGGCAAGCTCCTTTACAGCCACATTCACCTTATTCCCCACGGTCCTATCCTCACGGATATCCGCCACCAGAGGATGGGATGCAATGGTGTCCCGCATCACCTCAATGGCATGGTCCAGGTCGCTTTCATAGCTGACTGCTATCTCCATGTAATTGCCGATATAGTCATTGTTATAATTACTGTTTTCCACGATTGCCTTGTTGATCACACTGTTTGGAATAATCATACGGCTGTTGTGATAAGTACGGATCACCGTGTGCCGGACCGTCAGGTCCTCCACAATGCCTGATATCCCCAGGCTGCTGATATTAACCTTTTCCCCAAGGTTAAAGGGTCTGGACCAGCTGAGCATAACGCCGCTGATCACATCTGCCAATACCTGCTGGGCCGCAAAACCCACGATCGCCACCAACAGGGAGGAACTGGTGAGCAGGGTGGCGCTTAACGCCTTTGTGGTGGTAAAAAGGCCGCTGATGCAGATACATGCCATGATGGACAAGAGTACCTTTGATATACTGCGCAGGAATTTGATATGAATCTGTTCCTTACGCTTTAGGATCATACTGAATATTTTATTGAGGGCAAACATTCCTGCACTCCATAGAACAGCTATGACCGCTATTTTAATGAGCAATAGTTCCATTTCAACATCCTTTCTTTTATCATTGCCGCTCTATCAGTCTAACATAAAGACCGGTGATTGACAATCCCGGTCTTTTTTGCAATCCTTTTTGCCTGTTTGCAATTCTTTATGGCTGAGTCATCCATCCCTCATACACGCCTGTCTCTTCTGCTGCTTCCAGCCACTCCATACACGATCCATGCCACCTTTCCCAACTCTCTTTATACCGGCGGCACAGGTTTTCATATTCCCCTTTCTCCTGCCATTCCCCGCCGTCCCAGAATGCTTTGGAATCTGTCCATGCATCATGCATTCCTTCCATGGAAGCGGCTATGGCTGCCATCTCTTCCCCTGCCGCATAGAGACGGTCCAGGACCGGTCCCATTTTCCAGTCTCTGTACGCCGCATCTGTGGAAAATTCTTTCAGCTGATGGCGCTCCGCCTTTGGGACTGCCCGCATCCCCGCGATCAGAGCCTGCTCCTCCGCTTTGATCTGGGCCGCTATGGGCGCGCCATCCCGCATCCTGTTCTTGCGCTCCAGGTAATGTTCATAGCCAAATGGGTAGTACATCACGGACTGGTTTTCAAATATCAGCACCGCGTCAGCCACCTGGCGGATAAAATACCGGTCATGGGACACAAACAGAATGGTCCCTGTGTATGCCCGGAAGGCTGATTCCAGGTTTTCTTTTGCCTGTATATCCATATGGTTGGTAGGTTCGTCCAGGATCAGGAAATTGGGACGGCTCTGAAGCAGTTCGGCCAAAACAAGACGTGACTTCTCACCTCCTGAAAGGGAGGCGACCCGCTTCTCGGCCTCCCGCCCGCCAAAGAGATATGAGCCCAGAATACTTCTGGCCTCTTTCTGGGTAAGGGAGGGAAATATCCCTGTAAAATGTTCAAATACAGAGCAGTCTGCCTGTATTGCTCCTGCCTGCTGGTCGAAATACCCAATAGTAGTATTATTTCCCAGTGAAAACTCTCCCTCCACAGGAGGAATAAAACCTGCAATGGTTTTTAAAAATGTAGTCTTACCCACGCCATTTGAGCCAAGTATGGCAATCTTTTGTCCCCGCCGGATCCGCATAGTGACCTCCAGCAAAGCTTTCCCGTAGCCGATCTTTAAATGTTCCGAAGTAAATATCCATTTGCTGCCGGGAATCTCCGGTGTGATCTCACCGGTAAATATATGGGTATCCTCCTCCAAGGGCTGTTCTACCCGCTCCATCCGGTCCATGGCTTTGCGTTTTGCCCTTGCAAACGCCGCTTTATTGGGTTTATGCTTAAAGCGCTCTACCAGGCCGCCCAGACGCTCCAGTTCCTCCTGCTGTTTCTCGTATGCCTTTTTCTGAAGACGGATCCGCTTTCCCTTTTCCTCTTTGTAGTGGGTGTAATTGCCCGGGTATCTGGTCAGACTGCCGTGGGACAGCTCGTAGACCACCTCTGCCGTGCGGTCCAGAAAAAAGCGGTCATGGGATACCATCACCACTGCCTTCTCATATCGCTCCATATACCGTTCCAGCCATTCACATGTCTCCATGTCCAGATGGTTGGTGGGCTCATCTAACAGCAGGATATCCGGCCTGCCAAGAAGAAGCCGGATCAGTGCGATCTTTGTCTGTTCTCCGCCGGAAAAATGGGAAATAGGCTTTTTCTTGTCCTCCTTTGAGAATCCCAGCCCGGTGAACAGGATATCATATTCCCGCTCGTATTCAAACCGTCCCCTGTCAAAACTGTCCTTGCAGGGGCAGGAGCTGAGAAGCTCCTCCTGCACGGTCCTGTCCATGTCTGAAAAGACCTGCTGAGACAGCATGCCTATCGTCACCTGCCTGGAACAGGTGATCCCGGGCCCCTGGCGCCGGTCATCCCGGTCCAGGGAAAGCTCGCCTGCGATCAGCTTCAAAAGGGTGGTCTTACCCGCGCCGTTCTTGCCAACCACCGCGATCTTCTCAGTTCCGTGTATCTGAAAATTTATATGGGACAGGATCACCTTCCCTCCCGCTGAAACAGTTCCATCCGTAATCTGATATAACATATTTGTATACTGGTACAGCTTGTGTACTAGTTCCTTCCTCCCTGTATACTGTCAATAAAACGTTCTGTCATTTCCTCACATTCAGGGTTGTCCGGATAAGAAAATGCCATTTCCATCACCATATCATCGATCTTTCGTGTGAAGTTCTGGTGCCCGTACCCCCATGCCTTATATTTGAAACCGCTGAATCCATGCCCGCCGATCACGCGCTCAGTCTCCACAAACGGTCCCGGATAGCGGTATTCATGGATCAGGTCATAATTATGCTTTCTCATCTGGTCCCCTGCTGGGATCTGAGGGTCATTGTCCTTATGATACCAGATAAACAGGGAATATCCGCCGTATTCTGCGGTGGCCGCTGTTCCAATGTCATAATAATTCTGCCCCCTGGCTTCCTCATCCCTGTACTCACTTACAATACTGATATCACTGTCCGGTGGGATCAGAAGTCGGTAATCGGACCATTTATTCACCAATGTGCTGTCGCTGAGCAGAGCCATCCCAAAAGGGATTCCGGTCAGTTCCCGGTCCATGGTTTTTGTCTGTGTCCCCTCTTCTGTCATCCACGCTCCCCATGGATCCACCTGGTACCCATCTGGAGTTGTGGTATTCTGGTACATATTCCCCTGGGAATCAAAACAATAACACTCCGCCGTCCCGTCCATATCCCCATCAATCCAATACCAGCCGTCTTTCAGCAGATCTCCGTCCGAGTACCTGTAGCTCCAGATTCCCAGGTGATCCTGCTCCCACTGCCCTGCCTGGGATACAATTCCGGATACCAGCCCGGTCAGCACCAGTACATTGCCCGCTGCAAAAGCCATGGCAGCTTTTTTTACAAGTTTTATCATTCCTTTTATCTTTCTGTGATTTATAATAGGATCCATTTTTCACACCTCCCCACTGGAAATTATACCACATTTTCCCTTCCTGCAATAACATATTTCATTTACAAACTTCTTACAATCTGTTCATATTTCATCTATATTCTGCTCACATTTTATGGATATACTATATTTTGTAAAGAACATTGCTTATAAGACTTTTTTTCATAATACAGCCGGAGGGAGAAATCCCTGCCGGCTCCTCCCTATTTATAGGGGTATTTTATCCAATATTGCGTTTTACCGTTTATGGTGGTACAATAAAAAAATCACACCAGTTCCGGGAGGAGTGCGGTTTTTCCCGTATCGCAGGTGTCCGGTCTCACATTGATCATCCCGGGAACACGCTGCGGCTGGTGTGATTTTGATGTTTATTTTGATGTTTTAGTATATAGATTTATATGTCTGTCAGTGTTTCCAATCAGCAGCTTCGGATGCTCTTAATACCTCCGGCATAATGACCACCTGATCTGCAGCATCCTTTCTCTGGTATGTTCCTGCCCAGATCTCATTGAGTTTCTGAACACAAGTGCGGGCATAAACCTCTGGGAACATGGCAATACTGGCGTAGAAGGTACAGTCAGGTCCCTCGTTCCTCATAATTTCCAGATGGGAACTGGTTGCATCATAGCCGATCACATATACGTCTGTTGCGCTTGCCGACTGAAGGGCATACCACACGGAGGTGGCACAGTCTCCCCAATTACAAAAGAACAGATCCACATCAGGATACGCTGCATACATATCCAGCGCCCACTGGTAGCATCCATCATTGGTACGGTCAGTGGTGCGGTTCTGGACCAGTTCTACCTCAGGATGGTTTTCCTTGATGTAATCGATAAAGCCATTGTTTCGCAATCCGCTGGTCATAATGGAAGGTTCTGCCTCAAACATGACAATGGTCGGTTTTTCCACTCCCTCCAAAGCTTTCATGGCTTCTTCTGCAGCCATCTGTCCTCCCAGATAATCATTATAAACAACATCCATGTCCGCATTTCCCTCAGATGCACAGCAGTCATAGTCCACAATCAGGATTCCGGCCTCATGTACCCTGTCTACCAGGGAAGACGCTGCAACGGTATCAATTGCTGTAAATATGATCCCATCCACTCCCTGAATGATCAGGTCTTCAATATTCTGCTGCATTTTGGTCCAGTCCCCATCCGGGTCATAGACGGTAGCCTCCCAGCCCAGCTGTTCGCATAGCCTCTTGCTAGTTTCTGCACAGGTGGAATTAAACTCTTGAGCCATGGACCATGGAACAATTCCTATCTTCTTTTTTCCCACATCCGTATAAGTCCAGTCTTCATCAAAACCTTCCAGATTTACAGCCTCCTGGGACAACTGCTGCTCTGATTCCGTCTCTGCCTTCTGTTGCGCTGCGTCCGTCTTTGACGTATCCTTCTCCTGCTCGCCCTGGGCCGCGGTTTCTCCCGATATCCCTTGTGTGTTCCCCGCAGTATCCTTTCCCTGACATGCGGTTAAAGAAAATGTCATGACTGCTGCTAAACATAATGCAATACCTCTCTTCATATAAAGTACCCCTCCTCTTTTGCTTGTGAAAGCAGCATCGCAACTGCTTTCCCTATTAATTATTTGTTCTTTTTGGTCCTGGTTGCCAGTTGAGATATCCACATGGAATAGAATACCGCAACAATCATCAGGATCCCTCTTGTGATCATCTGCCAATTAGAGCCGATATGAAGCAGATTCATTCCATTGGTGATCATGCCCATCATGACTGCGCCCAGAAGCACCCCTATAATTGTCCCTGAACCTCCATCCAGGGAAACTCCTCCCATGGCGCACGCAGCAATGGCAATAGTGGAATAGCCATCTCCGGCACTTGGAGTTGCGGCACCAACACGCGATGTCATCAGGATTCCAGCTATTGCAGACAAACCCGCACATATTATGTATACAATAAGCCTCACTGCTTTTACATTGATCCCCGACAGATAGGCCGCCTGGTAATTTCCTCCTGTGGCGTATATCTTTCTTCCGAAGGATGTTCTGGTCAGGACTAAAAAGGAAACTGCAAATATAAAGATCATTACCAATGTTGACAGGGGTATTCCTCCAACCTCTTTGTTACTGATATCAGTAAATGTCTTCGGAAGTCCTGTCACCGATGTATTATTAGCAAAAATATATAAAATTCCCCGTAGGTATATATCAGCTCCCAATGTCACAATAAAAGAGGGAATTCTTGTCTTTGAGACAATAAATCCATTGACCGCTCCAAAAACACAGCAGACCGCTACTGTAAACAATACTGCTGGCATAAGGGACAGCTGAAGTCCAAAAAAACCGTCTGTAATCAATCTGGCACATATCACGCCGCCCAAGCCGGCCATGGCTCCATTGGACAGGTCAAAGGTCCCTCCGATCATAGGAAACGCCAGAGCACATGATAAAATACCGTACACAACAATCTGTTTTGAAACATTCTTTATATTAGCCACGGACAGGAAGGTGCTGTTCTGTGACTGCACGATCAGACAGTATGTGACGATCAGGCATATAATACCTAATAACTCCACATAGCTGGAAGACCTGAACGTATCCCACAGGTTTGCAGGAAAGTTGGATTTTCTATCTTTTTTCATCAGTTGTACCTTCTTTCATTCCTAAATAGCCAATGTCATGACTTGTTCCTCAGTAACGACTTCCGTATTAATTTCCCCGGATATCCGGCCCTCCCGCATAACGATAATCCGGTCGCTTACAGCAATCAATTCCGGCAGTTCGGATGAAACCATGATAATTGCAAACCCTTTGCTGGCCAGGTCATTTATGATCTTGTATATTTCAGTTTTTGCCCCCACATCCACTCCACGGGTGGGCTCATCCAGCAAAATGACACTGGGATCCGGCGCCATGCATTTGGCCAGAACAACCTTTTGCTGATTACCTCCGCTGAGCATTCCTACTTTTTGCTGTGCCCCGGATGTCTTTATATTCAAATTTTCGATAAATGTGCCGACTGTCTGTTTTCCCTTTTTGCCGCTCAACAGCCCCATTTTTGAAATCCGGTCCAATATGGTCATCTGGATATTGTTCTGGACGGAATGGGAAAGTATAAGCCCTTTATCTTTCCGGTCTTCGGGAACCATGGAAAACCCTCTGTCAATCGCCGCCCTGGGAGACGTGTTTTTGATCAGCTTGCCTTTGTAGTAGATTTCTCCTTCATAGTTGTCCACACCATATATGGCCTGCAATAATTCTGTGCGGCCGGCTCCGATCAAACCGCCGAATCCAACCACTTCCCCGGACCGGACCTGGAAGGACACATCTTTTACCCGCTGGCTGGTCAAATTTCTTACTTCAAGGACAACCTCTCCCGGCTTGTTGGTTTTCTGTACAAACTGCTGCCCGATATCCCTTCCGATCATCATTTTTATAATGTCCTCCACCGCCACATCCTTGACCATTGCTTCTCCGGAATAGCGTCCATCTTTCAGTACATATATCCGGTCCCCTACCGCATAGATATCCTCCATCCTGTGGGAAATAAATATAATGGAAACCCCTTCCTGCTTCAGTTTTCTGATGATGTCATAGAGCATCTTAGTTTCATCCAGTGTTAGTGCAGCCGTTGGCTCATCCAATACAATAATTGATGAATCATAGGACAATGCCTTCATGATTTCGATTAACTGTCTTTGAGCCACGGAATATTGACGGATCCTGGCATCCGGATTATAATGGATGCCAAGGCGTTCCATCAACCGGTTTGTCTTTTCCGTCAATGCTTTATAGTCAATGAAACACCCCTTTTTATCATATCGGCCCACAAATATATTTTCCGCAATTGTCATATCCGGAATCTGCACCAGTTCCTGGTGGACAATACTGATTCCCTGGCGGTACGCATCGATCGGCCTATTTATATGGGCAAGCCTTCCATGAAGATAAATTTCACCTTTCGATGGTTTTTCCACCCCTGTGAGAATTTTCATCAGGGTGGACTTTCCTGCACCATTCTCTCCGCAAAGACATAGGACTTCTCCCTTTTTCAGGTTAAAGTTCACATCCAGCAGTGCGTGTATCCCCCCATAATCCTTGGAGATATGCTTCATCTCAAGTATATGATCTTCCATTTGCTCACCTCCTGCTCCCCTATGCCAATTGCTTCATCAAATCCATGATTTCGTTTTGTGTAGGCGGATTCCCGTAATACTTGGAAATAAATACAGAGGCAAAGGTTGATGCAAATTCCAATGCGTTCCTGGAATCCATCCCGATCTGGAACATAGCATGGAGAAAACCTATATTAAACAGATCACCGGCTCCTACTGTGTCCACAGGTGTCACCGGATATGCTCCTGCCCGGAACAGCTTATCGCCATCGATCAGCGCAGCCCCCTCCGCTCCCAGTTTTATGATACACAGCCGTCCATCACCCGAACCATGAATTCCCATCATTTTCTTTACCTGTATCACGGCCTTGTCAAAACCGGTTTCTCCTGTGAGGGCATGCAGCTCCGATTCATTCATAAAAAGAATATCAATTTTGTTTAGAAAGTTTGTAAGCTGATTTTTATGACTCCAGGTATCATCCGACCAGATCAG
This sequence comes from Enterocloster citroniae, assembly GCF_040545455.1. Lineage (NCBI taxonomy): Bacteria > Bacillati > Bacillota > Clostridia > Lachnospirales > Lachnospiraceae > Enterocloster > Enterocloster citroniae. The sequence continues at coordinate 11,007 of NZ_JBEPLZ010000032.1, read as the reverse complement.
GTCGGTAGAAACAATCTTCTTTTCTCCCTTCCAATATTCAATGCACTTTATCAATCGTTCTTCCTCAACACGGGGCGGAAGGCACCAGCCGCCTAAGAAGACGATATCTGTTCCGACATTGCTCTTTATCATAGTACTCTCAATACATTCCAGAGTTCCCTTATAGGTAAGCATAAAACGTTCTCCGTCATTTCTCAGGCATGCGTACGTCTTGCATGTACTTTCCTGATCCGTAATTTCAATATTCCCGGCGTCCAGATTGAGTTCCTGGATTCGGTTCAGAATAAAACTTCCATCTTCATCTTTTCCAACAATGGAAAAAATCCTGAAATCACTGTTCAGAGCGCTTGCCCCCACAGCCATATTGCCGATATTTCCTCCGAGACGTAATATGGGTTTTCCAATTTCCACTTCCTGACCCCATTCCGGTATGCGGGATAAACCTGGTATAATAATATCGACTGTCAAATCACCGATCGCACCAATTGTCCGTGCCATATAGTCACTCCCTTCGTGTCACCTTTCCCACTAGGGAAGGCTGCAGGTCATCCATCCCCCGTGCCTTTGCAAATCCGGCAAATATCAGCTGCATTCCAAGTGTAAACAAAACACTGGATATCTCAATGGGGCTTCCAGGCAGTCTCATCACCGGTATGCCGCTCACAAACCTGTGCTTACTATTTGTTAAAACCGCCACCTGTTTCCCGCTCTGCCACAGTTCCTCCGCCAATACGGATTTTCGTTCCAGTGTGTGATCGTCCGGAATCAGAAAAAGTGTTATAATTCCTTTATTTTGTGTAAGTTCAATAGCACCATGGCGCATGACTCCTCCAACCACCGGAATCCCCACTGTCTGTGTCTCGTGAAAGTCCTGGGCATATTGTTCAACAATTCCCGATAGATACCCCTGGCCCTCGATCATAATTCCGCTGGATTTCGCGATAATCATACCTATCTTATCCGCCTGTCCTTCCAGCTCAATCACAGCTAATGCCAAATGACAAACCTGTTCTAACAATCCATCCAACGAGACACTTGGCTCATAGCCCAATCCCACCGAGATTGCCAAGGTATAGAGTTGTGATATGGTAAAGGAAGCAGTGTTAGAAAATGCTTTCTCCCGGGCTTCAAATTCCAAAAGGCAGGAGGCTCTCCTTGCAAGCATACTCTCCCTATCCTCCGTCACCCCAATTACCGTTCGTTGGTCATTAATGTTTTCCAGAAGACGCCTTGTTTCCGCCGACTCTCCTGACCTGCTTACAACCACCAGCGGACGGTCATCCATCTCTTGAGGATACCAGTAATCCAGAAGGTCGCATGTATTGATTAGCTGTACATGACTCTTTTTCTGCATGTTAAGGAGGTAATACGCACTTTTTAAAGCAGACAAGGAGGTGGCGATCCCTGTCATGAGAACGGAGTTATCCCGAACCTCAGACCGGACTTTTCCGGGAATGGATAATATTCTTGATCTGTGGAGGGCAAACAGTTTCGGCTGGCCCAGAATGTCATTTGTTAAATCTGCCATATCTATATTTACCCCTCATATCCGTATAATTCCTGTGCCTTTTCCCGGGTTACTTTCTTACAGGCGATATCCTGTTCCAACTTCTTCCTATCCCGCTCCAGAGGATTTCCATAGCCTGCCCCACCGCCAAGAGCCATCTCTACCCGATCTCCTGCCTTCAACACCGCATGGCCTTTTGCTCGCATATGTTCTACTAAACCGTCTGCACGCTGTATCTTCAAATATGCTGTCGCTCCATCCTGCCCTCCTTTTGCACCGCGTGCCGGATATTTGAAACGGTCGGAATAAAATGTCATGTCCACATGGTCTTTAAGGAACTCATATTCCCTGATTGCTCCCAGACCTCCTCTCATCTTTCCCGCTCCTCCTGAATCGGGACGCAGATCATACCGAAGGATCCTGAAAAATTTCTGGGCAATTTCCAGGGATTCGACAGGGGAGTTCTTGCAGTTACCCAGGGGATCATCAATCAGATCCGCCCCGTCATTATACATTCCGGCCCCATAGCCGCCTCCCAGTTCATCGCTGATGGCCACAAACGTATCCCCCTGCCACTGAAGATTGATCTCTGTACGCTGGTCATATCCTTGCGCAGGCACACGTTCCGGAAGCACATCCTCAAATGCCTTTAAAATCGACTGGAATACCCTCATGATTATAATATTTCTTCCCTCCACAGGAGCATATTCCCTGGGATTCAGGATGCAACCCTTGGGTGCAGTAACATGAATAGGTCGGTAAGCCCCATCATTAATGGGCACAGTGGGATCGGTCAGGATCATCTTTAAAGCTGAATAAGTGGCTGACACCGTAGATGCAATGGGACAATTGATTGCAGTCACTACCTGGTCGGATGTGCCTTTATAATCAACCATCATAGAATCCCCCTGAACCGTTACCTTTACCTTGATAATAATCGGATCATCATGGATCCCGTCATCATCTGCCATACACTCCCCATAATAATCCCCGTCCGGAATCTGTTCAATGGCTATTCGCATGGCCCGCTCCGCATAATCCAGCAGCTGTTCGGAAACTTCCATGAATTCATCATATCCGTACCGGTCCACAAATCCATGTATCCTTCTCCTTCCGGTCTCGTTCGCTACCAGTTGTGCATTAAAATCACCGATGGTATCTTTGGGAAGCCGAAGATTCGCCCGCAGGATCTGCTCTAAAATCCCTCCGTTCCAATCCCGGGAAAGCGAAAATTTCATAGGGGTAAAACGAAACCTCTCCTCAAATATATCTCTGGCATACAGATTGAATCCCGCCGAATGACCAAGATCAGCGTGGTGGCCGGCACTGCCCGAGAAGGCAACCAGTTTACCCTCATGTACAACGGGGGAAAACATATAGACGTCTGATTGATGCTGCCCTCCGTTATATGGGTCGTTGAGAATGATCACATCATCCTCTGTCAAGGCGGACGTGTCTACCTTACTCAATGCCCCTGTCAGCGCTGAACTGACGGAATTCATATGAAGAGGGATATTCTGGGACTGTGCCAGTACCCTTCCTTTCGCGTCCGCCAGAAAGGTAGAGGCATCTGCTGCTTCGCGTATAACAGTGGAATATGCACTTCTAAGCATATCTGCACTCATTTCTCTGGCAACTGCAAGCAGGTTGTTCGTAAGAATATTAAATAACGCAATATCTTTTGCCATAATTAATTCTCCTCCCTTTTCAGCAACAAGCTCCCGTTATCCTGCAGTAATCCAATCCAGTTCTTCGGGATAAAGCAGGTAGTCGTATCATCCTCAACCACAGCCGGCCCCTGTATCCTGGCGTCCTGTGGCAAATTTGACCAGGTATAGAAATCACAGTCGATCCATTCCCCATCAACCAATACTTTAGAACATGTTGTATCGTAGCGGTCTGTCTTTGCATTATATTTCATGCTTTCCAACAGTTGATTATCCTGGGGTATCACAGTTTTTAGACGATAGTTGACTATCTCCACATCATTGTCCGGTGAATTGCAGCCGTATCTTGCAAGATGCTTTTCATGAAACACCTCTGCTAACTTTCCAGCACTTTCAGGAATTTCATCGAAATCCAGCTGAAGTTCAAATGCTTGTCCCAGATATCTTGCGTCCACCGCATATTTAAAAATAATCTTTTCCCTGTCGAATCCGTAAGAAACCATATTGTCTGCCGCATGTTCTTGTATTTGTGAAAACTGTTCCCTGAGCATTTCCGGCGTTGTATCAGTGCATCGTGTAACATGTGTCTGTACATAATCCCTGATCACATCCGCCACCAACAGGCCAAAGGACGAAAGAATGCCTGCATAACAGGGCACAAGCACATTTGTGATTCCCAGCTCTTGGGCGATATTGGCTGCATGAAGGCCTCCGCCGCCGCCAAAAGCAACCATTGTATACTGGCGGGCATCATACCCCCGTTCTGTCGAAACCAACCTCACCGCCTGCATGGTATTTGCCTCCATGATCCGGATCACAGCCTCTGCTACCTCGTCCGGTGACGCATGTACCTGATCTGCCAGCTCAGCCATGACATGCCTGGCATTCTCCACGTTCAGAGGATAATTGCCTCCTGCAAAATGCTCCGGACGTATAAATCCCCTGTATGCCAGCGCATCACTCACCGTAGGCTGATCGCCACCCCGGTCATAGCAGGCCGGTCCCGGAATTGCCCCGGCACTTCTGGGGCCAACCTGGAGCATACCTCCATTATCCAACCATGCAATACTTCCCCCGCCTGCTCCTACTGTCACAATATCCAGCATTGGAACAGCAATTGCAGAACCGTCAATCTTATTCTCCGTTGATACCAGAGGCTCCCCATTATTAACTAGGCACACGTCCGCACTCGTTCCCCCTATATCCAGGGTAATAATATTATGAATCCCCAGCTGACGCGCCATAAACGCCGCTCCCGTCACACCCGCAGCAGGGCCGGATAACAGAGTCCTGGCAACTTCCTTCCGCAGTGCTCCCATGGGGATGATACCTCCATTGGATTGAGTGATGAAAATCTCTCCCTTAAAATTCCTATGCTTTAAATCCCCGTATAATTTCTCAATATAATTCACCATAACAGGCGCTATATAAGAGGTGATTGCCACAGTGCTGGATCGTTCATATTCCCGGAACTGGGGAAGTATTTCATAGGATGCAGTTATGATGGCATTGGGAAGCTCTTTTTCAAGTATCTCCTTTGTCCTGGCCTCATGATCTGCAAACGCATAACTGTGGAGATAACATATTCCCACAGACTTGACATCCTCCCTTTTTAACTCCTGGGCAATGGACCGTATCTGATCTTCCTCCAAGGCCTTCAATACATCACCATCTGCAGTAACCCGCTCTGTTACAGGATACACCATATTGCGCGGTATGATCGGCTTACGCCTCTGGTAAAACAGATCGTAAACATTTTCCTTATCTCCCCGCTGTATTTCAAGGACATCTGCAAACCCTTCCGTCACCAGCAATGCTGATTTTACACCCTTTCGTTCCAGGACTGCATTGGTGGCAACCGTTGAACCGTGAAGCATCTCTCCCATGTCACTCCATTCCGGTATCAGTTTATCCGCACCTTCAATCACTGCCTGCTCCGGCTGTGCCGGGGTGGATGCAACCTTTAATGTCTCCAGTACAGACCTTCCGTCTTTTTCCTGGAAATAGATAATGTCTGTAAAGGTGCCCCCTATTTCGGCTGCAAATTTCCTTTTTACATGTTCCATAATGTATCTCCTTTCATATAATTATGCTTTAATTATCTGCACAGCTGCTTCAATTTTGTTTCTGCAAAGCGATATAATACCATCCAGATTCTTTTCCGCGATCACATCATCAATGATGATTGCCGGGACATAATCGCTGTGGATATAGTTGGAGATTTCGGACTGTATCTTAGGTATGTCATCCTTTGACAGATGAGGAGTTGCCACTACCATCAGGTCCGGATCCATGACACAGCAGATGTTAACAAGAAGACGCGCAACCAGAGTTATGATACCATCTTTATTTCCCGTCTCAAGAGCCTGCGCAAGGATCGCATCCGCACACCCGCATTGATTAGGCTTTCGGTTATACTCTCCCAATGCCATATAAGCCAGCTCACCTGCAAAACTGTTACAGCTGTTATAAAGCTTTCTGTTAATGATAATGGCTGAGCCGATATGATCCAGAATACTTATATACGCCATATTCTGGTTGTTCTCATGTAAAAACTGGCTGCATGCCCCCATGGTGGCTGATTTAATGTCATTTTCAATCCATACCCTGCATGGATATTTCCTGGATATCAGATCCTTTAAATCCATCCCTTCCCATTCAGGAATGGCCGGAATATTATAGATCCTGTTGTTGGTAACAGTACCGGGAACCGCGATTCCAATTATCTCAATCCGTTCCGCATCGATTTTACGGGTCATGGTTTCCAGCACCTTAAGCAGATTCCCGGACCAGTCCAAGTCCTGATTTCTATGGTAAATCTGCGAAATGATCTCCTTTTCCATAATATTGGTAATTTTACAGTGAAATTGGTCTCCCTGGATATAGATGCATACAATATATCCCTTGTTTTCATTCACTTCATAGACTCGTGCTCTGCGTCCTCCTGTGTATGTGCTGATGCCGGTACATATTACCGACCCTTTCTCTTCCAGACTTCGCACCACTTTATTCACGGTCTGCAGACTCAGTCCTGTGGAATCTGCAATCTGCACCTGTGACACTCCAGGGCTTGATGCAATTGCATTCAAAACAATATTCTCATTCACCTTCTTGATTGTCTGGGGTTTGCCAACATATGTATCCATTCTTTATACACCTCATTTTTCTTTCACTTATAAGACCCATTCTTCTTCAATAAACTTTATATACTTTATTTATTAAGTTATTTTTATTATAGCACACGCTAAAACCATGTCAATATGATTTGTACAATATCGTGTTAATTCCCAATTATACACATATTTTTTAGTCAATTCGCCAGCTTCTTATCAATCTTCAAACTTTTTAAACCTACCAAAGTCTACAAATCTCCCCACAAAAAAAGAAAACCTGGCGGCCAGTTCCACGCCGTCAGGCCAATCTGATTCTCAATCCCCCAGATAATAAACAGCTGTAAAATGTCCCCTGCTGTTATAATACAGGTGATTGCCAAAAACATCCGTTTCCCCCCCGCTTCTCTCTCCGGCCCCTTTGGACGCAAAGATGAGACGCTGGTTCTCTGAGGCGCCCTCCAGGCTTACATCTCCCCCTGTGACCGCTCCTTTCAGCAGGTAAATATCTCCACGGTAAACGGTTTTCATCACCGTGTCCCCGCTGGTCTGCCACAACTGATACGTCCCGCTTTTATAATCCGCCCATAAGCCGGTCTCACATCCTTGGTCTTCAGCATACTCCCTAAGGATATATCCATAGACTGGAGCGGCCGCGTTTCCGCTGGGATCCAGAGTCAGGATCCCGGCCTCACCTGTCAGCTCATCCAATACCACTTCCACCTCTTTTCCAGCCTTCACCCCTTCCAGCTGTTCCGGTGTAATAGATGCAGGAACGGAAATACTTCCCTGGACCACATAATATCCGCCCATATCTTTTGCCTGTGTCAGGTCCGCGCTTAAGCCGGTTTCATCATATTTACCCAAATAAGAAAGGTAGGGGGCAAAAGGCAGGTCCTCTATTCCATAATGGTTGCTGCCATCCAGCATGGCCCGGTTTGGATCATCTTCCATCTCCTTGATAAGGGCAACGTTCTTTTTTTCCACATCTGACAGGATATCCTCTGAAAATGCTCCCGGCTCCGTGGTTCCCCTGTACCAGGAGTATGTTTCAAAATATTGCCGCAGCACCTCGTTCTGGAATATCCGCCCATGAAGGGCATAGATCTCATTTCTGAGCAGCCACAGATCCTCTGTGGGATACATGCAGAGATCCGCCTTGGTCAAGTACCGGAACATCAGACCGGAGCCCTGGAAAACACTTGAGGGGTAATAATCCCCATCCAGTTCGCGCAACCCTTTCACAGAGATATACGGGCCTGCAGGACCATCCAGGCAAAAGCGGATCTCACCGGATTCTGCCTGCATGTAACTGCTCCCATCCGGAAATACAGGCTCTATCTCATAGGAACGCCTGCCCTTTTCCGTGGAGATCTCAACCGATGCAATACTGTCATAATAAGAGGAATGATCTGCATTGCGCATGGAAAAGGCGCACTGTATACGGTCTGATTCCATCCCCTCCCGTGTCAGGTCAAAGGATACCTGGTAACGGATATCCCCTGCTTTTAAAAAGGCAGCGGACAACAGTTCATTTCCGGTTTCCAGGTTCTGTATCGCCTTGATGTGAAAACCGCCATCTCCTTGATCCCTTTCTTCCCCTTGTTTCAGGGGATTCCGGGCAACTTCCTCCTGGCTTTTCCCCCTTTCCTCTGCATCGGATACATCACCGCTTTCCTGTGCCGCGTTCTCTTTTTCCCAGCTCCCCTGTTCCCGGTTCTCCTGTTCCAGACGCTCCTGTGCCAATCTTTCATTGCCAGCGCCGGACTGACAGGAACACAGTGCCAGACTAAATACAGCCGCATATAGTGCCATAGTTCCCTGTTTTTTTCTCATACTCCCATCTTCCTCCCGCAAGAAAAACAATTTGTGACCCTTATCTCAAGTATACACCTCTCCGGTATGGCGGTGTATTAATTTTTCTTTGCGATTTTGCAAATATTGCTTACTGAAAATCCCATGCTCTTAGATGATCCTACATGGCCCCGCAGAACCCTACATAATCCTACATGGCCTTAGATGGCCTTAGCTAATCTTACATAGTCCGGCGGATATGATCCTCAATAAATGAGTCCATCTCATATTCCGGAACCTGCAGCGCTTCTGACAACATGCCGTAAAGTTTGCCCCTGGCTTCCCCGGCCATGGCATCTTCCTCAGGTGAGGGGTATCTTCTGGCCGACTTGTCGTTTCGCCTTATATAATGTGTCTTTATAACCTTAACCCACTCAACCGGATCATCAGAATGCAGCGCCTCCTGGTAAAATTCAGACCGGACCTTATCGGCGGCCACCTGAATGGTCCTGATATACGGCATTCGCTCAACTAACTCCAATGCATCTTCTCTTGTCATGTGTTTCCTCCATTCTGTTTCAAATTTATGTTACAGAAGCTTTTATAATAAAAAGGAGCAGCCTGACAACTGGACTTACACCGTCAGGCTACTCGCTGTACTTATATTATACTAAAAATAATCCTATTTTTCCAGACATTGATCCGGATCATACCGCATCAGATAATGCCCATAAAATACTCCACACCAATGGCCACAATCACCACCAGAGCCGAGATAATAAATCCATGGAGCATGGGTGCTGCGCCTGACTGGTACATTTCCTTAAAACTCGTATTCAGGCCAATGGCACCAAGGGATGCCACCATCAGGAATTTACTCATCTCCTTTAGGGCCAAAGACAAGGACGGTGAAATGAATCCCAGGCTGTTTATAAACGCCAGGGCCAGAAATCCTAAGATAAACCATGGAAACAGGGATGAGAATTTTATATTTGCCCTTATATCCCCATTTAAACCTGTTGCCGCCGCTTCTTTGCGCTTGAGGCGAACCTCAATCAATGCAAAGATGATCACCGTGGGTATGATGGACAATGTGCGCGTCAGCTTTACCATGGTGGCAAAATCACCTGCCGCCTCAGAAAAAGCATATCCTGCCGCCACAACACTGGAGGTGTCATTGACTGCTGTTCCCGACCACAATCCATAGGCCATATCGCTCAGTCCCATTGCCCTGCCCATAATGGGAAACAACAGAATCATTGCCATATCAAACAGGAAGGTGGCAGACATGGCATAGGCAATGTCCCTGTCCCTGGCATTTACCGCCGGTGCAATGGCGGCTATGGCCGAACCTCCGCAGATACCTGTTCCGGCCGAGATCAGATTTGATAACTTCCAGTTTAATCCCAATGCCTTTCCCACAAAGTAACCGCCTCCAAAGCAGGTGAGCAGCGTAAAACACATCACAACCAGAGAATACCGGCCCACATGCAGGATGGTCTGTATGCTCAGGGATGCTCCCAGCAGTATGATGGCAAGCTTCAGGATCTTTTTCGATGTAAATCTGACTCCCGCTTGTGCGGCAGGTACCGGCCTCCAGAAATAATTCAGAAGCATTCCCAGAAATAAAGCAATGACCGATGCGCCAATGAGATGGACAGGCAAAAGGGACTCCAGAACCACTGCTGCTGCGGCAATGGTCAGGGAGAGTAAAAACCCGGGTCCGATCTCATATATTTTTTTCAAACAGTCCATACTATACACTACCTTTCTTTTTTTGTCCTCATTACTATAACAGCCCTTTTCGATAATGTCTAATTATCATTTTTTTATCTTCGATAAATTAATCTTATCACAAACAGGAGGAGTCTTTATGCTTGATTATCGGATGGAAACATTTCTGACCTTATGCCAAACCCTGAATTACCGCGCCACTGCCCAGATGCTGCATATTACGCAGCCGGCTGTAACCCAGCAGATCCACTGTCTGGAGGATTACTACGGGTGCCGCCTGTTCTCCTACGACAAACGTCATCTGTCCATGACCCCGGAAGCTGAACTCATACGCCGGCATCTGAATTCCATGAATTATCAGGAAAAACACTTACTGCGCACCTTAAAAACACCAAAGGGTCATGAATTGAAGATCGGTGTCACAAAAACCATAGGGGAATATGTGATCACAGCCCAGGTGGAAGGTTTTCTGAAGGAAGAAAACAACCGCATCAGCGTGGAAACGGACAACACTAAGCGGATCCTGGAATATCTGGATCACGGGGAAATTGATTTTGCACTGGTGGAAGGCTTTTTCAGCCGTTCCAAATACCAATGCAGGCAATATCTGAGGGAACCCTTTGTGGGATTCTGCAGTTTGGGACATCCCTTTGCCGGAGAGATCATCCCCATGGAACGGCTGTTTCAGGAAAATATCATTGTTCGTGAAAAAGGATCCGGTACCAGGAGCATATTAAAAAGGATGCTGGAAGAAAACAACCATACCCTGTCTGACTTTTCCCGTGTCACCCACATAGGAAACTTCAGGCTGCTGCAGCACCTTGTGGCCTCCGGGTGCGGCATTACCTTTGCCTACCAGGCGTTTGAAAACAGTCATTTCCCCATCTCCCCGTTCCAGGTGGATGGGTGGAACATATCCAGGGATTTCTATTATGTGTATCTTCCCAATACCAGCGCACTGCAATCGGTGGAGTTGTTTGAGGCTTACCGGGTATGATCCTTGGGTGATTCTGTACTAACTATACGAGGGAATTCCAGAGAAATTTCCTATGATATCATAAAAAGGTTCCAAGACACGTTAAACCGTATCTTGGAACCTTTTTTATTGTGTCACAGTAAAAATAAACCACCTGCTCTGCAGGTGGAGGGAATATCTTCAGATAAAAGCAACTCCTGTGCTAAACTAGATGTAGGT
>NZ_JBEPLZ010000031.1:0-53882 GCF_040545455.1 Enterocloster citroniae | reverse complement strand
CACTTTCGTATAGTACTATTATACTACATCGAAATCCTGAGTGAAAGAAAAAAGACAACCGCCTCCTATTAGGAGGCTAGTTGTCTACAGTCTGAACCCCTGTGTTTACAGGGGTTTATTTAAATTTTAAAAGATTTTGAAGAGGCTTTTATAGCCTCTTTTTTGTTTTTCACATATCAGGACGTTATGACGAACAGGCCATATCTCAGCGCTTATACAATATTTATTGTCATGAGCAAAAGCCGTATGGCTTCTTTATATGCTTATTTGTTATGGTATTAGGGCAGTATTTACCATGTTTGACAGCAATAGGGAGGCATGTGGATTGTGTTTGAACGGATTTTAGTGATTGAAAGTGATTCCCAGGTGCAAAAGTACATGGGGTCTTTTCTTGAAAAGCATAAGTATCAATGCGTATTGACAGATAAGGGTAAGGTTGGCTGGTCTGTTTTAAGGAACAGTTCAATGGATCTGATTATCTTGGACATGATGCTGGAGGACTATGGGGCCCTGGAATTCATAAGGGATGTACGGAGTGTGTCACAGATACCTATTATTGCAACATCATTTATGAAAGGGGAGGATGCAATCGTGATCGAGGCATTGGAATGCGGTGCGGATGATTACATCAGGAAACCATTTGGCGAGGGAGAATTTCTTGCCAGGATAAGAGCAAGGTGCAGGCGCAGAATGCTGGTTGAGGACACACAGGAACAGCCCATATTCAAGATGAGATATCTGACCGTTGATTTCGGAAAGATGAGAGTCATTGTCCATGGCAGGAGTGTGCATTTGACGCCTACGGAATATAGGCTGCTGTCAGTCCTCATCAACAACAGAGGGCGCCTGATGACCTATGAAGACATTAACGATGCTGTGTGGGGGAAAAGCCTCAAAGTGGATATCCGGAAGATAAGGGTTTATATCGGGACAGTCCGAAAGAAAATAGATGACGACTATCAAAATCCACGTTTTATCCAAACTGTTGAAGGAGCGGGATACCGATTGGTAGAATAATGCTTTATGAAATATTTATAAGCAATAGGGGGAATCCCATTGGAATTTTTATATGGTTTGATGCTACAATACGAAAACAGTTGCAACGTATATGAAGGAGGAAATGTAAATGATGGATATTTGTATGGTTGGCACCATATTAGCCAGCTGCGTGCTGATGAAGCTGTTTGTGGACTGGTGTGAATCCCAGGTGGATCCAAAGGAGAAGCAGTAAGGCGGTTCGGGATTTTAAAGGACGGAATAAAAAAGGAGTGAGGAATCGTATGATTATCTTAGGGATCATCATTGCAGGAATGGCTGCATATCTGGTGTATGCGCTTGTGTATCCGGAAAAGCTGTAAGACAGGTGTACCCTCGGAGTCTCCGGGAGTGCACAACAGATTAAGAGGAGGAAGAATAGAGATGTTTCAGATATTGATGACGTTGCTCATTTACATGGTTTTGGTGGTTCCTGTGGGAATTTATCTGTATCATGTGGCAACAAAACAAAAGACATTTGCTGATCCTGTATTTGACCGGATCGACAATCGGATTTATAAGGTCTGCCGCATTGAGCGGGGGAATATGAGCTGGAAAACCTATGCCCTTAACCTGCTTATGACAAATGCAGTTATGATATTGATCGGTTACTTGGTTTTAAGGCTGCAGGGATTGCTTTTCCTGAATCCCAATAAAATTGGGGCAATGGAACCCACCCTTTCCTATAACACGATCATTTCATTTATGACCAACACGAACCTTCAGCATTACTCCGGCGAATCCGGCCTGACCTACCTGAGCCAGGTGGTTGTCATCATATTTATGATGTTCACCTCGGCGGCAACCGGATACGCAGCCTGTATGGCATTCTGCCGCGGCATGTCCGGGAGACCTATGGGTAATTTTTATGAAGACATGGTCAGGAACACCACACGTATCCTGATTCCCATTGCATTTATAGTAGGACTGATTTTGATCTGGCAGGGTACACCGCAGAACTTCCAGTCAAATTTTACGGTACATACAATGGAGGGAAAACTCCAGGATATTGCAACGGGACCCATTGCAGCGCTGGAATCCATTAAGCATGTGGGAACAAACGGAGGTGGATTTCTGGGAGCCAACTCATCCACACCATTGGAAAACCCTACGATCATATCAAATATTGCAGAGCTTTATTCCATGATGATCCTTCCGGGTGCTTGTGTGATTGCTTTTGGCCGTATGATTGCCGACAAGCGCAGGGAGCTGGGGAAGAAGACTATCTTCGGGAAACAGGGCAGGACTGTGTTTGCAGCAATGGCCATTATCTTCATGGCAGGCCTGGCAGTCTGCTATGTATCTGAAAAAGCAGGTAATCCCATCCTTGCAGGCGTGGGCCTGAATCAGGATATGGGATCCTATGAAGGCAAGGAAGTGCGGTTTGGAATTGCCCAGTCAGCGTTATTCACCACTACGACCACTTCATTTACAACCGGAACCGTTAATAACATGCATGATACACTGACGCCGTTAGGAGGATTGGTACCTTTGCTCCATATGATGCTCAACTGTGTATTTGGAGGAAAGGGCGTAGGCCTGATGAACATGGTCATGTATGTCATATTGGCGGTGTTTATCAGCGGCCTGATGATTGGGCGTACACCGGAATACCTGGGCAAGAAGATAGAAGGGCGGGAGATGAAACTGGTGGCGGTCTGCCTTATCATTCATCCGCTGCTGATCCTTGGCTTTTCAGCTCTGGCCGTATCCACGGCAGGCGGCCTTGAGGGGATTACCAATCCGGGGTTCCACGGTCTGTCCCAGGTACTGTATGAATATAGTTCCTCAGCGGCAAACAATGGATCCGGCTTTGAGGGGCTTGCAGATAACTCTGTTTTCTGGAACATGACGGCAGGCCTGGCAATGTATTTTGGACGTTTTCCGGCTATTATACTGCAGCTGGCAATTGCCGGAAGCATTCTTGCCAAACGAAAGGTAAATGAAACGATCGGTACACTTAGAACGGATAATGTAATATTTACATTGATTCTTGTGTTTGTCGTATATATATTCGCGGCATTGACGTTCTTTCCGGCACTGGCGCTGGGACCCATCGCGGAGCACCTGACAGTCTGGTTCCCGGTAATGGGTTAAGTTAAGGAGGAAATTTCAAATGTCAAACAAGAAACAGCAAACAACAAAATTCATAACAAAGGATATACTGAAAAGCTCTATAATGGGGGCATTCCAGAAGCTTGATCCAAGATATATGAGTAAGAACCCGGTCATGTTTGTGGTTGAGATAGGATTTTTTATAACCCTTCTTCTCTGTTTTATCCCAAATATGTTTGGAGATGTAGATGCCATGGGAGACGGGTTTTCCGTGGCGTCCCTGAGGGCGTATAATGTTATTGTTACCATCATCCTTTTTATCACTGTATTATTTGCAAACTTTGCTGAATCAGTAGCGGAAGGAAGGGGAAAGGCTCAGGCGGAAACCCTTAAGAAGACAAAAAAGGACACCATTGCCCATCTGCTGATGCCGGATGGTTCAGAGACGGACATTCCGGCTTCTGAACTGAAAAAGGGAGATGTGGTGATGGTCAGGATGAACGAGCTGATCCCCAATGACGGCGAGGTCATTGAAGGAATTGCCTCTGTTGACGAATCGGCCATCACGGGTGAATCCGCGCCGGTTACCCGCGAAGCCGGAGGTGACTTTTCCTCCGTGACAGGCGGAACGACTGTGGTATCAGACTGGCTGAAGATAAAAATCGCAGCGGAACCGGGAAGTTCTTTCCTCGATAAAATGATTGCCCTGGTAGAGGGAGCGTCCAGGCAGAAGACGCCAAATGAAATCGCTCTTAACACATTGCTGGTAGGGCTGACTATTATATTCCTGATCGTCATTGTGTGCCTATACCCCTTTGCGGTTTATTCAGGGGTGCAGATTCCGGTGGCAACATTGATTGCGCTGATGGTCTGCCTGATCCCTACCACCATTGGAGGGCTGCTGTCTGCAATCGGTATCGCGGGCATGGACCGCGTTACCAGATTTAATGTGATCGCCATGTCAGGAAAGGCTGTGGAGGCTTGTGGTGACGTGGATACAATGATACTTGATAAAACAGGTACCATCACATTTGGCAACCGCCTTGCGGCGGATTTCCGGCCGGTGGCAGGGGCGGATCAACGGGAACTGATTGACTTGGCGGTATTGTCATCGCTGGAAGATACAACACCTGAGGGAAAGTCCATTGTGGAGTTGGGGAAGAAGATGGGGAGCAGGATCGATCTTTCCGTTGAGAAGAACATGGATTTCATCGAGTTTACAGCCCAATCCAAGATGTCGGGAGTTGATCTGGAGGACGGCACCAGGATACGAAAAGGGGCGGGAGAGGCGATCAAGGCATTTGTGAGCGCCCATGGCGGAAAGCTTCCAAAGGATTTGGACACGATTGTAGAGGAAATATCAAAATTAGGCGGAACACCTCTTACTGTTTGCAGAGACAACCGTATTCTCGGCGTCATTTATTTGAAAGATACGGTAAAACCGGGGCTGGTGGAGCGTTTTGCAAGACTTCGGGAAATTGGCATCAAGACCATTATGTGTACCGGTGATAACCCACTAACTGCCGCAACCATTGCAAAGGAAGCCGGTGTGGACGGTTTTATCGCCGAATGCAAGCCGGAAGATAAAATTACTGAAATCAAGAAAGAGCAGGCTGAGGGAAAAATCGTGGCAATGACAGGAGACGGAACCAATGATGCTCCGGCTCTGGCTCAGGCGGATGTGGGACTTGCAATGAATTCGGGGACCCAGGCGGCCAAAGAGGCGGCCAACATGGTGGATCTGGATTCCGACCCGACAAAAATCCTGGAAGTGGTGGAAATAGGCAAGCAGCTTTTGATTACAAGAGGGTCATTGACCACGTTTTCAATTGCCAATGATGTGGCCAAATATTTTGCCATCATACCGGCAATGTTCATGTTGGTGATTCCGCAGATGAACATGTTGAATATCATGAAGCTGACAACCCCATACAGTGCAATCCTTTCGGCGCTTATATTTAATGCCATCATCATCCCCAGCCTGATTCCCATTGCCATGCGTGGAGTAAAATATAAGCCCATGCGGTCTGATAAGATGCTGCTTAAAAATATGGGAATCTATGGAGTGGGCGGTGTGATCGTGCCATTTATAGGAATTAAGATCATCGATGTCATGGTGTCACCGTTACTTGCATTGTTAGGCTTATAAAATCAAGGCAAATAAAACGGCCGGAAGGAGATAAATATGAAATCAGTTATGAAGTATTTAAACAGCGCATTTAAATGTTCCCTGGTGCTGGGCGTGTTATGCTGTGTGGTATATCCGGCGGCATTAACCCTGGCCGGGCAGGCACTTTTCCCAAAACAGGCAAACGGAAGCCTGATCACGGTTACTGTGGACGGCCAGGAACAGGTGGTGGGCTCTGAATATGTAGGGCAGCAATTTGAGGATTCCCGCTTTTTCCACGGAAGGATCTCTTCAGTCAATTATAATTGCTATACAGAGGAGGAAAAAGCAGAGGGCAGCTATGGCGGTGTGTCATCCGGTTCCTATAATTATGGAAATTCCAATCCGGATCTGAAGGCGCGGGTGGAAGCAGACCTGGCCGCCTGGATGAAAGATCATCCCGGTGTGAAACAGGAAGATATACCCTCTGAGCTCCTGACTGCATCGGGGTCCGGCCTGGACCCGCATATAACGGTTCAGGGGGCCAGAGTACAGGTTGGAGCTGTCATGGAAGCCTCGGGCCTGACAGAAGATGAGCTGAATTCCATCATAGACAGGAATACCACAGGTAAGACATTAGGCATCTTCGGTGAAGAGACAGTCAACGTACTTGGCTGTAATCTGGACATAGCGGAAGCGTTGGGCATGATCTCAAGAGAGTAGGGATGATTTATGCAGCGGGCGCAGGTAATTGCGGAGGGGGTGGAAACCATCCCTCCGCTTTTTTGCCGTTTTTCTTTTAGGAACCGTAAGCAAATATTAAAACAATGCCCATAATTCCTGTGGTATAGTAAAGGAAGAATATGGATATCCCGGATATCCAAAAGAATGCAGGGGATGGCAGGTTCAGGAACAAACCGCAGGACCCGGGTAAGGGGGAGAACAGGTGACGGGAATTTATGCGCTGGTCCATATGGCAGTGGATTTATCATGTGCCTTTCTTGTATTTGCCTATGTGGTGGGAGGGGAAGGGTGGTACCTTTGGCTGCTTGTTTATAATTTCTGTGCCTTTGCCATGCAAATGCCCATTGGCGCGGCTGCCGACCGGTTGAACCGCAACGGTATGGTGGCTGCGGGTGGATGTGTGGGTGTCCTGGCCGGGTTGGGACTGGGAGCTGCCGGATATCCCGCTGCCGCTTCCCTGACCGCGGGGGTCGGCAATGCCTGTTTTCATGTGGGAGGCGGGATCGATGTGCTGAACCACTGTGAAAAGAAAGCAGGGCCTCTGGGCCTGTTTGTGGCTCCGGGAGCGTTGGGCGTCTATATTGGAACAGTGGCGGGAAAGACAGGAACGGGTATGGCCATCTGGGTCGCCGGGCTGTTGCTTTTGTCAGCGGTTCTCATCCCTGTGGCCGCAGACAGCCGCGGCTTATGGCGTTCCTCAGGAAACCTGCCTGTCCGGTTTGAAAACAGGGCGCGTTCCCGGCGGGTTCTTCTGGCTGTGGGATGCTGCCTGTGTGCCGTTATACTGAGATCTTTTTCCGGCATGGTCCAGAAGTTTCCCTGGAAAGAGACTTTTCCTGGAGGCGCCCTGCTCCTTATATTGTGCGTAGTGCTGGGAAAGATCCTGGGAGGGATCCTGGGGGACCGGATGGGCATCACGAGGACAGCGTTCCTCTCCATGGGCGCAGCCGCGCTGGGATTTCTATGTTTGGAGCATCCCTTTGGCGGGCTGGGGGCCGTGCTTTTCTGGAACATGTCCATGCCCCTCACACTCTGGGCAGTGGCCGGGGCCTTTCCCGGCGCAAAGGGATTTGGCTTCGGCCTTCTCACATTTGGCCTGTTCCTTGGCTTTTGCCCGGTCTATCTGGAAGGCGCCGGATCAGGGACAAGGAACCTGCTGTCATCTGCCGGTCTTTTCACTGCGGCATCTGCGCCGGCGGGGATGGCGCTCATGGCTGTCCTGTCCCTGTTCCTTCTGGGGTGGGGATTAAGGCAGGTGGTAAACTAATGGGAATATGGATATTAAAAACACTGGCCATATCGCTGGCGCTGACCATTGTGCTGGAACTTGGTTTTGGAATGATCCTTGGAATCAGGAATCCCTGGGATATGACATTGGTGATACTTGTAAACCTGCTGACTAATCCGGCGGTGGTGTTTCTTTATTATGTGAATCTGCTGTATATGGGACAGAACCAGGCAGCGGTTACAGCGGCGCTGGAGATAGGCGCGGCGGCGGCCGAAGGGCTGTGCTACAGGGCGGCATCCAGACGGATCCGCCGTCCCTGGCTGTTTTCAGCAGGGGCCAACCTGTTTTCTTTTACTGTGGGAGCGACCATCACATCGCTGGCCGGCAGATAGAGCGGGAAGGCAGATGCTAAAGGCGGGGATGGAAGACAGAAATAGAAGGCAGATGCTAAAGGCGGGAATAAAAGATGGGACCAGAGGATAAGCTGGAGGAGATAAAAAGTAGGAGGAGATCAAGATGAAAAGCGGTTTTGGCGGCAGGACGTGTTGGGGAAGGAAACAGAGGGACAGGAAACGGGCAGAGGTGAAACGGGCAAAGATGGAACGGGCAGAGATGGAACGGGCAGAAGTGCGGTATGCTGTTCCGTGGATTTGGTGCATGCTTTTGGCAGTATCCATCTGTTTTCTGGGCAATGGGACTGCCTATGGCGATGTGATATGGACCCCCAATGACTCCTTTTACGAGGAGCACTATGAGGACTGCGAATATGTGGGACGCAGGTATTATGCCAATGGTTCCAACGGATATGTGACGGTCATGGAACAGCCGGATACAGGGAAGATCATAGACCACATTGCCAATGGAGCGGTGTTTTATATTTCCATGACCTATGATACCGGGCGTTCCGGGACCTGGGGAGTGGTTCAGTACCGCATGGATGAAAACGGCAGTCCGGTGATGGATTATGGATGGGAGGATGGCGCGGCTGTGGGCTGGATCCCCATGACAGACCTTCTGGTGGTCTACGATGGACAGAGTTTCCGGGAAGAACATAAGGGTGAGCTGCAGGAGACAGACCAGGAATCCATGCCCCGTGTTGAAATGCCGGAACAGGGGATCATTTATCTGTGGCAGTATCCGGGGGCTGAAGACTGGTACAATGAACTGAAGATAATGGAAAGTGATATGCAGTTTGATATGATATATAAGGATCCCAACGGGGATCTGTGGGGGTACTGCGGTTACTATTACGGGAACAGGGATTTCTGGGTCAATCTAAGCGATCCGGGTCAGGACAAAGGCGGACTTGGCCAGCCGGAAGAGCCGACACTGATCCAGGCCGTGTCGCAGGAGGAGCTTCAAGCCCTCCCCAAAACAGGAAGGGCTGAGTACGGACTTCTCCTTCCGGTGGCAGGCATGATCATACTGACCGTGGCCCTGACCGCGTCCCTGATCTACGTAATGACCAGGAAAAAAGGCAGGACATAATCCTGCCCGTTTAACAATATCAGAGCCCGACAGGGGTATGGCCCGCTTAACGGTATTGCAGCTCAACGGGTTACGGCTTGATATAACCGTAACCCTGAGCCTGCCGCTTTACCAGTTCCATCACACCGGCAGGCACCGCAACCACAAAAACTTCCAAATCCGTCTCGGTAAGACCGTTGCCTTTCATTGCATTCCTGCAGGCGGCAAAGGTAACACCCCTTTGATGCAGACCGGCCATTTGGGCCGAGTAACTGCCGGCGCCTCTGGCCGGGGCGTACTCCAGCACTGCTTCGCTGTTGGCCAGTACTTCCACTGTGATGCTTTGACAATCCTCATGGGAATCAGCTGCCTGCAGCAGGTTTTCCACATTGCCCAGAAGCAGCTTCCATTTGGAACGTTCGTCAATATGAAAAATAACCCTATATTCCGTATAATCCATTTCCGTCACCTCTCATTCTCATATCCATATGCGACATATTCCATCATCTGATCTGTTGTCTCATCATCCCGGATGAAATTCATAAGGATGGTATGTATCTTTCTGATGCGCTCATCTTCAGGCCCATCCGGGCCTATGTCAGCGTTCAGTTTTTCACGCATCTGAAACAGGGTGTCCTGCCGGTCCGGCATCTTGAATTTCATGGCCTTGGCAATGGTGCCGATGGCGCAGTAGGCCTCCAGGGGAGATGTCATGGGGGCGGGGGGTTCAAAACGGGCCTTGATATCCAGGGCCATTTTTATAATGTATGACATAGTTCAACACCTCGATCAATTGCTGGGGCACTCCTGGGGATCCGGATATAAAGGGGTCCCCGGAGCACTCCTGTAAACCCTATCATACCACAAATGCGAGGATTTGTGTGAGTTTCCTTTTAAAGGGCAGGGAACAGGGCAATGGGAAGGGGGTACAGGCGTTAAGAAACCGTGAAAATTTCCCCGGAACATCGGGTTCAAATAAATCTCAATTGCTGGAAACATCTGCTTATGGTATACTAAAACGGAAGTCCAGGTGTATGACCTGTGAAAATGACGGAATACTTAAGATATAGGAGTATAGTACATGAAAAACCCAAGATTTAAAAATTATATATACTGGGGCACCACCGCCCTTGCCGTGATCGCCCTCAGCGTGGCGTTTGGATTCTTTCTGTCCCGGTTTGAACTGGTATCCGGGGCGCTGGGGAAGATTGCCTCCATTCTGATGCCCATCATATACGGGGCAGTGCTGGCATATCTGATGCTGCCCATTTACAATAAGACAAGAGCATGCACCACGCTGAAGCTGAAGACTGTTATGAAAAGTGAGTCTGCCATCGGAAAGCTGGCCAAGACGGCCGGCACCCTGGTAAGCCTTATTGTATTGTTCGCCATTGTGGCTGGGTTGTTCAGTATGATCATCCCCCAGATCTACACCAGTATCATCGGGCTGCAGGAGAGTATAGGAGAGTATATCAACAACCTGACCCTTTGGATGACCAAGCTGTTTGAGGACAACCCGGATGTCCAGCAGGCTGTTATGCCATATTATGAGCAGGCTGTGGAGGAATTCCAGAAGTGGCTCACCGAGAAGCTGGTCCCCAACATGTCAATGATCATCGGACAGCTGTCCACGGGACTGCTGAACGTGGTTACGGTGGTGAAGAATATATTGATCGGCGTGATTGTCATGGTTTATTTCCTGAATATCAAGGATACCCTGGCAGCCCAGTCCAAGAAGATCATATACAGTGTGTTCAAGCTCAAGGAAGCCAACCGGATCGTAAGTGAAGTGCGTTTTGCCCACGGTGTGTTCGGCGGTTTTATCACCGGCAAGCTTCTGGATTCCCTGATCATCGGGATCATGTGCTTTTTTGCCCTGAAATTCCTGAAAATGCCCTATGTGCTCCTCATCAGTGTGATCATAGGCGTGACCAATGTGATCCCCTTTTTCGGCCCCTTTATCGGAGCCATACCCAGCGCATTCCTGATCCTTTTGGTCAGTCCCATGAAGTGCCTGTATTTCCTCATTTTCATACTGATTTTACAGCAATTTGACGGCAATATCCTGGGGCCGAAGATACTGGGGGATTCCACGGGGCTTCCCAGCTTCTGGGTGCTGTTTTCCATCCTGCTGTTTGGCGGACTCATGGGCTTTGTGGGAATGATCATCGGGGTTCCCACATTTGCCGTTATATACAGGCTTACATCCATGTATGTGAGCAATTCCCTTGTGAAAAAGGACCTGTCCTCCAGAACGGAGGATTATCTGCGCCTGGACCATATAGATGAAGAAGAAAAGATTTATATCGACCGGGACATACAGGAGTAAATGTTCCCGTTGTCTGATACCGGCCGGTATTCGGGCCTGCTTTCCCGCTGTAAGGGTGGCAGGCCCTTTTAAACAGGGAGGAGGTAACTATGAGTAATCTTGAAACTAGGTATCTGGAGCGGTTGTCGGAACTGTACCCCACCATTGCGGCAGCTTCCACGGAGGTGATCAATCTGGAGGCCATTTTGAACCTGCCAAAAGGGACCGAGCATTTCCTGACAGATATCCATGGGGAATATGAAGCATTTTCCCATGTGTTAAAAAATGGGTCGGGAGCTGTGCGGCGCAAGGTAAATGACGTGTTCGGAAACACGCTGAGCAGCCAGGATAAGCAGAAACTGGCCACCCTGATCTATTATCCCAGGGAGAAGATGGCGCAGATCCTGGATCAGGTACATAACAGGGAGGATTGGTATAAGATAACCCTGTACCGCCTCATAGAGGTGAGCAAGCGGGCGGCGAGCAAATACACCCGATCTAAAGTGAGAAAGGCCCTGCCGCCAGAATTTGCCTATGTGATTGAGGAGCTGATCACGGAAAAGGTGGATGTGAGGGATAAGGAATCCTACTACAGCGCCATTGTGCGGACCATCATACGGGTGGGCCGGGCCGGGGAATTTATCGTGGCCCTGTGTGAACTGATCCAGCGCCTCATTGTAGACCATCTGCACATACTGGGAGATATATATGACAGGGGGCCGGGACCCCATATCATCATGGATAAGCTTATGTCCTATCATTCCCTGGACATTCAGTGGGGGAACCATGATGTGCTCTGGATGGGAGCCGCGGTGGGGCAGAGGGGATGCATTGCAAATGCGATCCGCATCTGTGCAAGGTACGGAAACCTGGATATCCTGGAAGACGGATATGGCATCAACCTGCTTCCGCTGGCCACCTTTGCCCTGGACGTCTATGGAAATGATCCCTGCACCTGTTTTGTGCTTAAGGGGACCAACACCTGCAGTCCCAGCGAGACGGACCTGAATATGAAGATGCACAAAGCCATCTCCATTATCCAGTTTAAGGTGGAGGGACAGCTCATCAAGGAGCATCCGGAATTTGAACTGGAGGCCAGGAATCTTCTCCATCTGGTTGATTTTGAGAAAGGCACCATCTGTCTGGATGGGAAGGAGTACCAGATGACGGACTGTCATTTCCCCACCGTGGACCCGGCGGATCCATACCGGCTGACAGAGGAGGAGGAAGGAATCATGGAACGCCTGGTAAAGGCATTCATGAACTGTGAAAAACTGCAGCAGCACATGCGTTTTCTGCTGGCCAAAGGCAGCCTGTACAAGGTATACAACGGAAACCTCCTCTATCACGGCTGCATCCCTCTAAATGAGGACGGCAGCTTTAAGGAAGTTGAGATATACGGGGAAACCTGTAAGGGCAAGGCCCTATATGAACGGCTGGACAGCTATGTTCGCAAGGGTTTTATGTCCACCGACTGTGAGGAACAGAAAAAGGGAAGGGATATCTGCTGGTATATCTGGCTCCATCAGAACTCCCCGCTGTTTGGCAAGGACAAGATGGCTACCTTTGAGCGGTATTTCCTGACAGACAAGGAGACGCACAGGGAGAAGAAGAATCCCTACTACAGCCTTTTGGAGGATGAGGCCACGGCCCGGGCAATATTGGATGAATTCGGACTTTCCCAGGAGGAGGGGC
This sequence comes from Enterocloster citroniae, assembly GCF_040545455.1. Classification (NCBI taxonomy): domain Bacteria; kingdom Bacillati; phylum Bacillota; class Clostridia; order Lachnospirales; family Lachnospiraceae; genus Enterocloster; species Enterocloster citroniae. The sequence goes on along the minus strand of NZ_JBEPLZ010000031.1, from coordinate 41,243 downwards.
ACATCATCAACGGCCATGTGCCCGTGAAGTCAAAAAACGGCGAGAATCCCGTCAAATGCGGCGGAAAGGTGCTGGTCATTGACGGCGGATTTTCACGGGCATACCAGAAGGAAACCGGCATTGCAGGTTATACGCTCAGCTATAATTCCTACGGGCTGATCCTGGCAGCCCATGAACCCTTTGAGTCCACGGAGGCGGCCATAGAAAAGGAAAGCGATATCCACTCGGAGAGCATCATTGTCAAACGAGTGTCCAACCGCAAGCTTGTGGGCGATACGGATGTGGGATGCCAGCTGAAGACAAAGATACGTGATCTGGAAATGCTCCTGGAGGCATATCACACAGGGAAGATCGTGGAGAAATTTCCGGTTCGCCAGGGGATTTAGACCCCGCTTTTGCACTTATTTTCCCGCCGTCCTGAACTGTTACGGAAAACCACAATTTTTCGATTGTGGTAGTTACAATAAGTTGACTTTGGCTTTTCTTTGTGTTATAGTATTCTGCATGATGCAGGTGCGTCACAGGTCAAAGGGGACAGGATGTATTAAAGTCACCCTTATTTTATTTCATTGAGCAAAAGGAGGAAGTAGATATGAAAAAATTCATGGCATTATCAATGGCAGCTGTTATGGTACTTTCCATGACCGGATGTGGTTCCAAGCCGGCGGAGACGACCACGGCCGATACCACGGCGGCAACAGAGGCAGCGGCCGATACCAGCGCGGCCGATACCACGGCAGCTGAATCAGCAGCAGGTACCGCAGCGTCAGGAAAGAAGTACGTCATCAACACGGATACCACATTTGCCCCATTTGAATTTGAGAATGAGAAGGGTGAGATGGTGGGGATTGACCTGGATATTTTAAAGGCAATTGCCCAGGACCAGGGATTTGAGTATGAAGTGATTCCGGTTGGATTTTCCGCAGCATGTATCGCTCTGGAGTCCGGAGAGTGCGATGGCGTGATCGCTGGCATGTCCATCACAGATGAGAGGATACAGAAATACGATTTTTCTGAACCATACTATGATTCCGGTGTTGGAATGGCAGTGCTGTCCGGTTCCGACATCACTACATATGACCAGTTAAAGGGACAGAATGTGGCTGCAAAGATCGGTACGGAAGGATGCACCTTTGCGGAGTCCATTGCTGACCAGTATGGTTTTGAGGTGACACAGTACGAGAGCTCCTCCGACATGTACCAGGCAGTTCTCAGCGGCGAGGCGGCTGCCTGCTTTGAGGATTATCCTGTAATCGGCTATGAGATTTCCAGAGGCCTTGAACTGACACTTCCCACTGATATGGAAAAAGGTTCTTCCTATGGCTTTGCAACCTTAAAGGGCGCTAATCCAGAACTGGTTGACATGTTCAACAAGGGACTGGAGAACATCAAGGCAAATGGAAAGTATGAAGAGATTCTGAACACCTATATTGCTAAATAAGTACTGCTGGCACACAGCAGTCAATGAGCGCCGGTTGCTGCCAGGAGCAGGACCGGCGCCTGAATGTGAAAACAAATGTTATGGATAAATTTAAAGCAGTTACATGCAGTGGCGCTAAGTGTTTTAAATTTGGCTATAACGGTCCGGCAGCCTGCCGGAGGACACATGCAGCTTATAAAAGAGAAAAGGATGATAGTATGCAGATTATTAACATTTTGACACAGTATTACCCATCGTTTTTTAAGGCATTGGGAATCACCATGCAGATGACGGTCATTTCACTTCTTTGCGCCACGGTCCTGGGAGTGATCTTTGGACTGTTTAAGGTCTCTGACTTTAAGGCGCTGAAGGTGATTGCCAATTTTTATATTGATATCATCAGAGGAACGCCGCTTCTGGTGCAGGTCTATATCATGTACTATGGAGTGGGCAGTATGCTGCGTCCCTTGGGGTTCCAGTGGAACCTTTACGGCGGGGCCTTTACGGCAGGCTGCGTGACCCTGAGCCTGAATGCGGGCGCCTATATGGCCGAGATCATCAGAGGCGGCATTGAGGCTGTGGACAAGGGACAGATGGAGGCGGCCAGAAGCCTTGGACTGTCCTACGGCAAGGCCATGAGAAAGGTGATCCTGCCCCAGGCATTCCGCACCATGCTTCCCACCATCATTAACCAGTTCATTATCACGCTGAAGGATACATCCCTGATTTCTGTCATCGGCCCAAGGGAGCTTACACAGAACGGCAAAATCATTGCCGCCAATGCCAGTTCCATGGTAATGCCCATTTACCTGGCCGTGGCAATTTTCTACCTGGTTGTATGTACCATACTGTCCAGGATGGCAAAATATGTGGAGAGGAGAGTGTCCTATGGAAAATAAGATTTCAGTTAAGAAACTCCAGAAAAGCTTTGGGGATCTGGAAGTTTTAAAGGATATCAATATTGAGATAAGGGAAGGGGAGGTCGTGTGTATGATCGGGCCTTCCGGCTCGGGTAAAAGTACGTTTCTGCGTTGCCTTAACCGTTTGGAGAAGATCACGGCAGGTGATGTTGTGGTGGACGGCCATCCGATTTCCGATCCCAACACCAATATCAACAAGGTGCGTGAGAACATTGGCATGGTGTTCCAGCATTTTAACCTGTTCCCCCACCTTACGGTGCGTGAGAACATTACGTTGGCTCCCACGGAGCTGAAACTTCTGAACAAGGCTGACGCGGACAAAAAGGCAATGGAGCTTCTGAACCGGGTGGGTCTGGCTGATAAGGCGGATGCATATCCGGGACAGCTCTCCGGGGGACAGAAGCAGAGGGTGGCAATTGCCCGTTCCCTGGCCATGAATCCGGATGTCATGCTCTTTGATGAGCCCACCTCGGCCCTGGATCCTGAGATGGTAGGAGAAGTTTTGGAGGTTATGAAGCAGCTGGCAGCCGATGGCATGACCATGGTGGTGGTCACCCATGAGATGGGATTTGCCAGGGAAGTGGCCGACCGGGTGATCTTTATGGATGAAGGGTATATTGTGGAGGAAGGCACGCCTGAGGAGGTATTTGGGAACCCCAGGGAGGAGCGTACCAGAAGCTTTTTAAACAAGGTATTGTAGAGATGGCAGGACGAATATAAGAGAACATATAAAAAAATTTCCAAATTTTATAAAATCTGCTTGAAATATCGGGAAGATGTGGTATAATATCAGTGTTGTGCAGATGTAGTTCATCGGTAGAACACCAGCTTCCCAAGCTGGGGAGGCGGGTTCGATTCCCGTCATCTGCTTACACTGAGGGCCTTGTGAATACAGGGCCTTTTTTGTTTCTTAAAATTATCAAAACGGCAGGAGATTTTTACACAGGAGAATTTTTCTCCCTCAAAACTTGCCAAAACAATACAAATATGTTTTAATACTATAAGATGAAACGTACGTATGTACTTATTGATTATGGAGGATTGCAATGGCAAAGGAACAGTATAATGCGGACAGTATTACAGTGCTGGAAGGGTTGGAAGCAGTGCGTAAGCGTCCGGGTATGTATATAGGAGGCGTTGGATCAAAGGGATTAAACCACCTGATCTATGAGATTGTGGACAATGCGGTGGACGAGCATCTGGCCGGATACTGTGACAGCGCTTGGGTGACCCTGGAAGCGGACGGTTCCTGCACGGTGCGGGATAATGGACGCGGTATACCGGTGGGGATGCACAAGAAGGGGGTATCGGCAGCCAGGATCGTTCTTTCCACCTTACATGCAGGCGGTAAATTTGATAATGACGCGTATAAGACCAGCGGAGGACTTCACGGAGTGGGTTCCTCCGTAGTTAATGCCCTGTCGGAACACATGGATGTAAAGGTGTACCGGGACGGTTTCATTCACCATGACGAATATGAGAAAGGAAAGCCCGTGGTCAAGCTTGAGAACGGGCTGCTTCCCATTGTGGGAAAGACCAGGGAGACCGGAACCAGAATCAATTTCCTTCCGGACAGCGAGATTTTTGAGAAGACCAGATTTAAGGCCGAATGGCTTAAAAGCCGTCTTCATGAGACTGCCTATCTGAATCCGCAGATGACCATCTACTATGAGAATAAGCGGGCGGGGGAAGAGGAGAAGGTCACTTACCATGAGCCGGAAGGCATTGTGGCCTATGTTAAGGAACTGAATACGGGCAAGACCGCGGTTCACGATCCTATCTATTTTAAGGGTACTGTGGACAAGATCGAGGTAGAGGCCGCCATTCAGTTTGTGGATACCTTTGAGGAGAACATCCTGGGCTTTTGCAACAATATATTTACCCAGGAGGGCGGCACCCATCTGGCCGGATTCAAGACCAAGTTTACGGCGCTGATCAACAGCTACGCAAGGGAGCTTGGGATTTTAAAAGAAAAGGATACCAACTTTACGGGAGCGGACACCCGCAACGGCATGACGGCGGTGATCGCTATCAAGCACCCGGACCCTATCTTTGAGGGACAGACTAAGACAAAGATGGCCAGTGCGGACGCCACCAAGGCTGTGTTTACTGTGGCCGGAGACGAGCTGCAGCTGTATTTCGACCGCAATGTGGAAGTGCTAAAGGGTGTGATCGCCTGTGCCGAGAAGTCGGCCAAGATACGGCGCGCTGAGGAAAAGGCCAAGACCAACATGCTGACCAAATCCAGATTTTCCTTTGACAGCAATGGAAAGCTGGCCAACTGTGAGAGCAGGGAAGCGGAAAAATGCGAGATCTTTATCGTAGAGGGAGATTCCGCCGGAGGCTCCGCCAAGACGGCCAGAAACCGCAAATATCAGGCAATCCTTCCGATCCGGGGAAAAATCCTCAATGTGGAGAAGGCATCCATGGACAAGGTTCTTGCTAACGCCGAGATCAAGACCATGATCAATACCTTTGGCTGCGGGTTCTCGGAAGGCTATGGCAATGATTTTGATATTACCAAGCTGCGCTATGATAAGATCATACTGATGACGGATGCCGATGTGGACGGAAGCCATATCGATACGCTTCTTCTCACATTTTTATACAGGTTTATGCCTGAGCTGATCTATGACGGACATGTGTATATTGCAATGCCGCCCCTGTTTAAGGTGATCCCGAAGCGGGGCGAGGAGCAGTATCTGTATGATGAAAAGGAGCTGGAGCGCTACCGCAGGACCCATACCGGGGATTTTACCCTTCAGCGATATAAGGGACTTGGTGAAATGGACGCCGAACAGCTGTGGGAGACTACTCTGGATCCGGAGCGCCGGGTGCTTAAGCGGGTGGAGATCGAGGATGCCAGAATGGCTTCCGAGATAACAGAGATGCTTATGGGAAGCGAAGTGGCGCCGCGCCGCGAGTTTATCTATGAACATGCGGATGAAGCGGAGATTGACGCATAGGTGTATAACGAGGAGAAGATAATAACATGGCTGAAAAGATATTAAGGACAGAATACAGCGAGGAAATGCAGAGAAGCTACATGAATTACTCCATGAGCGTCATCACTGCAAGAGCCATTCCCGATGCCAGGGATGGATTAAAGCCGGTGCAGCGCCGGGTCCTCTATGATATGAGTGAGCTGCGTCTGGATTACGATAAGCCCCACAGGAAATCGGCGCGTATCGTGGGCGATACCATGGGTAAATACCATCCCCATGGAGACAGCTCCATTTATGAGACACTGGTTGTCATGAGCCAGGATTTCAAAAAAGGCATGGCACTGGTGGACGGACACGGAAACTTTGGCTCCATTGAGGGAGACGGGGCGGCCGCCATGAGGTATACCGAGGCGCGTTTGGAGAAATTTGCCCAGGAAGTGTATCTGAAGGATCTGGACAAGACCGTCAACTTTGTGCCTAACTATGATGAGACGGAAAAAGAACCCGAGGTTCTTCCGGTCCGTGTGCCCAACCTTCTGATCAACGGGGCGGAAGGCATTGCAGTCGGCATGAGTACCAGCATCCCGCCCCACAACCTGGGCGAGGTGGTGGATGCGGTCAGGGCTTATATTGATGATCCTGAGATCTCCACAGAACAGCTGATGGAATATATGCCTGGACCGGATTTCCCTACCGGTGGGATCATTGCCAACAAAAGTGAACTTCCGGGCATCTATGAAAACGGAGTGGGCAAGATCAAGCTGCGGGGCAGATTTGAGGTGGAACTGGGCAAACGCAAGGCGGATAAGGATAAGCTTGTGATCACAGAGATCCCCTATACCATGATCGGAGCCGGCATCAACAAGATGCTGGTGGATATTGCGGACCTGGTGGAGAGCAAGAAACTGACCGATGTGGTGGACATTTCCAACCAGTCCAATAAAGACGGGATCCGCATTGTGCTGGAACTGCGCAAGGACGCTGACATTGACAAGATAAAGAACATTCTGTATAAGAAGACCAAGCTGGAAGACACCTTTGGGGTCAATATGCTGGCAATTGCGGGCGGACGCCCGGAGACGTTGAACCTGAAGGGAATTTTGCGCAATTTCCTGAATTTCCAGTATGAAAATACAGAGCGCAAATACAATGTGCTGCTTCAGAAGGAACTGGATAAAAAAGAGGTGCAGGAAGGCCTGATCACGGCCTGTGACTGTATCGACCTGATCATCGCGGTTCTCAGGGGGGCCAAGAACCTGAAGGATGCCAAGGCTTGTCTGATGTCCGGAGATGTGTCAAAGATCCAGTTTAAGGTGCCGGGATTTGAGGAGGATGCAAAGCAGCTGCATTTTACAGAGCGTCAGGCCTCGGCTATTCTGGAAATGCGCCTGTATAAGCTGATCGGACTGGAGATCCTGGCTCTGGAAAAGGAGCATAAGGAAACCCTGCGGAAGATTGCCGAGTATAAAAAGATCCTGGGAAGCAGGGATGAGATGAACCGCGTGATCAAGGATGACCTGGCGGCTATCAGGAAGGAGTTTTCCGTTCCAAGGCGCACTCTGATTGAGGACGGGCCGGAGGCCTTTTATGACGAGACCGCGGTTGCGGTCCAGGAGGTGGTCTTTGTCCTGGACCGGTTCGGATACTGCAAGCTTCTTGACAAGTCCACCTATGAGAGGAACCAGGAGACTGTGGATACGGAACAGGTGCATGTGGTAAGGTGCCTGAACACGGATAAGATCTGTCTGTTTGCCTCCAGCGGCAACCTGTACCAGATCAAGGCCGCGGATGTGCCGGCAGGAAAACTGCGTGACAAAGGAACGCCCATTGAGAACTTAAGCAAATACGATGGAACAAAGGATTCCATCATATACCTGACCAGCGCCCAGGACCTGAAGGGCCGCACCCTTGTGTTTGCCACAAAGATGGCCATGGTAAAACAGGTGCCTGCGGAAGAATTTGAGACCAACAACCGTATGGTGGCGGCCACGAAGCTCCAGGAAGGTGACGGGGTGGTGACGATTGTTCCTGTAGAGGGGCAGAGCGAGGTGGTGCTGCAGACCACCGGCGGCGTGTTCCTGCGGTTCCCACTGGAGGAAATATCCGTGCTGAAAAAGGCGTCCAGAGGCGTCCGGGGAATCAAACTGGCCAAGAATGAGGAACTGGAGAACTTATATCTGATCGGAGAAGACCCGGTGATCGAGTATAAGGGCAAGGAAGTCCATATGAACCGTCTGAAGATTGCCAAGAGGGACGGCAAGGGCAGCAAGGTCCGCCTGTAAAAAAGCGGTGCCGGGGTTTGGCGCCGGGATATCGCACACAAAATCCAAGGCGTGTCCGCGTATAAAATACAAATGTGCGTAAAAGACGAATTTCCTGTTGCATTTTTCTATGATTTGGTATAGGATAGGGAAAGATTCCCCGATCAAGGAAATTCCCCCACACACGGAAGTTCCATCACTGGCGGAAGAAAAAAGGACAATGAGGAGAATGAAGGGACTATGGAAAAGAAATTAAGAGTCGGCATATTAGGTGCAACTGGAATGGTTGGACAGCGGTTTATCTCCCTGCTGGAACATCATCCCTGGTATGAAGTGGTGACAGTGGCAGCCAGCCCGCGTTCAGCAGGCAGGACCTATGAGGAGGCGGTGGGAGGGCGCTGGAAGATGAATACCCCCATGCCGGACGCCGTTAAGGGCTTAATTGTCATGAACGTAAACGAGGTTGAGAAGGTAGCGGCAGGCGTGGACTTTGTGTTCAGTGCAGTGGACATGACAAAGGATGAGATCAAGGCCATAGAGGAAGCATATGCAAAAACCGAGACGCCGGTCGTGTCCAATAACAGCGCCCACCGCTGGACGCCGGATGTGCCCATGGTGGTGCCGGAGATCAACCCGGAGCATTTTGAGGTCATTCCTTTCCAGAAAAAGCGCCTTGGCACAGAGCGCGGCTTTATTGCAGTAAAACCCAACTGCTCCATTCAAAGCTATGCCCCTGCATTGACTGCGTGGAAGGAATTTGAGCCCTATGAGGTGGTGGCCACCACATATCAGGCCATTTCCGGTGCGGGCAAGACATTTAAGGACTGGCCGGAGATGGAGGGCAACATTATTCCTTATATCGGCGGCGAGGAAGAAAAGAGCGAACAGGAGCCGCTGCGCCTGTGGGGCAGGATTGAAGACGGCGTGATCGTGAAGGCGGAGGACCCTGTGATCACCTGCCAGTGTATCCGTGTTCCCGTACTCAACGGACATACGGCCGCGGCATTTGTAAAGTTCAGGAAGAAAGTGACAAAGGAACAGCTCATTGAAAAGCTGGTGAATTTTAAAGGCCTTCCCCAGGAACTGGAGCTTCCCAGCGCACCCAAACAGTTCATCCAATATTTGGAAGAGGATAACCGCCCCCAGGTTACGGCTGACGTGGATTTCGAGAATGGCATGGGCATTTCCATTGGCCGCTTAAGGGAAGATAAAGTGTATGATTATAAGTTCGTGGGCCTGTCACACAATACGGTCCGCGGGGCGGCAGGCGGAGCTGTCCTGTGTGCGGAGCTGCTTACGGCAAAGGGATACATTCAGGCTAAATAGAGGCGGTTTTTTGCAGAGCACCAATCAGGATCCGGTGCAGGATCCAATACAGGATCCGATGCAGGTTCATTTACATCAGGAAACAGGAGAAGGAGAGGCATATGGCAATCGCAAAGGAATTATTCGGGACAATGCCGGACGGCACAGAGGTCTATAAGTATACACTGGTCAACAGAAACAAGGTGTCAGCTTCCTTTATCACCCTGGGCGGCGTATGGGTATCCATGATGGTGCCTGACAGAAAGGGACAGATGGGGGATGTGGTGCTTGGATATGACGATCTGGACAGCTACAGAAAGAATCCGCCCCATTTCGGAGCACCGGTGGGACGCAACGCCAACCGGATCGGAGGGGCTGTGCTCACCATTGCGGGAAAGGAATACCCCCTGGCCGCTAATGACGGCCCTAATAACCTTCACAGCGGTCCAAACCTGTATCATGACAGGGTCTGGTCCTGTCAGGCATCTGACACAGAGCAGGGAAGCAGACTGGATTTTTACCTGGAAAGCCCGGATGGGGACCAGGGATATCCTGGCAATGCCAAGATAACGGTAAGCTATACCCTTACAGATGACAACAGCCTGATTCTGGATTATCACATGGTGTGTGATGCGGATACGGTGGCTAACTTTACCAATCACAGCTATTTTAACCTGGCGGGCCATGACAGCGGGGATGTGCTGAAGCAGGAGGTCCGGATCGATGCGTCCTGTTATACGCCTGCCGACCAGGTATCCATTCCCACCGGGGAGATTGTTCCGGTAGCCGGAACACCCATGGACTTTACGGAAATGAAGCCCATTGGCCGTGACATCGAAGCACCGTTTGAAGCATTGATATTTGGCAAAGGATATGACCACAACTGGGTACTGGATCACAAGGCCGGAGAACTGGCCCTGGCAGCCAGGGCAATGGACCCGTTAAGCGGCCGTGTGATGGAATGTTACACAGATCTTCCGGGCATGCAGTTCTACACTGCCAATTTCCTGACGGATGAGCTGACTGGAAAGGGCGGTGCCCATTATGACCGCCGCCATGCATTCTGTTTTGAGACACAATACTATCCGGATGCGGTACACAAAGGGAATTTTCCTTCCCCCATGATAAAGGCGGGGCAGGAGTATAAGACAACCACGGTCTATAAGTTCCTGGTTGAGTAACATGATCGGTAAAAGGCGCTGAATAAACTGGTTCAGCGCCTTTTTGTACGTCATTCATTGCCACAAAACGGATTTAATGGTATACTATAAAAATACGCGCCTGGAAAACGGCTCAAAACCATGGCCTGCCAGGCCGCGTACAGGAGAGAAAAGTAAAAGAGGGATTGGATGTCAAAGTCATTATACATAGCGGAAAAGCCCAGCGTGGCAGTACAGTTTGCGGAGGCCCTAAAGATTAAGGGCAGACGCGGGGACGGGTACATTGAGTCGGAGGATGCGGTGGTCACATGGTGTGTGGGCCATCTGGTGACCATGAGTTATCCGGAAGCTTATGACATGAAGTATAAACGCTGGAGTTTTCAGACACTGCCGTTCCTTCCAAAGGAATTTAAGTATGAAGTCATTGAGAATGTAAAAAAACAGTTTGAGATTGTCAAAGGCCTTTTGAACCGGGCGGATGTGGATACCATCTATGTGTGTACGGACTCGGGGCGTGAAGGTGAGTATATATACCGTTTGGTGGCCCAGATGGCCGGTGTGACAGGGAAGAAGCAAAAGCGCGTCTGGATCGATTCACAGACAGAGGAGGAGATCTTAAGGGGGATCAGAGAGGCAAAGGACGAATCAGAGTATGATAACCTGTCAGCCTCCGCCTACCTGAGGGCAAAGGAAGATTACCTTATGGGGATCAATTTTTCCAGGGCCCTGACCCTGAAGTACGGGCCGTCCCTGTCCAACTACCTGGGTACCAAATTTACAGTGCTGTCCGTGGGCCGTGTCATGACCTGTGTGCTGGGAATGGTGGTGCGCAGGGAGAGGGAGATACGAAGTTTTATAAAGACACCTTTTTACAGGGTGATCGGCAGTTTTGAGTCCCCTGGAAAGGACGGGGAGCCTGTGCCTTTTGAGGCGGAGTGGAAGGCTGTGGAGGGCTCCAGGTATTTTGGAACTCCCCATCTTTATAAGGAAAATGGTTTTAAAGACAGGGACCATGCCGAGGAATTGATCGCCATGCTGCGGGAACAGCCGCCCATGGAAGCGGTGGTGGTGTCAAAGGAGAAAAAGAAAGAGACAAAGAACCCGCCTCTTCTCTACAACCTGGCGGAGCTGCAGAATGACTGCTCCAAGATGTTTAAGATCAGCCCGGATGAGACCTTGAAGGTGGTCCAGGAACTCTATGAGAAAAAGATGGTCACATATCCCAGAACGGATGCCAGGGTACTGTCCACCGCAGTTGCCAAGGAGATCTATAAGAATATCGGGGGACTAAAAAATTATGCGCCCATGTCAGAGTTTGCCGGCGAGATACTGGAAAAGGGAGCTTATAAGGGCATTGCAAAGACGCGGTATGTCAATGACAAGCAGATAACAGACCATTATGCCATTGTGCCCACAGGACAGGGAGCCGGGAACACCAGGGGGCTTTCGCCTCTTTCAGAAAAGGTGTACCAGGTGATATGCAGAAGGTTTTTAAGTATTTTCTATCCGGCGGCCGTTTATCAGAAGTACAGCCTGGAGCTGGAGCGGATGAAGGAACACTTTTTTGCCAATTTTAAGGTCATGTCCGACCCGGGATATCTGAAGGTGGCGGATGTGAATCTGGCCCGTAAGAACGGCGTTGAGGAAACCTTTGAGGATCATCAGGGCCAGGGCGGAAAGACTAAGGATGAAACCCAGAATGGGGAGGGTGATGAGGCCCAGAATGCCCTTTCTCCAAAAGTTGACAGGACAGTATTGCTTCAAATGCTTGCAGAATTGAAAAAAAATGATATACTTACTTTGGTGGATCTGAACATAAAAGAAGGGGAGACATCCCCGCCAAAGCGGTATACCTCCGGTTCCATGATCCTGGCCATGGAAAATGCGGGCCAGCTCATAGAGGATGAAGAGCTGCGTGCCCAGATCAAGGGAAGCGGTATAGGTACCAGTGCGACCAGGGCAGAGATACTGAAAAAGTTGTTCCATATCAAGTACCTCAGCCTGAATAAGAAGACACAGGTCATTACCCCGGACCTTCTGGGGGAGATGGTATATGATGTGGTGGACAATTCCATAAGACAGCTCTTAAACCCGGATCTGACCGCCAGCTGGGAAAAAGGGCTTACCTATGTATCAGAGGGCTCCATAACCTCAGAGGAATATATGGAGAAGCTGGAGCGTTTTGTAGCAGGCAGGACAGTTAATGTGATCCGGATGAATAACCAGCATGATCTTCGCAGGGTATTTGATTCGGCTGCCGCGTTCTATAAAAAGACAGAATCTAATAAAAAGGAGACTAAACTATGAAACTGGAACAGATGACGATCAAGGAACTTTTAGACACAAGCCATACAATTGCAGAGAAGCTGTTTGACGGACAGGTTTATCCGTGGGAAGTGCTTCCTAACATCGGAGCATTTATTGAGGAATTAGGCCCCATCCTTCCTGAAAATGAATACAGAAAGGTAGGCAAGAATATCTGGATCCATAAGACTGCCAAGATTGCGCCAACCATTGCAATGGGCGGACCTATGATCGTTTGCGCTAAGGCAGAGATCCGTCAGAGCGCGTTCTTAAGGGGACGTGTGATCATCGGCGAGGGCGCTGTGATCGGAAACTCCTGTGAACTGAAGAACTCCATTATCTTTGACGGCGCCCAGGTTCCGCACTTTAACTATGTGGGCGATACTATCATGGGCTTTAAGGCACACATGGGCGCAGGCGCGGTGACCTCCAATGTAAAATCAGACAGATCCCTGGTTAAGGTTCATGCTGAGGACGGGGATGTGACCACCGGATTTAAGAAGTTCGGCGCTATTCTGGGTGATCATGTGGAAATCGGATGCAACAGTGTCCTTAATCCGGGAACCGTGATCGGAAGAAACAGCAATGTATATCCTTTATCCAGCGTAAGGGGCTGTGTACCGGCTGATTCCATTTACAAGAATCAGGATAATATTGTTATCAAGGAAGTAAGAGAGCAGGAAGCGGAGCCGGAGGCAGCAGAGCCGGGAAAAGGCGGACTTAAGGTAGTTAAGTAAGCCGGGAAACGAATGAAAATAAAAGCGGGAAAACGGAGTGTACACAGTGTCTGCACAAATCCGTTTTCCCGCTTTTTCTATAAGGCAATTTAACAGGGCAATTTTACTTTGTTCCAAAGATGCGGTCCCCTGCATCACCCAGACCTGGACAGATATAGGCATTCTCATTCAGGCAGCGGTCCAGATGGCCCACATAGATCTGGATATCAGGATGGGCTGCACGGAGACGCTCCAGGCCTTCAGGCGCAGCAATGATGGCCATAAACTTGATCTTTTTCCCGCCGTGCTCCTTGATGAAATCAACGGCAGCCACGCCGGAACCTCCGGTAGCCAGCATGGGATCAGTGACAATGATGGTGCGCTCCTCAATGGGGTTGGGAAGCTTGCAGTAATACTCATGAGGCTCATGGGTGACTTCATCGCGGTACAGTCCGATATGGCCTACCTTTGCGCTGGGAACCAGTGCAAGGATGCCGTTCACCATGCCCAGCCCTGCACGGAGGATCGGAACCACAGCCAGCTTGCGTCCGGCTATCATAGGTGTCATGCATGTCTCAATGGGAGTCTCAACCTCCACGTCCTCCACAGGAAGATCGCGGAGCGCCTCATAGCCCATAAGCATTGCGATCTCTTCAATCAGGGCGCGGAATTCGTTGGTCCCTGTGGATTTGTTGCGCAATATGGAAATCTTGTGCTGGATCAAAGGGTGGTCAAAAATCATTATGTTATCCATAGTTGTTGCTGCTCCTTTATCTATTAGAATTAATGATAATTAGTAACAGTTCAGGACGGCAGGAAAATGGGTGCAAAAGCGGGCGTTAAGCTTGCTTATAAGTCCGTTTTTGCACCCATTTTCACATTGGATAAAAATCCGATGCTTATTGACCGGCTTTTCCGGTCAATAAGATGGGCCGTCCTGAAACGTCACGATAATTATATATCAAATAGCTTATGATATCAACCGTTATATGACATTCCGCCCGTCATTATTTGGTAGATGGGTCAAATGATACAATGACATAGTCGCCTAATGCATGGGGAACAGGCATGGAAAAGAAGATGGTTCCCTGTTTTTCGTAGCTGAAGGACTCCGGCCAGGCGGTGCCTGATGAAAGGGGGAAATCCGCGCCGTCAAACACTGCGGTCAGGGTGTCGATATCCAGAGAGCTTCTGTATTCCAGGACAGCTGCCTCTACATCAGCGGAAATACCGGAGAATTTCACATCATCACTGAGTACATAGCCGGCCATGGTATAGGCATCTGTAAAATCCTCAAATCCCAGATCCTGGACCTGGGGAAGGTTAACGGTATTGGAATAGAACAGATTGACCGGGTGGGCGGCGCCGTCTCCCATAAGGCTTCCCGTGTAGGTGGCGGTGATCCTCTTGCGGTCCACGGATATGATTTTGCACTTAATGGAAAGGGTATCCTTGGACTCATCAATTTCATTGGCCTTGATCACAGAGAGGGCATTTGACTTTAGCAGCTCATTGACCTTGGCCTGCTTGTCCGCGTCATCCATCTTGTTCACGGCCGGATATTGGATGGAAACCTTACCGGATGTGTATGTCTCTATCTCTGCTGTGACACTGGATGTATTGCCGTTTTCCGTGGGAGCGGCAGTCTCTGTTTCAGCTTCTGTGGTGGGGGGAAGAGTCTCCTTTGGACTTTCAGTGGCAGCTTCCGTGTGTATGGTGGAAAGGTCTGCCTTTTCCGGCGCCTGGCTTAGGATCAGGCCAATGGCCACACCGCCTATCACCACCGCTGCACTGATCGCGCCTATTAGAATTTTCTTATTTGTATCCATCATAATTCCTCCTTTGTATTCCTGTGGACTCTCGTAGTCCCCTGATACTCGGATTTGCGGGATGATTCCGAGAGTACACTCCTGGCTTGTGCCAGGATTGTGTTAATTATAAATGATATTCATGGACGCAGTTTGAAGAAAAGCTTACAAATTATTAAAGCCGTTCCCTGTCTAAAAGCCGGGCGGATACATGCACATTAAAAAACTGCACAATAGGTCCCAGACCAAATGCCGACAGTAGAGTGCCCAGACCAATGATCCCGCCCGCCAGATAGCATATGAGGGCGCAGAAGGCATCCGTGCTGATGCGGTAACGGAAGTACGGCACATGGGGTTTTTTGCGGACCAGGATCAGCGAAATACTGTCATAGGGAGCCACGCCTACATTGGGATACTGGTACAGGGATACGCCCAGGCTGGTAATGACAACGCCGAAAAGCACGGTGATGACGCGCTGGATCATCTGCTGGGGCGCTCCCATGACCCGCAGCAGTGTGTTATAAAAAAAGGTTACGATGTACCCCAGAAGAAAAGCATTGACAAGGGTTCCCACACCGATGAGCTTCCGGCCGGCAGCGGCCTCATAAATAAAAAGGGCGGCATTGACCATGAGAAGAAAGGTGGCATATGTGATATGGGTCAGATCGGACAGGGCCATCACCATACCGCTGAAGGGATCGTTGCCCAATCCGGACAGCTTAAATATACTGATTCCCAGACCGAGGAATATGTTTCCTGTGGTCATAATGACAAAACGCCGCATTCCTATTTTCCTGAAATAATTGATGAGCATATGGGCTGCCTTCCTGTGATTGTTTTGGAATATCCCCAACATTATAGTATACGGAGCACATAAAAGCAAGTCCATGATACTGACTCTTGACACAAACGTATGTTCGTGATATGATTATGATATGAAAACAAACACATGTTCGCTTACGAGGAGGTGCCTGTATGAAAATTACAAAGTATAATTTGAATGAAGTGTTATTTGAGAATCAGGACGCCCGGCTGTTGATCGAAGACGTTGTGACCCATACCGGTGCAAGCCTTTACTATTATCATGACACAGAGATCACGGTCCGTAAAGCCCTGGATATCTGGTATAAAGCCATGGACGCAGAGGATGAGGAGGACAGGCCGGTTTCGCTTCTGGATTTCTCCAACAGGGGCCATGTGGAGCCATTGTTTGCCTAATATCTGCAAAGTGCATAAAATAAATTTTCATATCCCATAAAGTTTGTGCACACTTTTTTTGCGGTATATGCTATTATAATAGACGTAATCCCCCCAATACATTATATAGTTTTTGCTACACCCCATAAGAAACGAAATACCTTCTCCTAAAATGACCAGTTCCCCGACTGGTCATTTTATTTTTTATCATGAATACAGGAATCTTTCGGCATGGTGAGGAATATAATATTAGGCTGGCAATTATATTTGCCTGAAAAACGTGCTGAAAGAGGGGGAAATATGACACAGCTGGAGCTTGTAGCAGAGATTGGTAGTGAGGCGATCCGGATTGCGTGGATGTATCTGGAGGGACAGCTCACTTTGAGAGAACTGGAAAATATACTGGGAGAAAAAAGGGCAGGACTGATCCATAGATATGTGAATGAATACATGAAAGAATGTGTAATTTAGGGATTCATATGCTATAATGGAACGGAAAAACAAGACGGAAAAGAGAAGGCTGTCTGAAGACAGGAAGGGGCATTATGGAAGACATAAAGGGAATTGTGCTCATAGTGGCTATAGTGGGGGCGCTGCTGTACGCCGGCATCTGGGACAGGCATCACAGGAAATAAGAAATATAAACAAGGATGTTCCAGGTGAGGATCAGGAATACGTTTACGATCAGGCACATGGAAACGGAGGGCCGTTTGGCCCAATGCCTGTATGCAAAGGGAAGTACCGCCATCAGCCAGACAGCAGACATAACCCCCAGGAACAAACAGAGGGCAAGTGTGTTCCGTATCTTGATATGTAAGAAAAAACCGGCAATATAATAAACAAGGTTGATCAGTGCTGCAAGCAGAGAAAGAGCTGCCAAAACTGCGCCGTAAATATAGCCGCGCAGCACCGAATAAACAATGCCGCACAATAATATAAATGGAATGATAAACCATATTACATGTAGTTCCATTATTGCCCTCCCGCCGAATGTATGTTCTAATTCTAACACAGTTCTACAAAAAATTCACCTGTTTTTTCAATGAAATCCAAATCATTGGACATGATCCCCTGCCATGTTCTTTAATTCCCTGTAAATGGAAAATCGTGTAAACAATTGAAAATACAGTGGTGTTATTGC
Organism: Enterocloster citroniae; assembly: GCF_040545455.1. Lineage (NCBI taxonomy): Bacteria > Bacillati > Bacillota > Clostridia > Lachnospirales > Lachnospiraceae > Enterocloster > Enterocloster citroniae. Next base: position 24,066 of record NZ_JBEPLZ010000031.1, on the reverse strand, counting down.
CGTAATTTTGCTATAATGGAGAAAGCGGATAGGAACTGATTGGGAGGACGCTTATGAGAGTAGAAGCCTTAAAATACCGAAGTGAACAGAATCTGGATATTATCATATTTGTGGATTTTAACGTGATGAGTGAGGAACATACAAAGCGGTGGACCATAGCGGAGATTGCTTACAAAAAGCTGCTTGTGAACAAATACAACTTTTTAAGCGATACATACAGGGATGAGGATGATTATTTCCAGATGGGGCCCGAGGAGCGGACCGCCTATGTGCTGAATAAGCAGATTGAGTTTGTGGGGGAGGAAAAGTTAAGGGAGGCATTAATGGCTGCCTGGAACATGATTAAACCGGATCCGGACCAGGTTCTTGGCATAAGATAGAAGTCTCTATATCATTCAAAGGCCCCCTTGTCCACTGAGGGTAAATATGGATCATGAAGTAGCTTGATTGAGGGAATCCCCAGGCGCGGCCGAGGGATCCCTTTTTATTTCGTTTTATTCCGTTGTTAGTCCTTTTTCTTCTCTTTTTCTTCCCCTTGTTTTGTACCCATCATTCCCCTGTGCCCCTTGGCTGTGATTAGATGTCTGCTTTTTGGGATAAAATATAAAGAAAAGCAGATTATGGAAATAAGCAGTTATGAGAATAGGAGCAATGATGAAGAAACTAATACAAACCGGTATAACAGCACTGCTTTTATCACTGGCCTTCCCGGCAGTGGTATATGCGGACGGGGATGGCGCCGCCGCGGCAACCCTTTGTGCCCAGGCAGATGCGGTCATAAATGATCTTATATCCACAGCGGATGTGATGAAAAGAGGGACATTTGGGGGGAGCCAGGAGGGCAGGGCGGTCTTTGAAAAACTGGATGCAAACTCAATGGCACTCATGGAACTGGCCGTTGACAGCGCTCAGGCTGCGAATCCTGCGGGCCTGAGGTTTTCATCTTATACCCAGGAAGACCTATATATCCTGGCCCATGTGATCTGTGGGGAAGCACAGTCCTATCCGGATGACGAGCAGCTGTACGTGGGATCCGTGGTCCTCAACCGGGTGGGCCATCCGTCCTTTCCCAACACGATCCAGGATGTGGTGTTCCAGCGCGGGCAGTATGCATGTACCAGGGACGGAAATTACAACCGTGAGCCTACGCCTCAGAACTGGGCCAATGCGAAGTATCTGTTGGAAAATGGAAGCGTCCTTCCGGGCAATGTGGTATGGCAGTCAGGAGGGCGGCAGGGAAATGGCGTTTATATACGAACCAGATACCATTGCTATTGTTACTGAGTGATCATTCCCTGTCTGAAGATTTGAACAGAGAGGGGGGACAGCCTTGGGATTATGTGATATAATAGGTAAAAACAGGAAAACACTATGTGGCGAAGGGAGAGGAGACAGGATGTATAAAACAATTGTGGAGACGGTTTTGGGAGATATTACAAAGGTAAGCGGCATGGATGCAATTGTCAATGCCGCCAATTCCTCACTGTTAGGAGGAGGCGGTGTGGATGGCGCCATCCACCGCGGTGCAGGCAAGGAACTTTTGGCGGAATGCAGGCTGTTAGGCGGCTGTAAGACAGGGCAGGCCAAGATCACAAAGGGATATCAGCTGCCCTGCACGTACATCATACATACCGTGGGACCGGTGTGGAACGGAGGAACGCACAGCGAGGAGGAACTGTTGGCTTCCTGCTACAGGAATTCCCTTCAGCTGGCAGTGGAGCATCATGTGAGGCAGATCGCATTTCCATCCATCTCAACGGGCATCTATCATTTTCCCGTGGAGCTTGCGGCGGAGACTGCGGCCAATGAGATGGACAGGTTCCTGAAGGAACATGACGGGGAGCTGGACCGTATAGTATGGGTGTTGTTTGATGAGAGAACAAAGCTGATCTATGACATGGTGGTGCGAAAGGTGTTTGGGGTGCAAAATTAAATATTGCGGCGAAAACAGGCGGTTCCATACAAGGGGAACCGCCTGTTGAACTGTAGGTTATACAAAAACAGTATATTGTGATAAAATATTCATATCATGTTGGAAAATAAAAAAGACAAAGGGGAAATGAGATGCCGAAAAAGGAAACCGCAACAAAAGAAGACCTGATGGATGTACTGGACTTGCTGGACCGTTTGGAAATCCGTTACTGGTTAGACGGAGGATGGGGAGTAGACGCGCTTGTGGGAAAACAAACGCGGGAACACAGAGATATCGACATTGATTTTGACGCCCAATACACAGACCAATTGATCGATACCCTGGTATCCCATGGTTATTCGGTTACAACAGACTGGAGACCTGTGAGGATTGAACTGTATCATCCGGAAATGAGTTACATAGACATCCATCCATTTGTAATCTCTGGTGACGGTAAGGCAAAGCAGGCCGATATGCAGGGAGGATGGTATGAGTTTGAGCCGGATTATTTCAGTAAAACCATGTTGGAAGGGCGGGAGATCCCCTGTATTTCAGCTATGGGCCAAAGCGTCTTTCATACCGGGTATGAATTGAGGGAGGTTGACAGGCATGATATTAAAAACATCAACAGTCTGTTGGCGCAGAGCAATGAAGAACGGCAGAATGGATGAGACAAATCAACAAACAGAAGGTGATACGAAATGACAAAAGAATCCAAACGAAACTTAAGCCCCAAAGAATCAGAGCGGAAAGCGCAGTTTGACGTTGTCTGTAAAACCATGGAAAAAGAAGGGTATACGAAGACTGATCTCACAGTTGGCATTATACAGGCCAATATATTTGCGATCATATTAATGATGCCATTTGCCGGAATCGTAATCTTTCTGTATCGTATGAAGAATCCCAGCGGAGACTTTTACTTTGGGGCCGGTTTTATATGGCTGTTTGCCCTGTTCCTGTTCTTGATCGTGGTACATGAGGGAATCCATGGATTGACATGGAGCATGTTTGCAAAGAAACATTTCCACTCCATTGAATTTGGTGTGATCTGGCAGGCCCTGACTCCCTACTGCACCTGTTCGGAACCTCTGAGCAAATGGCAGTACATCATAGGTGCCGCCATGCCCACTTTGATTCTGGGATTTGCGCTGTCAGCGGCCGCGGTCTGTTTTGGAAACCCGGGGATGACGGCGCTGTCCGTGATGATGATCTTCAGCGGAGGAGGAGATGGTCTGATCATCCTGAAGCTGCTGCTGCACAGGACCAAAGGAAAGACAGTGGTCTATTATGATCACCCCTATGAATGCGGTGTGGTTGCATTTGAGCGGTAGCAGCTATTGACCGGTTAATTTGAATTCGGTTCCATCTGTCACAGGAGATTCACCTTTCATGACAGTGACAGGATCCGAACCTTTTTGGACAAAACATACCGTGTTCTTGTCCTTGATCTCAAAAATGTAAGTATACGCCCCATCGTCCGTAGCTGCGGTGACATAGCCGTTGTCAACAGAGATTGTTCCCGCGGTTAAGTAGGATGATGAGGGATTGAAACCAAAGGAAAAACGGTGTTCTGTCAGATCAAAGGTAATGGCTGGCTGGAAAAAATCCGTCTCATTACCGCTTGTAACATAGGTCCCGTCTGACAGGACGGGCGTTGGTTGAGTGCATCCGCAGAAGGTGAGGACAGCGGACATTACCAGAAGGAATATACAGCTAATGGTTTTTAGGTTCATCCGGCGCCTCCTTTTGGGTTGATCTGGCGGGCTGGTTCATGGGATCCGTGTTTTTTCTTCATGGTTGATACCTCTTAGTCCTCTTTTATTTTATATTTGGAAATAAGATGGGCGGTCAATAGGAACACTGGAACCAGTATGCTAAATTAGTTTAAGATATATTAATATTCGTCCATATATTTCTGTAATCCATCTGCAAATTTTCCAATATGAATACCATCAACAAATGAGTGATGTGCTTGAACCGATATTGGCATGAAGAATGTTCCGTTCTTTTTATAATATTTCCCCCAGTCAAACAGGGGCGTTGCGTTGTCCTTCTTTCCTGAATTCGTATGAGAAATATGAGTATATGTTATCCACGGCATAGGGGAGCATTGGAAAACATCATTTCCAAGAGACCCGGTAAAGTATTCTTTTTGTTCCCTTGCGGTTTTTGCTGCCAACTCCACGTATTCCTCAATCTTATTTTGCATAGGGATATTAACCACCTTAAACAACTGGGTATCTTGATTCAGATATGTAAAAGCGGTATCGATTTTATCATACAAAACAATAGTTCCATCCAAAAAGCGGTATCTAAATGCTTCTATTTCATTTGCACATTTACATACAGCATATACCATTGCAAATGTAAAGGAAAAATTTTGTCTCTTAATTTTTTGCAGGAAATTAGTAATATCTACTTCAAATGTCACGCAAAAGGCAGGTTCAATACTATTTCTAAAGATCATACAATGCATTGCTCTTTCCCAACATTTTTCATCCACTACTCTATAAATATTAGCCATCATGCCCCTCCTGAAGTTGGATTTGCTAAATTTGCGCTATTTGCCTAAAACATACTTGACCATACGCAATTGCCTTGTGCCTATTCCAATATAAGTTAAAGGTGGTTCCGTTTGTATGAACAGCTCATGCATTTAAGTAAAATATTATGTTATAGGCGGCGCACATTTCATTAAACGGATTATTGTATTGATGAGGAATATCATCACGAAAACGGATAGATTGCTTTTCTTTAACAACAATTTCCCTGCCGTTCAAAACAAGCTGCAGTTTTCCCTGTATAACAAAGAGATATTCTTCCACTCCATCTAAATGTTGTTGGGAACGATAATCACAGCCAGCAGCAAATTCTACATAAAATATTTCCATGTTCCGCGTTGGACAATAGGGGAAAATTGCATATGTCTTCATCAACTCACCATATTCCAAAATTGGCTTATGTGATTTAAAGTCAACAATCTGAAAATCGTTCTCCTGTTCCTGCAAGAAATAGGATAATGGAACTTTAAGCCCTTTCGATATTTTCCATAGAGTGTTTATAGTCGGAGAGGAAGCACCACGCTCAATTTGAGCTAAGGCAGGTTTACTTACATTGGTTAAGTTTGAAACCTCGTCTAAAGACAGCTCCTTGTTCTTACGAATTGATTTAAGCCGCTTGCCAACATTCAAATTGATATTTTCCATTCTTATACCTCTTGTTTGTATTGAATAGTATTGTTTTGTATATTATAACATACAAAAATTAAATTTTCAATTATAAACGTTCCAAAACGTTAAGAAAGATATTTATTATCTAGACAGTTTTATATTGATAGTTAATAGATCTTAGTGTATTCTGTAAATAGGAAATGGAATTCAGATAGGAGGGAATGAATATGACATCATCCAATATAAAGGCTATGATCCAGTGCGATAGTTACAAAGTATGGGAAACCGTATTAGCAGTTGAACATTATCATACATGGCGAAGCGATGTGAGCAAAACAGAATTGATAGATGAAAAACAGTTTATAGAATATTCCCCCAATGGCTATTCCACTACGTTTACAGTTACTGTGGTTGAACAGCACAAGCGCTGGGAGCTTGATGTAAGAAACAGCCATACAAAAGGACACTGGACCCTTGTATTTGCATCCAAAGGCAGTGAAACAGAGATTGACTTTACAGCGAGTGTAACAGCGGAAAAGCTTTCTATAAGGCCAATTGGTAAAAGTGTATTTGAACAAACGTATTTGAAAAAGGCGCAGACACAATTTATAACAGATTTAAAAAAATTTCTCGATTGACAGCTTCCGGTTTTGAATGATATATAAATAGGGAACTGCTAACTATCAGGCATGAAGTTAGTAGTTCTTTTATTTTGCATAATAAAGAAGAAAAATCCTGTGGAGCGAATAAGGCTCCCCAGGATGTAGTTATGGAATTAGGATCATTTAAGCTTTTGAATTTCTTTATAGGCTTCTATAAGACCATTTTTAATTGCTTTCTTAAGAATGAAGTATGCGAGAGCAAAGAATCCAATAATTAGGGCAACATACAAAATAAAGCTAAAGATCATAAAGAATATTGATGAATGCATAAGGTATCCTCCTAAAATTGTTTCATATATGTTATTAAAATTATATAATAAATTAGCGTAATGTCATAGTATGGAAATGATTAAAATTACCTTACGGAAAACGTGCAAAGGTTCGCACCGCGATGAGGTATCTTCCAGAGCATCAGGAGGTAATACATACCTGTTAGAATCAGAGGTTATATTTTGGATGAGGGGATATAAGAGGCTTATTCTGCAGTGGTGTTGTGGGCTGGGTTCTGGTATAATAGAGCTGAAGTTTTATCAGGATCAGTGGAAATGATGGTCGATACATCCCCGGTCAGTTTGGGAAGAGATTAAAACTAAAGGGAATTACATATGTAATCCCAGCAAGACGGAGAACATAAAAGTGATAGGAAATATTATGATCGACTGTCAGGATGAAAAAGAATTACAGAAATTCTACAGTGAATTATTGGGATGGGAAATGTGAGTTTTTGGGAAAAAGTTCAAAAGATAACTGCCCGTATTGCGCGTGGGAAACCATGAGGATTTTAGCTTTGCCTGTTTTGAAGCGTTAAGACTTTTTCATGATGGACGTCCCTTCTGAAAAGTGGTATGATAAATGGGAAAGAGGGGATGTATATGTGGGAAAAGTGGAAAAAGAATGTCACAATTTTCTGTGTCATGTTTAAGATTGGATGTTTTACCTTCGGCGGCGGATGGGGGATTGTGGCTCAGATGCAGGAAGAATTTGCAGACCGGCGTCATTGGGTGACGGAGCAGCAGATTCTTGACTTTATGTCCGTAGGCAGATCTCTTCCGGGACTGATGATCATGAATATTTCGGTAATGTTCGGCTATACGGTGGCGGGTCCGGTGGGAGCGCTTTCAGCTACCCTGGGACTTTCAACACCAGCTCTCCTGGTGTTTTCTATCGTCACTTACTTTTATACGGCTATGAAGCAGATTGGCGCGGTCAGCCATGTGCTGAATGGAGTCAGAGGCGCGGTCATTCCTGTGATCATAGGTGCGGCATGGAAATTAAAAGGACAGGCGCTTGTATCAAGGATTAGCTATGTCATCATGGCTGTGGCCTTTTTTTTGTGCACCTTTACAAGCCTTAGTAAGCCTATGATTGTAATTCTTGGCGCCGTGTTCGGGCTGGCGCTGGGCTTTGTCCGGGATCAGAAGCAGGCTGGCGGGAAAACCCAAGGCGGACTGACGGATGACCGTCAAGCAGCTCAAGACGGATTGGCGGATAACAAACGGGAAGGGGGCGGTCATTCATGATCTATCTTCTTTTGTTCTGGTCTTTTATGAAGGTGGGGTTCTGCAGCTTTGGCGGGATGACTATGATTCCGGTCATCAGCGATATCGTACTCCGGTACGGATGGATGACATCGGAAGAGGTACTGGATATTGTGGCGGTAGCGGAGATGACCCCAGGCTCACTGGGAATCAACAGCGCGTCCTTTGTGGGCTTTCGCACGGCCGGGTGGCTGGGGGCGTTCTGCGCAAATCTGGGAACCATGATGCCTTCGCTGACACTCTGCATGCTGGCCGCACATTTCATCACGAAATTCAAGGGTAATCGATATTTGGAATGGCTTTTTACCGGAATCCGCCCTGTCTGTATCGGCATGTTGGCCGCTGTTGTGGTTTCGCAGAGCAGAGGGACATTTTTGACTGGAGAGGGACCTTTGGGAATCGGCTGGAACCTGGTTGCGATTGCAGCAGTTGTAGGTTTCCTCATGAATAAACTTAAGCTGTCTATTCCAAAGACGATTTTGTTAGGAGCTCTATTGGGGCTTTTGTTCGGATGATGGGGCATTAATGCCTGGCGGTGAGGGCCACGGACTGTCAAATTTCAAATGCCCCATATTAGTGTTTCTTTTAAGGCAAATCTGGATATCTCCGATAATGAGGCTTTTGTCCTGTTGGCAGGAGGTCAGTAAACTGGATACTAATTATCAAGAGGTATGTCTTAAAGCCTGAAGAATCAATAACTGAGAATGCGCTGATGATCCTTAGAATGGGGTATAAAATTGGAAAATAAGAAAGACGAGGAGTGGAATTCTCCCCGTCTGTTTTTTTGAAATAATACCTTTTGTTTCACTGCATCCGGCAATATAATCCATGCCGATGTCATAATGTTGTGCAAGAATAATTAATGAATCGACAGATATACGTGTTTTTCTTACAGTTATAGTTGTTTCCTAAACTGATTGGGCGTTATTTGCATAACCTCTTTAAAAGATTTAATATAATAACTGGTACTGCAGAAACCAGTTTCTTCAGCAATTAAATCAAGAGGTTTTTCTGTATTTTTAAGAAGTTCCGTACTCATGTAAATGCGGTAGGTTTTAATGTAAGATGAGATGGTCTCATGTAAAATGCTCTTAAAGATGCGGCAGCATTCACTCTCGCTGAACATTACAACTGCCGAGATATTCTGAATCGTTATCTTTTCCGAATAATGATTTTGGATATATTGGATGATGCTATGTACTACAGAAGCATGGTTATTTGGATGGTGTTTTTCTGAACCATCACCTTTGTTGTTTTGAATCATCATGAGCCATAATTTAGTCAGTTCACTTTGAATACTATATTCAAAACCGAAAGTTTGTTCCTGTGCCAACTGATATATAGTAATTAGATGGACAAGCACTTTATTCTGCCACTCAATGTCGGGAGAAAGAGGAACCGCCTCGAAGTCTGGGGCTTTTTTATATGGGGTAACGTATTTTGTTTCAAAAACAGATCCCGGAAAAACAGAAAGTAGTTTTTCATTAAAATCATAGCAGATAAATGTACCGAATGGGGGATTTTTCGGTTTGATCATATGAAGGCATCCTTGATTAATAAAGATACCGCCTCCTTCAGATATGTCATATTGTTTGGAATTTACAAAGAAACTAACAGTTCCTTCTGTTACATAGCACAACTGCAGTTCCTTATGCCAATGCCAATTGACAAAGCCCATGACTTTTTCTCTAAGATCATCAAGGTAGATAACAAATGGAAATTCATAATTGCCATGGGGAGTGCATTCCATCATATTTTGACCGATTTGAATATCTGGATATTTGATTGTTGAAATCATTTACAAACCTCGTTTCTGGATAGTAATAAGATCACTCGATTAGCGAGCCGTTAATTTGTATAATAATCCTCAATAAATGGTCGGATCAAATGGTTGTGTTAATTATTTTTTTTGTACAAGAATCATGATTTTATTATTACACTTATTGTCTGATGAATAAATGCTCAAAATCATTACATTATCAAACAAAATTATTACACATTTTGCAGATGAAGTCAAATATAATTACATTATCAAGAAATGAAAAAACAGCAACAAAAGAAGTATATTAATGAAGGAGAAACTATGCAAAAGTGCAGTGATGAACTCAAACAAAATCTAGTACGGTGGCGACACTATTTACATCAGCATCCGGAAACTGCATTCCAGGAATTTGAAACTGGCAAGCTGATTATTGATAATCTTAAAAGTTGGGACTGGGTAGTTACGGAAGGTGTTGGAAAAACAGGAATTGTAGCAAGTCTTACTGCCGGGGACAGTAGTGCCTGCATTGGTATTCGGGCAGATATGGATGCTATAAACCTCCAGGAACAAGGAGAAATATCATACGCATCAGATGTATCAGGAAAGATGCATGGTTGTGGGCATGATGGGCATGTGGTAATGCTACTTGGAGCAGCAAAGATGCTTTCGGAAACCAGAAATTTTAATGGTACGGTGAGGTTGGTTTTTCAGCCATCCGAAGAGCCGGGAGGCGGTGCGAAAGCGATGATTGCAGATGGACTGTTTGAACGTTTTCCAATGGATGAGATATATGGGCTGCACAATGCACCGTTTCTGCGGGCCGGTAAAATCCGCACACGAGTCGGCGGTATCATGGCCAGTGAAGATAAGTTTAAAATCCGGATTACCGGCAAAGGAGGGCATGCAAGCAGTCCGCATGAAGGCATTGATCCCTTCGTATGTTTTGCAGAAATTTATTTAGCCCTACAAACCATTGTTTCAAGAACTGCAAATCCATTGCATCCGTTGGTGATATCCTGCACGGAAATTAAATCTGATGGAGCGCCCAATGCGATCCCTACCAACATAGTTGTCAAAGGTGATGTAAGAAGTTACTCAGAGGCGAATCAAAGGTTAGTTGAAGATCGTATGCGAAGTATTGTAGAGAGTGTCTGTCGGATGAATAATGCAGTCGGAGAAGTGAGTTATACTCGTGAATTTATTCCATTAATTAATTCTGAGGAGTGTGTGGTTCATGCTGGTAAAGCGGCACAGGCAGTGGCAGGTATTGATAATGTTGAACTAAATGGAGAACCATGGATGGCCTCTGAAGACTTTGCTGATTTTTTAAAGGTCGTGCCAGGATGCTTTGTCCTTTTAGGCAGCGGCCAAGAGGATTCGAATAATATCCCTCTTCACAGCCCGTTTTATGACTTTAATGATGACATCCTGACGATTGGAACTGAGTTCTGGACAGAGTTTGTGGCTCAGAGGTTGCGTTGATTGATAGTAATGTTAATATGAATCTGATATGGAAATCAGCCAGTTGTTTTTAATTTCCTGTTGAGCAACAGACAAACTTTTGGTTTTTATAGCAGCAATAATGCGGCAGTGATTTTCATAACTGGCCTGATGGCGGGCAACTTCCTTGAAAAAATGATTTTCATTCCGACAGGCTAAAAAAGTTAGTTGATCTGTAAATGTGATCAAATAAGGATTGCCGGTTATTTTGGCGAGATAATTGTGGAAGTCTCGGTCTGCTATATGTGCATCAGAGGAAGAACCGTGGTTGGCATTTTCCAGAAACCGCTCATTTAGTTCGGTTAAACAGGATAGATCCTTAGCTGTGATCTGGTTGATGCATAGTTTGAGGGAGATTGACTGCAGTTCACCAAGGAGTTCATAAACGTATTTCATATCCTGGAGATCGATTGGAGTAACATAGGTTCCACTTGATGGAATAATATGTACCAGATTTTGTTCCTTTAACATTTGCAAAGCTTCTCGTACCGGGGTACGGGAGACAGAAAAGTATTCGGCAAGTTCGGTATCATTTAAACGCTCATTTGGCCGAAACGTACCATCAATAATCCACTGCTGGAGTGTTTTGTAAACACGTTCTTTAGCAGTCTGGCGGTTGTACACTTCTTTTTTTGGGGGGATTGGCATAAATAGTTCAAACTCCTTTTATAGTACAATCTGCTTTAACAGATTGTATAGCTATTTTACTATTTGGAAAAGGAAAATACAATATTTAAACAAGAAATATTAGTAAAGGATTTGAGGTTAATGGCGTTGTTTACACGTCAGGGCAGATACCGGTGAATCCTGTTGATAAAACGGTGCCTGATGGAATTAAGGCTCAGGCAGAGCAGAGCTGTAAAAATGTAGCGGCGATCCTCGAAGCAGCAGGCAGTATTATGGGTGACTTCACTGTTTCTAATGAAGACTATGCCCCGCATTTTATATCGAATCCGAGAAGATGCTTGGTGGCTGTAAGGACATTGCCTCAAATATATTATGTGAGATTGAGGCAATAACAATTTTATAGATGGTTTTTATTTATCCAAATTGATATATTGGATATCGCTTGTATTAATCTTGAGCGTTATGATTTATTAGAAACTTATTATAATAAAACAGGGGTCAGTAATGAGAGAACATCATATTAGTTATATTTATGCAATAAAAAATGAAAACACGTGTACAGGAAAAGGTCCTCAGTTTTTAACAGATGAGGCTACCGCATCCGTATATAATATCCACTATACGTTAGACAGTTATCAGCCGACTCCATTGGTTTGCCTGGAGGAAATGGCAAAACATCTTGGCGTAAAGGCTGTGTTTGTAAAAGATGAGTCCAAAAGATTCGGTCTTAATGCGTTTAAAGGGCTTGGCGGTTTGTATGCCTTAACGAGAGTGGTTTGTAAGGAACTGGGATTGGATGTGAATCATATTAGTTTTAGTGATTTGCAGAAGCCGGAATGGAAAGAGCAGGTTCAATCCATGGTATTTGTAACTACCACAGACGGTAATCATGGCAAAGGGGTGGCGTGGGCGGCAGCTCAGCTGGGATGTGAAGCGCATGTGTATATGCCGGTTGGTTCTTCTGAATTACGGGCTCAGGCGATCGAATCCTTTGGGAAAACGGAAGTTAGAATCATGGAAACCGGATATGATGATACCGTTCGATATGCAGCCCATATGGCTAAAGAACATGGCTGGCATCTGGTACAGGATACCAGTTGGAATGGGTATGAGGAGATACCGGTATGGATTATTCAAGGCTATACTACGATGGCAAAGGAGGCCGTGTCGCAGCTGTCAGAGGCCGGGTGTGATTATCCCACGCACGTATTTTTGCAGGCGGGTGTAGGTGCTATGGCAGGTGGTGTGTTAGGCTATTTGGCGAATCACTACGAAGATAATCGGCCGACTTTTGGCATTGTTGAACCTGAACATATTGCCTGCATCTATCAATCAGCAAAAATAAATGATGGTAAACCCCATCCCGCAATAGAAACAGGTTTAACGATAATGGCGGGTTTAAATTGTGGAGAGCCTTGTACGATAACTTGGCCGATTCTGCGAGATTTTGCAGACTGGTATTATAAATGTCCTGATTTTATAGCTGCATTGGGAATGCGTCTTTTAGGAGCACCTGCAGGTGATGATGAATCAATTGTATCAGGGGAGAGCGGAGCAGTAACAACCGGGCTGTTTTATGCACTATTGGAAAAGAATGAATTTGCTCAGCTTAGAGAACTTGCTGGCCTGGATGAGAATTCGGTAGTGCTGCTGTTTAATACGGAAGGTGATACGGACCCGGTTAACTATCGCAAGATCGTATATGAAGGAAAGGAGGCAATGCCAAATTAAGAGACAATAGATTTATTGATCTGACAACGTAGAAATTATATCAACAAAAAAATTTAGGAGGAAAAAGATGAAAGAGTTAATTAGGTTTACGGAAGCAGAATTTCAATCACGCATTAATAATTGCCGCAAGAACATGGAAAGGGCTGGGATGTCCGGAATGATGGTTTCAGCTGAGGCAAATATCAATTATTATTCTGGCTATCGCACTCATGCACCATGGACTACCTTTACCCGTCCGATGTTCTTGTTTATCCCGGTTCAGGGTGAACCACTGCTTTATACACAAACTTTCGTAACACCGGAAGCAACACTTAAGTCGTACTGTTGCGGCAACCGCAATTTTGACAGTCTCCTTGGTCCGACTGCCAATGAGCTATATGATATTATGCGGGAGTTGAACATGGTGCCTGGAAGCGTTGGTTTGGAATTGGGATTTGAGCAGAGGATTAACTATCAGCCGGATACATTCCTTGCACTGCGGGAATTAATTGGGGCTGAAAATATTATCGATGCAGCGCCTCTGATCTGGCGGCAGCGTATCATTAAATCGCCGGCAGAGATTGCGTGTCATAGAATTGCCTGTGAGGCAACGGGATATGCACATGACAAGACATTTGCAGCAATCGAGGCAGGAATGAGTGAACGAGAAATCTCTATGCTGGCACAGCAGTTCATGTTGGAAGGCGGTGCAGAGTACCCAGGTTTTGTTATTATTACCAGCGGACCTGGAAACTATGAGCGGATTAGTGCGATTAGCTCCGAACGGCGGCTTGAGTATGGAGATATGCTGTGGCTGGATTTGGGTGCTGTATACAATGGTTATTGGTCGGATTTCTGCCGCGCCGGTGTTGTTGGTCCCATCAGTGACGAGCGTAACCGCATGCAGGATGATGTCTATGCTATTACTGAAGAGGCTGCATCTGTCATGGCACCTGGTGTTCCGATTGCACAGGTAGCCCGTGCATGTGGTGAAGCGCTGGAAAAACGTGGATATCAGGCGACCTATGACTGTGGCCGTATGGGACATGGTATGGGACTGATGAGTACCGAGCCGGTATCAGTTACTGTTCATGAGGAGGGCGTTTTGCAGGAAGGTATGATCATTAATTTGGAGCCGGGGATTCTGGTGGAAAACGGTGTATTTTGTATTGAAGAGAATTATGTTATTACAGCTGATGGATATGAAAGACTGTCCATTGGCAGCAGAAAGCTACACCAGATTAAGGCCTGATATAGACGATATTATAAAGAGTATTTCAATTAACTGTAGCAATAACAATATGAGGAGGTTCTCATTCATGTTAGAAGAAAGAAAAACGGTTCGTCCCGCGTTTGTGTTAAGTATGATAGGCGGTATGATTGCTTATTATATTGGCTCTGCTACTGGAACAGGTCAGGAATTTTTGCAAGCTTATTCTAGTCATGGCACGATTGGACTTTTGGGAATTTCAATATACCATATTTTTACAGCGGCCCTTGCTTTAACCGTTATTTTTGTCTGTAAAAAGTATCAATTGACTAACGCAAAGGAATGTTTTATCTGGTTTTGTGGAAAATACGTTGGCTCTGCCGTACATTTCTATACTGTCGCATTCGTGGTTTGCTTTATGGTGCAGCTTATATCCGGTGCAGGCAGTATGTTGACCCAGTATTATGGCATGCCTTATTATGCCGGTGCCGGTATTTTATCGCTGCTTTGTATCATGTCAGTCGTTTTTGGATTTAAAAAGGTTATTGATATTATCAGTAAAATTGCACCATTTATTTTAGTCGTGCTGATAATCAGTTTTGTTGCTAGTCTTATAAATCCTGTGGATGGTATTGAAGCTGGATCAGCCATTGCAAAATCCACCATGGAAATTTCCAGAATGCATCCCAACTGGTTTGTTTCTACGATTCTGCATTCCAGTTATATCATTCTATTTGTATTACCTTATTTTGTGAGTTGTTACATGATGGATCGTACGGCAACAATGAAAGAAACTACGTTGTGGGTGGTAATTTCTTTTATCGCGCTCACGGTACTGATTGCCTTAATGGTACTTTCTCAGATAGCTAATATAAGCATCATCATCGGCACTCCGGCTCCTAATTTGGCAATGACAACTTATCATGCTCCTAAAATGGCAGGTGTTCTGGTATTTTTAGTGGTTGCAGCTTCGTTTACCACAGCAGCACCAGTTGCTGTTATCGCAGCTGAATATTTCGCTGAGGCGGATACAAAGAAGTTTAAGATTATTGGTACTGTATTGGTATTGGCAGAATTTGCAGTAAGTTTCTTAGGATCATATGCCCAGATTATCAACATTTTAGTTTCTGTATCTGGTTGGGTTGGTGTTTTTGCTGTAATTATTGCTGCGATTAACTGCATTTGCAGACTGACTGTGAATAAAAAAGTCTGATACTCTTTGGTATAATTTTAATTAGCCTGAATGCTGGAAGAACCAAGATAAGAGTTATGGGGATATAAGAAAAACACTACTAACCTCTGGTCCAACAGATAGAAATCGCATATAAGGCTAGGCTTCGAGAGATAAGTTGGCGCAAAGCAACAAAGTCTAATTACTACCACATTTGTAGAAGCAGAGTAAATGCGGCGGATATATGGAGGGAAAGAGTGCGCACCTTAAGCGTGGAGGTTTCACAGCGGTTTTTTGAGCCGAGTAACAACGAACTGTGAGAAGTCAGCCGAGCCCATAGTAGTGAAGAAGTTTCTGTAATGAAAATGGAGTGAAGGGGCGAACAATCAACCAGTTGAAGTAGGTCTCGTATTGCAGAAATGACAACATCTGCCGTAACCAATCGGGAAAAGGGTGGTCAAATCTAACGAGATGGAACGGAAACAACGGAATCTCACAAAGTTTATAGAAGAGAAACTGGGACTCAACCTAATTAATGATATCACCAACTCTGGCGCAATGTAAGAATGGATTAAAGGTTATAATATTTATAAACGCGATGCTAATAACAATGTGGTAGTATTTTCCCAATCTGCATGGAGTGGATATAGTTCTGGTATTCACTATTTTCAGGTTAATGCTACTAATTTTGGGGGGCGGAATGAATGCTTTGAAATTTGTATATGGTCCTCAAACAGGTTTACCAAATGATGATCCTATTGATAAGTATTTATATTTAGATTCAAGTCCATATATGGAAGGAACAGCCAAAACAACAGAAATAGCTAATAATTCAGCAAAAACAAAAATAGATATCCAATTTAAGAATAAATATCTTAATAACGTTTTAAAGACAGAGGGATATTATATTGGTAAAAAAAGGTCTCAATTAAACTTGGAAAGAGAAAATCCTATTTCAACATGCGAAGCAATGTATCAATGTAAAAGAATCTCAGAATTGCACCGCTCGAAAGGGCGGTATTTTTTTGTGAACAGTTATTTACCATATATGAATAATTTCTTTACTTCCTCAGCTGTAATAGCGTATTGTAGCAGCAGACATTGGTTTCAATGACAAAAGAAAAAGCCTCAAAAACAACGTAAATAGGAGGTTTCTGGGTATCGCTTTTTAGAGTATTCCTTAATATTTCAAAAAAGTATTCCTTTGACGAAATACCATATGTATTTGGAACTTTGATACAGAAATATATTCTTGCTAAATATATATTTGTATGAGAGTTTCAGTTAGCATAAATTCCTTTTTCGCTGCATATATTGGAAATATATGGACAAACTAAAAGTATCCATAGAAGACTTAGTTACAGAAAAAGGAGAACATAATTATGGCACGCGGAGTAAGAAAATCACCACTTGAAAGGTTGCAGGATGAACTGGCGGAGGTACGGGATTCCATTGCACAGTATGAGAGTTGCCTGGAAACATTAAAGGAGAAAGAGAAGTCAATCCAAAATCAGATAGAATTAGAGGAGTTTAAGGAATTTAAATCCATGCTTAACGAGCAGGGGATGACCATGGATGATATCAGAGAGTTAGTTTCTACACAGAACGAGATTCAGCAGAGCGCCTAATAAGCGCTCTGTTTTTTTACTATTTCAATAGACTAGCTTATTTGGAAGATAGATTTGATTTTTCACTCGTTTCCTTTGTAATCCAATCTTTAAGTACGATATTGATATATTGGCTTACGGAACGATCATCATCCTCTGCTAACTCTTTAATCATTTCCAGGATATCCGAATCAAGTGTGATACTTATGCGCGTTTTTAATGGTCTCATATAACATTCTCCTTTTGCGTATAATATATCATTATTGAACATAAGATATTGATTAATACGATAAAATCATATAAAATAGTATAATATACGATAAAGTAAATAGGAGGCTTACATGAATAATGAATTTATGGAAGTGCTTAAAATAATAGCCGATAAAAGAATGGAAGTATCTCTGGATTCTATGTTCAATGAAGATTGTGAATACAAGAAGATGGAGGAAAGGGCTGCTGCTATGGGAGTAGCTTATGATTCTTTAAAGCTATCTCCAGAATTAAAAGAGGTAGTTGATGATCTATTAGCTGAGAGAGATGGTATGAATATTGAGAAGGTGTCATTAGCATATTGGGCAGGTGTAAAGGATGCAATAATTATTCTAAAGGAGCTGGAGATAATTGCCCTTTAAATCTGCACATAGTATGAAATTATAGTTATCGTACAAATGACACAATATCAGGAGGTTTAAAATGGCCGGTAGAAAACGGGATATGACTAAGTATGAAAATGAGTTAAAGAAGATTGCTGAAAAGATAGAAAAAAAGAACAAGAGTTGGCTGAGTTAAAGAAAAAGTATGATAGTATCATGGATGAGATGGATAAGGCTCGAGTAGAGGGCTTGGTAAGTCTAATGAATGAAAAGAACATGACATTTGAGGAACTGAAAACCTTAATTGAGAATAGATAGAACCCCGTTGTGGGTTCTATTTTTTTTTGCCATTGATCCCGGATGCATATAATATCTTCCTTCGGAGATATTTGAAAGTCAATACAGCGCATGTAGGCTAAACAGACACTTAGGGCTACAATATAGGAGTATAAAACGTGTAACAAATAAAAGTTGAAAGTATGACGTATAAGAGTTATAATATGTATTTAAGTAGCTATAGGTTAGCAAATCAAACTCTGAATTTTTGGGGGAACTTAGGAGGATTGAGGAAAAGATGAAAAAGCATTTTATAAGAAACTTAATTTTAATGGTTGTGATGCTAAGCATTGGAATGTCCGTTACTTCTTTTGCTGAAGTTGGATGGGAACAAGATGAGCAAGGGCGCTGGCTTTATATGCAAGAAAATGGTGCTTATGTTGGCTATGGTTTCTGTGAGATTCACGGGGAGTGGTATTACTTCAATACAGAGGGCTATATGTGCACAGGTTGGGTACAAGGGAGCGATGGAAATTGGTACTTTATGAGCAGCTCTGGTGCAATGTTGAGAAATGCCACAACACCAGATGGAAAATACTGGTTGGATGCTAATGGAATTTGGGATGGAAAGACGCTTGGAGCATTCGATACATCATCATCTTCAGCTTTGGAAAGAAACACTATGAAAGCGACTATTGATGGCGTAGAGGAAACATTTTATTTGACCGCAACAGGTGGTACCGTTGGAGGCGATAAAACATTCACTTGTTATTCAGTCAAGGCGGATGGCACTATTGGTAAACAGTTGTATTTAGTTATTGATCCAGATACAGAGGCCGGAGAGGATATAAAACCAAGCAATCGGGATACTCATTTTAGTTTGAAATACAAAAAATTTTATGATGGTGAACAATATTCAGCAAGGTTGGGAAAGGGAAAATATAATGTAAATATTACAGCAATTGAAGCCGACTGTGCACATGTAGAAGGTACCTTCTCTGCAACTGCCAAAATGGTTGGAGGAAGTGGTTCGGTTTCAATTACTAATGGTACTTTTAATTTATATCACGGAGAAAAGGTAGACTGGGTAAAATCGTTGGTTCCTTCTCGTTCCTCTGGTGGCGGTTATGAAGGAGGTTTTGCTGATTATGACACAGGATCCTCATTGGGAAACGGCTCATCCCAAAGAAATACAGATTATCCTTGCCCAAGATGTGGTGGCTCTGGTAACTGTCCTGTTTGCCATGGTTCTGGCTATACATATCATGAGTTTTTGGGAAAAAGTTCAAAAGATAACTGCCCGTATTGTGCGTGGGGAACTTGTTCGCGATGCAACGGTTCCGGACGAGTATCTCGTTAGACTAGAATTCAATAGGTTCTGATTAATATAGAATTACAATACTCATGTTCTAATCCTCGTGGTTTTAGTTTAAACCATGAGGATTTTACTATGTGTGCTTATTTTGAAGAAATGGAGGTTTATATATTGATAGCAGGATGCATATAGTACGATTAATATTGAGAGAATAGGAGCAAAAAATGAAAATGTTAAAGATGGATGACTAAAAAAAGGTTTCAGCCATCCCATTTTAACGCTAAAATTTTATTATTTGGACTTAAACTGCCTCTTTAAGATTTCCACTATATCTTCAATTGCCTTTTTTTGCTCTAGTGCCAAGCCATCTATCACAATAACTTTTCGTATTTCAAGTCCAAGGATATAATCGGTAGTAGTATGGTATTAAATTGCAAGCTTGGACAGAACTTCGGCAGATGGATAAGACAGGTTCCCTTCGTAATTACTAACGGCGGAACGCGTGATATCCAAGTGTGCGGCAACTTGCGATTGGGATAAATTGCGTGTTTCTCTTAGTTCCCTTAAACGGTATCCAAAATCATATATTTCCATGCGCACCCCCCTATATACCTTTACTAGCTAAATAAAAAAATGAATGAAATGCCTGACAAACTGACGGTCTTTCTGTATCATAGCAAATATGCTGAGGGCCGTGGCCGGGATGATTACAAGGCGGTGTTTCTATGTAAATATTTTTGATAGGAGAATGAAATTATCGTTACAATAGCGTTACAGAGGCAAAAAAGATTGAAAAAACCATGTAATATGTTGGAATTATATAAGAATTAGTTTGCTATAAGACCCAAAAGTGTTAATATGTATATAATAATAACTTTTTGGAGGGGAAGAGCATGTATAAAAAGCTAGTATCATTGTTGTTAGTTTGTGCTATTGTTACAGGTTGTCTTACGGTGGGGGATTTATCGCCTAAATTTAGTTATGCTAATACAATAGGCGAGGAAAGTGTTGCTACATCATCGAATGCTAAACGCAATAAGGATAAAGATGACGAAGTGTTGGATGAAAAAAAGGTTGAAGTTGCAACGCATTCCAATGCTTCTAAAAAGTCGGATGCAGATGAGGACATTGGTATTGCTACAAATTCTAATGCGGTTGTAGCGACCAGTTCTGAAGCCACTGTTGCTACAAACTCAAATGCTGAACAAAAAATATATGAATTCAATAAGTCAATCAAAAATATAAGTTTACTTAAAGAAGATGATTATAGTATTGTAGATGAGACAAATCCAATCCGTTCAGGAGATAATATTATTTTCCGTTTTGAATATAAGTTAAACTCCTCAATGAAGAAAAATATATTAGCAGGCAATGATATTAGGTTTGAATATCAGCTGCCTACTGAAATTTTATCGTTATTAGAAAACTATAATGAATTAAGTGGTAATAATTTTACTGATGCACCAGATTCAAATACAGTGGCATATATAGGCGAATTTTGTGATGAGGGTAAAGTGTCAATAGATTTATTATCGACTGACACTGAACTGGATGATTTAGAAAAGTATATCGACATACCTATTCTTATTAATTGTGAAAAAGAAAGAATACCGGAAAAGATAGTTTTTGATACCAAGGGGTTTAAAAAGATAACATTGTACTTATATATATACGAAGGATTTGAATATGAAGAAACCATAAATGGTGTAGTAATCCGCATAACTGCCGAGAATCATATACTTCCGCAAAATACGGAAGTAAGAATTTCTAACGTCAATCAGGACGATAAATTAGAAAAAACTTTACGCAATTCAATTGAAGGTTTTAAAATAGATAAAACTGTTGCATTTGATATAAGCTTTTGGAGTGGAGATAATGAGATAGAGGTAGAGAATGGAACGGTAAATGTTTCATTTACTTATCCAGAACTTTCTGTTGATGGGGATACGAAAGTATTTCATATTGATGATGACCAAAAACTTGAGATAATATCTTCAAATCAGGACGGTGACATAATAAGCTTTGAAGCTAACCATTTTTCAGTATATGGATTTACGACTACATATGCACAGGATAACGACCCATTGGGAAATTCTTTGATCGGTGGTAATACATCGGGAAACTGGGAAGGACATTATATTTATTTTGGATGGGAAGGATTAGATAGTAACAAATATAATGGTAACGATAATTGGCTAGAAATAAAGGATTATGTAAATAACAATGATTTTTATAGACTTAATGGTCAATTATATTCAGGCGCCGACTTAATGACCCCAATAAAGTGGAGAATACTGAACAATAATGGAAGCGCACTACTCTTACTGTCGGATGAGATGCTGGATGTTTATAATTATGGAACAGTATCTAATGATCATCCTACTTGGGAAACAAGTGATATAAGACACTGGTTGGATACTGAATTTATGAAGAACCATTTTACATCTGAAGAACAGGCTGATATAAAAGAAAGCAAAGTCACTGATATTGTTGCAGCGGATAGTAATCTGCCAGAAGGAAATACAACTAATGATAGGATTTTTCTTCCATCTAAAGAAGAACTTGTAGATGAAGATTATGGATTTCCTGTGAAGGGAGAAAGTCCATCACGCAAGACAACGTATAATAATGATTCATTAAAGGATAGAAATACAGCTGGAGACAGAAGCTATTGGACACGTAGTAGGGGAGATTTAAATTACACATTTTTAAGGCCATTTTTTGTAACTGAAAAGGGGCTGTGCGGCTATGGAGCGAACCGATATTGCAGCTGGATTCTAGGGGTACGTCCAATGCTTAGATTGGATTTGGATTCCCAACGATACGGCTTTAATAAAACGGATGATAATTTGAGTGCAGGTATTAAATTTAATAAATCTACACTGGAGATGAATGTTGGAGATATCAAAGATTTGGAAGTAATTCCTATAAATATTGCCGACAATCTAACAAGTTTAAAATGGATATCTACAAATCCATCAGTAGTATCTCTTGGTGTTGATGGGAAATTATCTGCAATGAGCAATGGAACGGCAAATATCTATGCAATACATGATCAATATGTTGCACAATGCAGGATAACCGTAAAAGAAAACCCCAAGCAGCAGTATAAAGTGATTTTTAAAGATGGGGATACCATTGTAAGAGAGATAATGGTTGAAGAATATACGGCAGCGACCGCTCCAACTTTAACTAAAGATGGCTATACATTAACTTGGGATAAGGATTTTAGTAATATTACAGAAGATATAATAATTAACGCAATATGGACTGGAAATACATATAACATAATATATGAAATGAATAATGGAACGAATCATTCTTTTAACCCTAGAACCTATACAACTGGAGTAGGTGCTGTTTTTCAACGGCCTACTTATGCAGGTCATACCTTTGGAGGATGGTATACAACACCGGATTTCAAGGAAGGGACGGGGATTATACTTATTGCACCTAATCAAATTGGAGACATAACAGTGTATGCTAAATGGAATGTAGCTGACTATAAAATTACATATAATTTGTTTGGTGGTACGAATCATAAGTCAAATCCAGATTCATACACTTTTGGTATAGGGGTAACATTAAAAGACCCGACAGCTAATGGATCTATCTTTAAAGGATGGTATACTACATCTGATTTTAAAGAGGGCACATCTATAACGTCAATTGATTCAAAAACCTCAGGGGACATAACTTTATATGCTAAATGGGAATTACGTACATGTGATATTGCGTATGTTCTAAATGGCGGGGTGAACCATGTTTCAAATCCTACCAAGTATACATATGGGGAGGGAGCGATATTTGAAAATCCAACTTATAGTGGGCATATTTTTGAGGGGTGGTATTTGACACCAGATTTTCGAAATGGGACAAATATAACGTTTCTTAATTTAAATAATACTGGTGATGTAACCGTATATGCTAAATGGAAGAAAGGAAATTCCCAAAGTGGTAGTGGAAGTCATGGATCATCTGGAGGAGGATCGACTGGTGGCCATAGTGGAGTTGTTTCTGGTCCTAGTATAAAAGATGATACATACATAAATTCAATATGGGAACAAGCCGCGAATGGTTGGAAACTGAAAAAACAGGATGGAAAATTTGCAATTGGATGGGTATATAAAGACAAAAAATGGTATTACTTTGATAAAGATGGAATTATGTGTACAGGTTGGCTTGATTTATCTGGGAAGAAGTATTTTTTATTTGAAGGTACTGGTTCATTAGTGGGAGCTATGGCTGAACATGAATGGTGTTGTATTGATAACAGATACTACTACTTTAATGAAAACGGGGAGCTTATAAGAAATCTTTCAAACGAAGAGTGGATAAATGAAGGATATTCTAAATCAAAATTCTTCTATCAAAGAGATCCGGAATGGGTGGCTAAGGTTAAATCAATAAATCCTAGTTTAGATCCATGGGTTCATCAAGCGTGCTATTTATGTGTATTATCTATGGTAATTAATAACTTAGGATACACGGACGTTGATCCGGCAATCTTATATTTAAAGAATAATGAGGATACTAATATTCATCAAGATATAATAAAAAATAATTTTAATAACGAATTTTCAGAGACACGAATTAAAGATATGTCAGATGATGAATATAAACATGTATTATATGATTTCTTGACAGGAGGAAATGAAACCGGGAGAAACAATGAAAATAAATTATATACTCAAGGTGTGGTTATTGTATACGAGAAGGGCAAACACTATTCGTTAGCAGTAGGTGCATATCGTAGATCGGATAGTACGATTGTAATAATGGTAAATGATCCAGGAATGGAAGGTGAAGAGCATTTCATTAATTTTGAGGAAAGCTATCCCAGAAACAGCGAAAAATGGATAATTGGGGCACTTGAGATGTGGGAAAAAAGGTGACTCAGAAGTAAAAGCTTAATTAGAAGGGGGTATCGGTTAATACCGACTTTTAACCCCTAACATGATAGGAAGAGACAATCCCAGAGAATTCGGGCCTTTTCTAAGGCAAAATTCTCTA
>NZ_JBEPLZ010000030.1:0-59214 GCF_040545455.1 Enterocloster citroniae | reverse complement strand
GTAGAGAATTTTGCCTTAGAAAAGGCCCGAATTCTCTGGGATTGTCTCTTCCTATCATGTTAGGGGTTAAAAGTCGGTATTAACCGATACCCCCTGTTTTCCATGGGACACGCCTGTTTTATGTGCCTGGGAGCATATGCTTCCGCAATTTTGACCAAATATTACAGTGTACCATTTTTAATCGCCCTGCTTGCAGGAGGGGGTGTGGCTGCCCTGTTGAGCCTGGTAATCGGCATACCGACCCTGCGGGGAAAGATGAGTGCGGATTGCTTTGCTATAGCCACCCTGGGATTTGGGGAAGCGGTGAGAATTATTATGAGCAACATATCTCACCCCTATTTTGGCGGAGCCAGGGGAATGTCCGGCATCATGCCTTATACAACCCTGCCATGGGCGGTGGGACTTGCATTGGTGTCCATTGTGCTGACCATTAATTATGCCCGGTCCCAGCATGGCAGGATCGCGCTGGCCATCAGGGATCATCAGGACGCATCAGAGCTGATCGGCGTTAATATTTTCCATGAAAAGATCAAATCTTTGATGTACAGTGCCTTTTTCTGCGGTGTGGGAGGCGGTATGATGGCCCACTATTATACATACATGGTGCCCAATGTATTTAATGCAACCGTGTCCAATAACCTGCTTACATCCGTTGTCCTGGGAGGAGTCAGCTCAGTTACCGGTCCGTCCCTGGGAACCGCAATCCTGACCTTCACCCCAGAGGTGCTGCGGTTTTTATCCAACTGGCGTCTGGCAATTTATGGCCTGGTGCTGGTTATTATTATGCGCGTGCGCCCTGAGGGCTTGTTGGGGTATAAGGAAATATATCAGCCGCTGGTCCGTCTCATTAAGAAGGCCGTTGGTAAAATGAAGGGAAGCCGGGCTTCCGGTTCAAAGGAGGGGTAAGTTATGGCGCAGTTGGAATTATTAAACCTGTCTGTCCACTTTGGCGGAGTCAAGGCGGTCCAGAATGTATCTATCCGGGTGGAACAGGGAGAGTTCAGGGGCCTGATCGGTCCCAATGGTGCCGGTAAGACAACGGTATTTAACGCTATCACCGGAGTGGTTCAGCCCACGGCAGGGGATGTGTATTTTGAGGGACAGAGGCTGAACGGGATCCGTGCGGATAAGATCGCCCATATGGGGATTGCACGTACATTTCAGAATATACGGATCTATCCAAAGATGACAGCGGCTGAAAATGTAGCCATAGGGCTGGACAGCTATCCATCTTACAATGCGCTTTCAGCCATGCTCCGTCTTCCCCATGTGGTAAAAAGGGACCGTGAGATTAAACGGCTCAGTCTGGAATATCTGGATAAAGTGGGAATCCTGGAATACAAAGACTATGAGGCGGGAGCTCTGCCCTACGGATTGCAGAGAAAACTGGAAATTGCCCGCGCACTGGCCACAAAGCCAAAGCTTCTGTTTTTAGACGAGCCGGCCGCTGGGATGAACACCAATGAGAGCATAGAACTGGTCTCTTTTCTAAAGGACCTGCATCAGAACAATGATGGATTGACCATTGTGCTGATTGAGCATCATCTGGAGGTGGTAATGGAGGTATGCCAGAACATCAATGTGCTTAACTTGGGCACCATGCTTGCATCCGGCACTCCTGATGAGATCCAGAAGAACCCGGATGTGATCAAGGCTTATCTGGGAGAAAGGAGGAAGAGAAATGGAAAATAAGCAGAGTATGGTAAAGGTAGAAAATCTGGAAGTTTTCTATGGAGGCATACAGGCGATCCATGGTATTTCACTGGAGATATTCCAGGGGGAGATGGTTGCCATTATTGGAGCAAATGGAGCGGGAAAGTCCACCCTGCTTAAGACCCTGGCCGGTGATAAGGATTACCGTTCAGGAACCATTGCCTTCCAAGGACAGCCGCTTCCATCCAAGTCCCATCAGTTTGTGGAAAAGGGGATCAGCCTGGTTCCGGAGGGAAGAAAGATATTTGTGAATCTGACAGTGCGTGACAATCTAATGGTAGGAGCATATGCAGTCAGGCAGCGTTCCGTGATTCCTGAGCGTCTGGAGGAGGTCTACAGTCTTTTTCCAAGACTTAAGGAAAGGGAAAAACAGATGGGAGGAACCCTATCAGGGGGAGAGCAGCAAATGCTGGCAGTGGGGCGGGCTATGATGGCGTCCCCTAAACTGATGATGCTGGACGAGCCGTCCCTTGGGCTGGCACCCATTATCATTGATGAGATGTTTGAAAAATTTATACAGATCAACAAGAAATATGGAACCACCATGATCATAGTGGAACAGAACGCCCAGTTAGCCTTGGAGACAGCCCATCGGGGTTATGTCCTGAATGTGGGAAAGATTCAAATGGAAGGGGAAGGGCAGGCGCTGTTGGATGATCCGAGAATCCAGGAAGCATATTTAGGTTTTAAGTAAACTAAGGGTACTATAATAATATAATAGGGAAAGAGGTGTGAAAATGACACTGGACTATCTGATCCACAGCGCGTATGTGGTGACCATGGAAGGTCCTGGAACAGGTGTGATTAATCACGGTGCAGTGGGGATCAAAGACAATAAGATTGCCGCAGTGGGAGAAAGCAGCGTGATACGCAGGCAGTACAGCGCCCACAGGGAGATTGATGCTTCCGGCAAAGCCGTTCTCCCGGGATTTGTAGATGTACATATGCATACGGGAGATACTATTTTCCGCGGCTGTGCACAGGACCTGCCGGGGAAAGACTGGATGTTTAAGGGAATACTGCCGCTTCTTGGTCAGGCAGGAACCGAAGATATCCGCAGAGGTTCCATGGTTAATATCGTAGAGGCTCTTAAAACAGGAACCACTACCTTTGGAGACTTTTATTACCCCATGACAGAGTTGGTGAAGAACCATATTAAACTTGGAACAAGGGCAGTGGTCAGCAGTATGATCAACCAATTGCCCCCGGATACTTCCCAGATCGATGTGACGGTTCCTTATCCTCTGGATCCGTCCATTGGGGAAAAGAAGCTGAGGGATAATATTCAGCTTATAGAGCAATATCATGAGAGCCAGAATGGACGGATCCAATGCCGGTTCGGCCCTCATGCTCCGGATATGTGCACCACGGAGATGCTGGAGGAGATCAAGGCGCTGGGCGATAAGTACGGGGTGAATTTTTTTACCCACCTTTCCCAGAGCCCCAAGGAAAACAACCAGGTTCTGATGCGATCGGGAATGAGGCCCACTGATCTGCTGGAAAAACTGGGATATTTAGATGACCGTCTCCTGGTTGCCCATATGACCTATGCCACGGACGAGGAAGTGGAGCGCGTGGCAAAGTCAGGCGCTGCCTTTGCGTTCTGCTGCAACAGCCTGTGTATTATTGACGGAGAACTGCCTAAGGGACAGAGATTTTCAGCATGTGGAGGACGCGTGGGATTTGGAACGGACCAGGCACCGGGCAATAACTGTAATATTATGTTAAATGAGATGAAGGTGGCATCTCTATTACATAAATTTAAAAACGAAGACCCAACCGTAATGCCGGCCTGGAAGGTGCTGCGCATGGCTACCATTGAAGCTGCCCAGGCGCTTTGCCTTGGAGATCAGGTAGGATCATTAAAGGAAGGAAAGCTGGCGGATCTTATAGTCATTGATTTGAGCGCACCTCAGTTAAATCCAATTATGGAAGCCCCGGTCCGAAATCTCATACCCAACCTGGTTTATGCAGCGCGGGGAAGTGAAGTGGAATCAGTTATGGTTGACGGCAGGTTAGTAGTGGAGGATCATGAACTAAAAACAGCGGATGAAAGGGAGATCATCCGTCAGGCGGCAGAATCAGCTGTGCGGATCCAAACAGAATTGGGAAAAAACACATGGGCCAATGACCTTCCACTTGCCAGATGGACGCAGGAAGGCTACTATTAAGCAAAAAAACAGAACCAGGAAAGAGAGGAACAAACATGGCATTTGTAATACCGGAATACCATCATCCGGACTTCAGCCTTCCAAAGTTTATGCAGGCGCCGGATGCGGCATACCAAGCGGTGGATCAGGATGGAGTTGCGCCGGATTATTTCCACAGTACATCTATGTACCCGGAGTATTTTAAGATAAATGGAACGTGGGTGTTGGCAGAGGAGAGCCGTATGGATTCCAGCGTGGTGATCTGTGATGACGGACATCTGGAAGTGGTGGAGAACAGAAACCTGAAAAGGGGTGACAAGGTTATCCTGGGGCGCAGTGAAAATTGTGAGGAAGGAATCTACATGCACTGCAACGGCTTTGCGGCGGAAGGGGAAAAGACAAATGACCAGTTTGTATTCCGCCAGGGGAGAAGCAGGGAGACATCCTATGCAAGGGATTACGACAATTTATTTGAGCTGCTTAAGTATGAGAGGGAACACGGCAATATCCTTTGGGTTATGGGGCCGGCATTTTCCTTTGACCATGATGCACGGGCTGCCATGCAGGCATTGGTGGAACATGGTTATGCCCATGGCCTGATGGCAGGCAATGCCCTGGCTACCCATGATCTGGAAGGGGCACTGCTCCACACGGCACTTGGGCAGGATATTTATACCCAGGTATCACAGCCCAACGGACATTATAACCATCTGGATGTGATCAACAAGGTAAGGCGCAGCGGTTCCATACCGAAATTTATTGAAGACTACCACATTGACAACGGAATTATATTCAGTTGTGTAAAAAATAATGTACCTATTGTACTCACTGGATCCATCAGGGATGACGGTCCCCTTCCGGAGGTCATAGGGGACGCATATGAGGGGCAGGGAGCCATGCGGGGCCTGGTGCGCAGATCCACCTGTGTGGTATGTCTGGCTACCATGCTCCATACCATTGCCACAGGCAATATGACCCCGTCCTTCAGGGTCATGCCGGATGGGACAATACGTCCTGTTTACCTATATACGGTGGACGCGGATGAATTCGTGGTAAATAAGCTGCTGGACAGGGGAAGTCTGTCTGCAACCACAATCGTCACCAATGTTCAGGATTTTATTTCGATTGTAGCCAAGGGTCTGGGAGTGGTATAATAGGGATAGCATCCTGAAATCATTTCATACAGGAAGAACGCATGCAGGAGGTATAAGATATGGGCGGCAGTAATGGTGACAGACTGGAGATCAGCGAGCTGTTAAAGCTGAAACGATGGAATACGCCAACGATCTACAATGGATGGGAGCAGATTACAAACCATGATATTACCAGACATTTTAACAAAGAAGCGGTGACGGACTTCATGCCTTATATGGGGCCTATGGTAGGATATGCGGTCACCCTGCAGTTTGAGCCTTCCAACAAGGACCATAAGAAGAATGAGACTGCATGGAAAGAATACAGGGAATATGTGGCCGGCATACCGGGTCCCAAGATTGTGGTGCTTCAGGACCTGGATAAGCCTGAGACTTACGGCTCCTTTTGGGGAGAAGTCAGCAGCAATGCCCACCGTGCCCTTGGATGCGTGGGAACCATTACGGACGGTGCGGTCCGGGATGTGGATGAGATGATGAACGCGGGGTTTAAGGCCATTGCCCGGCGCATGTGTGTGGGCCATGCCCACAGCATACCGGTAAGATGGAACTGTGAAGTGGAAGTATTTGGCTGCCCTGTGCTTCCGGGACAACTGATCCATGCAGATAAGCATGGATTCCTGGCCATCCCCAGGGAGGATGAAAGGCGCCTTCTGGAAGCCGCCCGTTTTATGGATGACAATGAATGCAACTATGTCATACCTGCGGGCAGGGACACCGCAGGCAGGACAAAGGAAGAGATCCTGGAAAATATGCTGGAGGCCGGCGGCAGATCCCAGCAGGAGATTGAGGGCAGGTATGGGCGGAAGGGCGAGATGCATTAACATCCTCCAGGGGTTAATATACTCCAGGGGTCAGGCGGCAGCTAATTTGCTCCGTCCGGCCCTTTAACCATTTCCAAGGCGGCCTGAAAGCATGACCGGCTGTCGTAATGATATTTTTCCCGCAGCTGGGGGCCGCTTCCGAAACCGGCATAGACCTGGGGGATTCCCATCCGTCTGAATTGTCTGGGAAAGACCTGACGGTCGCAGATCAGGTCGGCGATGGAACTTGCCAGTCCTCCGTACATAAGATGGTCCTCCAGGACCAGGATATTTTGGGTTTCTTTGATGCACCGTAGGACCAGTTCGTCATCCAGGGGTTTGATGGATACCATATCCACCACACGGGCCTGGATTCCCTGTTCTTCCAGCATCCGGGCAGCGGACAATGCATCCACGATCAGTTCGCCGTGGACAAAGATGGTCAGATCCCGGCCGTCCCTTGCCACGATTCCCTTTCCTATGGACAGGGATACGCTGCCCTTTTCATAGATGACAGTGTCAGATTTACCCTGTGCCAGGCGGATATACATGGGACCCGGGTATTCCATTCCAATATACAGCGCGTCACGTATCAGGTTGGGGTCGCCGATGGAGAGCACGGTCATATTCACAAAGGTTTTCATGATGGAGATGTCCTCCATGGCGTTATGGGTGGAGCCGCCGCCAGAGGTAAGGCCTCCCCCTGTCCCAATGATGCGCACAGGCAGATTCTGGTAGCACACATCGGTCCTCACCTGTTCGCAGGCTCTCATGGACAGGAATGGGATCATTCCCATGACCACGGGAATATTGCCTTCCAGGGCCAGTCCGGCAGCCAGGCCAATGACATTCTGTTCCGTGATGCCGGTGTCAATATACCGCTCCGGGAAATCGTCACGGAAAGACTTTAATGCACCGCCAATATCCGGAGTGCACACAAAAAGCCGGCTGTCCGCTGCTCCGATTTCGTGGAGCGTGTCCCCAATCACGCTTCTACCGGATAGACGAAGGCTGAAGTTGGTGGTTTTACTCATGATGTCACACTCCTTTCCCTGCATCGCGCAGCATCTACCTGGGCAATGGCCTGTTCCATATCCTCCAGGGAAAGGGAACCTGCATGCCAGCCAATGTTGCGCTCCATAAAAGATACGCCCTTTCCTTTGACTGTGTGGCATACAATAGCAGTGGGCACATGCGAATCACAGGAGGGCAGGCTGTCAAGGGCATTTATAATCTGCGCCATATCATGTCCGTCAATCTCTTTCACATTCCAGCCAAAGGATTTCCATTTATCCCCATATGGCTCCAGGATCATAGGTTTCTCGGAAAACGTGGTCATAAACTGTTTATTTCTGTCAATCAGGGCAATCAGGTTTCCCAGCTTGTAGGAAGGGGCGGTAAGGGCGGCTTCCCATACGGATCCCTCGGTGGTCTCACCATCTCCCAGCATGCAGAAAACGCGGTGTCCCTGTTTTTTATACCTGGCGGAAAGGGCCATTCCCACGGCCATGGACAGTCCGTGCCCCAGAGAACCTGTGGAGCATTCCACGCCCGGCAGCTGGACCTTGCAGGGATGCATTCCGAATGCGCTGTCCAGTTTCCCGTAGGTGGAGAGTATCTCATCATAATCAAAAAATCCTCTCATAGCCATGGCAATATACATACATACGGCTCCGTGGCCTTTGGACAGGATAAACCGGTCCCTGTCCTCCATGGAAATGTTTTCCGGGTCCACATGGAGTCCGTGGTGAAAAAGACCGACCAGAAGGTCTGCCATGGAAAGGTCGCCTCCAATATGAACGCTGCCTTCATAGTGACCGCACAGGTACAGCAGCTTTTTCCTCATTTCACAGGCCAGATCTTTAAGCCTGTCCACTTCGTTCCTGTCATTCATAGGTTACCTCCTAATTCTGCTGAAGTTCGATCATGTTTCCGTCAGGATCCTTTAAGAATACCCAGTACTTGTCTTCTCCCTTTTTTCCGCGCTCAGACGGTTTAAAAAAGAACTCCACGCCTTCCTCTTCCATGCGTTGGCAGATCTCTTTTATATCAGGTACCCTCAGGCAGATATGGTGATAGCCGGGCTTGTTCCAAACAGCTGCCTCGCATGGAACCTGGACGCTGAACTGGAAGAGCTCAATGACAGTTCCGTCCGGCGCTTCCAGGAAGCCAAAGCGGCATCCCGTGCCATTGGGAAGATGATACAGGGATTCATAGGCTGCAAAAAATTCCGGCTTAAAGCAGCTGTCCAGAGTCTGTTTGAAACCAAAATACCGTGTATAGAACGCCTCGGTCTGCTGAAGATCACTGACTGTCATGCCCACATGCATAAATCTGCATTCTGACATTTTGTCACCTCCTTAAAGTCAATCTGAATTTAATGTAGAACAATGACAGGAGGATTAGTAGTTCAAATAATGCCACAACTTTGACAAAGATGTCGCAAGATGAACTTTATGGTAAAAGTTAAGTGCGGATATAATGGGGTTAACTGAAAACAGAAGGAGATTTACAGGAGGAGGTTACTTAATGGATTATAATTCGTTGAAAATGGAACAGCTGGGGAGTGTCAGGGACATGTTTGGGCTAAAGGGGAAAAAGGCCCTTGTGACAGGGGCTGCAGGAGGGATTGGACGAAGCTGTGCCCATGCCTTTGCGGAATTGGGGGCGGATGTGGCGCTGATGGATATTTCATCCCGGCTGACGCAGCTTACAGGATATGCCGGGTATCTGGAAACTAAGTTTGGAATAAAAGCAGTTCCCCTCACCGGTGATGTGGCGGATGAGGAGTCGGTGGATACGTTCATGGAGGATGCTGTAAGGGAGTTTGGCACACTGGATATCCTGTTCAGCAATGCGGGTATTGCGGGCGGTGTTAACAGGGGTTCTGATATTTCCATGGAAGACTGGAATAAGATCATTGGGATCAATCTGACAGGAATGCTTCTCACCGGAAGATATGGAGCAAATGTTATGAAACGGGACGGGCATGGAGGAAGCATTATTTTTACTTCCTCCATGTCTGGAGCTATTATCAATAAAAAACCGGAGACAGGGGCCAGGTACGCCCCCGGATACCCGGCCACAAAAGCGGCAGTCAGGCATCTGGCCAAATCCATGGCAATGGATTATGTGGAATACGGAATACGGGTAAATTCCATCAGCCCGGGCATTATCCTGTCAGGGCTCCACGATGGGTGGGACCGCGCGATCATGGACGAGGCTGCCAGGATGATTCCCATGAGGCGTTTTGGAAGCTTAGATGAGATTATGGGGGTGGTGGCATTCCTGGCAGGCGGTCTGTCCTCCTATATGACAGGGACCGACATTACAGTGGATGGCGGGTACACCGTGTGGTAATGGAACAGGGAGAGGAAAAGGGGGCAAACATATGCAGATCAGGGCAGCGGTCACCAATGGATTGAATGAGGAATTTTCCATAGAGGAGGTAGAACTTCAGGAACCCGGGGAAGGGGAGATCCTGGTTGAGATCAGGGCGGCAGGAATCTGCCATACGGACAGCGGTGCTGTCAGAGGCAGGTATCCTCTTGGTTTTCCGGCAGTGCTGGGACATGAGGGCGCCGGTATTGTAATAAAAACAGGAAGGGGAGTCAGGAAGGTAAAGCCAGGTGATCATGTGGGGCTGACCTATGGCACCTGCGGGTCCTGTGAGGAATGCAGGCATTCCCGGCCCTATGGATGTACCCACATGGTAAAGATTAATTTTGGAGGTGGGATGCGGGACGGAACACACAGGCTGTCCAGGAACGGGAAGAAGATATCACATTTTTTCGCCCAGTCTTCCTTTGCCCAATATGCGGTTGTCCATGAAAGCAGCGCAGTACTGGTAGAGGACAGGGACATCCCCTTTTCCGTCATAGCGCCCATGGGATGCGGGGTGCAGACAGGAGCAGGGATCGTATTAAACCAGATGAAGCCGGGGTTTGGGGACAGCCTGGCTGTATTTGGCTGCGGTACGGTGGGAATGAGCGCAGTGATGGCGGCCAGGATCGCGGGATGCAGGATCATCATAGCTGTGGGAGGAAATGATGAAAGCCTGGGACTTGCAAGGGAACTGGGGGCAACCCACACAATAAACAGAAGGACAAACCCACGCATCATGGATAGGATCAAGAACATCACCGGGCAGGGCTGCGGCTTTGCCATTGATACCACAGGCGTGCCGGAATTTGCCAGGATGGCCCTTCTTTCCGCTGCGTACAGCGGAAGGACAGCCTTTGCAGCTAATTGTGAGATCAATGTAAACACAGGAAGGGATATGGCCAACAGGACCGTGTACGGCGTGTCGGAAGGAAACGGGATCCCGGACCTGTTTATACCTGAATTGCTCAGGTATTACAGGGAGGGGAGGTATCCTGTGGACCGATTGATCCGTACCTACCCCTTTGAGGAGATCAACAAAGCATTTACGGATTCCCTGAGCGGAAAAGTAATTAAGGCAGTGCTCCTTATGCCAGGATGAGACTTGCTTCTTGTTCCAGCTTTTGGTAAAATAAATGATATATATGCTGGGATAAGGAAGAGGGTGGTGCGGGGTGGATTATCAGTTATTGCGGCGTATCAAAGGCTTTTCCGCCAGGGTTTCTCTGCTGGGGGTTGATCTGCATGTCAACAATATTTCTTATTACAACCAGACGGATGTCCATTTCTATCATTCCCATGAATTCAGTGAGATCATATATGTGCTGTCCGGTGAGATTAAGGTAGGGATCGGTACGGACATCGTCACAGTCAGGGAACATGAGATCCTGTATATGGGAGGCAATATCCGCCATAAGCTGAAGATCTATCCGGATATACCGGTGGAATGCCTGACAATGTCATTTGAACTTACCTACGCCTTGCAGGACAGCCAGATCGCGCCCCAATGGATCAGGGAGGAGCAGGAGCTTGTTAAAACCCTTATGTCCAGCCGTTTTGGGGTGACGGAAGACAAGGGAAGCTGTATCAGGATAATTGACGATATCTGTGAAGGGATCGGGGAAGGGACAGTTGGGGAGTACTCCAAACTGAAGAACCACCTGGGCAATCTTTTTATCTGTACCCTTCAGGCATTTGGAAATAACAGGAAGAGATTAGAGGAGGACGCTGCCAGGGAGGTTGATTTTGTCAATAAGGCTATTCAGATCAATGATTATATTGGCAAAAACTTTACAAGGGAGCTGACTCTCCAGTCAGTTGCGGACGAACTCAATTATTCCACCCGGCAGCTTCAGCGGATCATAAAGCTTTATTATAATATAAGCTTCAGGGAACTGCTGATCCAGTACCGGGTGGGGTATTCTAAGGTACTGCTGGGCCTTACGCCCCACAGCCTTGAGGTGGTGGCCGGAACATGCGGTTTCAGCAGCTTAAAAAGCTTTGAGAAGTATTTTAAATTAAGTGAGGGAATGACCCCATCAGCATTTAAGAAGATCTATGGCAAATGTAATAGTTGATATGGCAGCTGTTTTAAGAAGGAGAGAACATTGGATTTATCTTTATTTTACTATTTTACAGCCCTGTCAAAGTATATGAACTTTTCAACGGCGGCAGAGGAGCTCTACCTGTCCCAGTCATCCCTGTCAAAACGGATCAAGAGCCTGGAGACAAAACTTGATATGGAATTGTTCATAAGGCATCCCCGGACCATTGAGCTGACAGAAGCCGGAAAGGCGATTCTGCCGTATGCAGTCCATATTTCCAATGAATATGAGATGATGAAAGAGGCCCTGGCCGGGTACACGGATGGCCGGAGTCTGCTTCGCATTGCAGCCATCTCGTTTCTCTCCTATTATGGAATGATGAACGGCATTTCCCTGTACATTAAGGATAACCCCGGTGTGAATGTAAACATTAAAGAGATCAATTCCCAGCATGGGATGGAGCTTTTGGACACGGACCGGGTGGATGCATGTATGATGTTCAGCAAGCTGGTATCCACGGATAAGTATAATAAGTATCCCCTTGTAAAGGATGAGATGGTGGCTGTGATGAATGAAAACCATCCCCTTGCCATGAGGGATACCGTGACCCTGGAACAGCTGGGGAACCAGGAGCTGGTCCTGATCTCGGAGCGGGATGAACCCTTTTTTAAAAACTTTATCCTGGAAGAGTTCCAGAAACGGGATATAACACCTAAGATCAGGGCATACGGGGTGTGGATCAGTGCCATTTGGACCATTGTGAAGCAGAGCAGCAGTATATCCGTGCTTCCAAAAAAGGTGACGGAACGGATCGCAGGGACAGGGATCGTGTATAGACGGATCCATGAACTGCCGGAATTTCACTTTTCCCTGATCACAAAATACGATTACAATAAAAAGGTGATCGTGGATTTTATACGGTATATCAAGAATCATTAAAGCAAAGACAATTCAATTTAGGATCAACTGTCAGGAAGCCGGACTTTGGAAACAAAGTCTGGTTTCTTTGCGCTAATGATAAAATGCACAAATAATATAGATATATCTATTCCAAAATGGCAAAAAATACATCTTAAAGCGGAATTGCTTATTGAATATAGTTAGAATATAATAAAAATATCGAAATATCTATAGTTAAATGATGAAAATTATACAATCGGCCGATTGCGAATGGAAAATGTAGGTACAGTTTTAAAAGAGAGGAGATCAAAAAAATGAAATTGGATGCATTGCTTGACCCCAGAGGACATCAGGAACGAGAAGTGATTGAGCTGGCCAGGAGGGTTACCCTGGATGAACTGAGAAATGGGAAGATCCTGTTTTACAATAACACCAAACTGGGATTCTGTAATTATTATACGGTGTTTGACCGGATTAAAGAGCACTTTACAGAGTTGGGCATTACCAATTTTGTGGAGTACACGGAAACCGTCAGGGGCAAGGATGCAAAAAAGCTGTATGAGTATGCATCGGTCCTGGCCAAAGAAAAGCCCACGGCTGCCATTGTGGCATTCGGGGATATGGGTACCTCTTCCTCCACCACGGTGGTGACCATTGCCCTTGAGAAGCTGGGAATCCCCACCGTATACATGACGGCGCCTCCAGGAACCGCCATAACCGAGGGCGTGGGAGTATACAGGGCAGGCCATCTCTGCCTGTGTTCAGTGGACATCTATCAGGCCAGTACAGTGGAGGAAGTGGCGGCCCAGGTGGATTTGAAATGGGAGTACATTATCAGTTCCCTCACATCCAATGGGGACCAGTTGGAAAAACTGGCCCATATTGATTTTAAGATGGACAAGGTGGCTCCGGCAGAAAATGGCCTCCTGCCTCTGGAGCTTGACGCAGATGAGGAGCGGTCTCACGAACCCGGAGCATATATGGAGGAGGTAAACGCATATTTTAACGAAATGCATATCAGTGACGGGCTTCCCATTATTCCTCCCACCAGAAGACGCTACGAGGCAATGATGGAGTATTGTCCCTATGCAGAGGACACGGTGCTGTGCGATGCCAGCGGTCCCAGCGGGCGGACCGTAATGGTCAGGGATGTGGCAGTGGCGGCGGTAATGGCCGGGTGTGTTCCCAAATCCATGCCGGTGCTGATCGCAGCATTTAAGGCCCTTAACAGTCCTTTATATAACCTGAACCAGTCAGTCACCACCTCCCATCCGGGAGGGAATCTGGTGCTTGTGTCCGGTCCCATTGCCCAGGAGATCGGAATATCGGGCAAACAGGGATGCCAGGGACCGGGCTGGCCCATGAACGCAACCATCGGCAGGGCGGTCAATCTGGTAATGATGAATGTGTTCCGCTCAGTTCCCGGGGTGTGCGATCTGGACTGTATTGCTTCCCAGGCCGAATTTACTTACTGCTTTGCGGAAGAGCCGGATGTGGCGCAGTGGAACATGATCAATGAGGACCACTACGATAAGGATACCACCACGGTTTATGTGCTGAAGGCAGAGCCCATCCATGACATCATTGATTTTCTCAGCCTGGATGGATATGATCTGCTGGATACCATCACTGCCTGCTGCACCACCCTTGGTTCCAACAATGCATATATGCCCGGACCCATGATCGTCTGCCTTACACCGGACCATGCAATGATGCTTAAAAAGGCCGGATTTACAAAGGAAATGATTCAGGAGCACATCCATACATATGCCTATCATGAGACACCCATGGTGAAGAACAGGGGATTGGTGCCGGTAAGGCCTGCAAGCTTTAAGAATAAACATCCCATGCCTGTAACCAGATCACCAAAGGATGTGGAGGTAGTTACCATCGGAGGAAGGGGAGGCCATTCCGGCGTCATCCTGCCATGGGCGCTGCACAGCGAGGGATGCATCGAGCCCATTGCGCTTCCGGACGGAACCATTGCAAGAAGCATAGAGGAGTTCAAACAATCATAAGGAGGTACTCATGTATAAGAAAAACAGGTCTTTATTGCTGGCTATGATCATGTTAGTATCATCTTCCCTGCTGTACGGCTGCGGAGGGAACAAAGAGACAGAGGCGCCTGCAAAAGCTCCAAAAGCAGAGAGCGCCGTGGAAACAGATGCAAAAACCGATGAAACCGGAAGCAGCGGTGTGGATTACGGTTCCCTGGAACTGACCATGGGATCCACGGGAGCCGCGGATGATATCTCCACCCAGGCAATGACCTATATGAAGGAATACATTGAGGAAAAGTCCGGCGGGGCCATTGTTGTGAATACATTCCCGTCCTCCCAGCTGGGGGCGGCAGTGGATCAGCTGGAAATGACAGGACAGGGGTCCATTGACCTGTTCCTGGAAGCCAATTTCATGACCAATAACGGGGTAACTGAGGCAAAGGTGGGGAGTCTTACCTTCACCTGTACGTCAAAAGAGGATTACAGGAAAATAAATGAAAGTGAGCTCTGCGAGGGATGGAAGGACAAGTTCTGTGAACTGAACAATATTAAAGTCATTGCAAACAACTGGTACAGGAATGGCACGGCCCTGGTATCCAACCGGGAGATCCATACAGTGGAGGACATGAAAGGCTTAAAGGTCAGGGTTCCCCAGGTGGACATCACCATGGAATCATTTTCAGAGGTAGGCATGAATCCAACGCCCATTGCTTATAACGAGTCGCTGCTGGCGCTCCAGCAGGGAATCGTGGAGGCGATCTGGTGTACGGAGGACGCTGCCTACACCATGGGATTTTACGAGGTGGCCCAGTATCTCATAGAGCTTAATTCCTATTTTGATTCCATGTATGTGTACATGAATAATGACCTGTACAACAGTATTACGGATGTGCAGAGAGATCTGATCGTGGAAGCGGCCCTGGAAGCGGGAAAATACTATTCAGAGCTGGCCGATGAGGCCCTTGTGACCAATGTGGTAAAGATGAAGGAATCCGGCATAGAAGTGATTTCACTTCCTCCCGAAGAGGTGGCAAAACTGCAGGCGCCCATGGAGGCAATGGCTGATAAGTATGAGGCAGCAGGTGAATGGCCGGTGGGGACGTATGACGAAATATTAGAAATCTTAGGAAAATAAAAGGCAATCTCTTCGATAAGGGCCTTCCATATGAGAGGCATCCGTATGGAAGGCCCCTGTTCTACCCTGAATACGTAGAAAGGAGGATTTAATGAAATCACTCACAAAGGCTTTGAACCGGTTTATACTGGTCAGTTATGATGTGATCAAAAATATTGCAGGAGCAGTTATGGTTGCCATTATCATGATTGTGTCTGTAGGTATTGTTTCAAGATACATATTCTCCCATGCTATTTCATGGATTGAGGAGATATGCTGCCTGCTTCTTGTATGGCTTTGTTATTTGAGCGCCTCCCTGACCACTGTGACCAAAGAGCATGTGGTAGCAGATTTTTTATCCGGCTCCCTGCCCGCCAATATGCAGAAGGTTTTAAGAAGTATGATCCGTATTGGAGAAATTATCTTTTTTGGGGTTGTGACCTACAGCGTGATCCGACTGCTGCCAAAGCTCACCAATGTCAGCGCAGCGTTAAAGCTGCCCAGATACTGGTATTATCTTCCCGTATTGATGTTTGGTGCGTATATGGCCCTGGCCATCGTGGTGGATATGGTCAATGATTTTGTGCCTGGGTATGATTATTTTGGTCAGCGAAAGGAAGAAAAGGAAAAGGCGCGTATGGAGCAGGAAAGGAAGGAAAACCTGGAAATGCTAAAACGGGTTGATGCGTTTATGGGAATCGGAAATGAGGAAGGGAAGGGGGAGTAGATATGAGTACAAGTATGATTGTAGTGATCATCAGTTTTCTGGTGCTGATGCTGTTGGGGTTTCCTGTGCTGTATGCACTGGGAATTCCAGGACTGATATGGCTGGCCATGAATGAAAAGATGCCGGTTACCATATTGTCCCAGAACATGATGGCCTATCTGAATTCATTTACCCTTCTGTGCCTTCCCGGGTTCATGCTGGTAGGGCGTTTGATGAACACATGCGGTGTTACGGACCGTCTGTTTAATCTTTCCCTTGCCCTGGTAGGGCGTTTCAGGGGAGGGATGGCATATGCAAACTGTGTGGCATCGGCCATGTTTGCATCCATGTCGGGTTCCGCTATTGCAGATGCAGGCGGACTGGGCCTGGTAGAAATGAAGATGATGAAACAGGCCGGTTACGATCCCGCCTTTTCAGCCGGTGTGACAGCCGCATCATCCATTATAGGGCCGATCATACCGCCCAGCGCGGCCATGGTACTTTTGGGGGCTATTTCCCAGATTTCGGTAGCCAGCATGTTTTTTGGAGGAGTGATCCCGGGCGTGCTGTTGTGCAGCGCTTTGTGCTTTCAGGTATTTCTGATCGCTCATTTTACCAAAAAGGGAAAGGCAATGCCGTGTTCACCCATCCCTGCAAGGCAGGCTCTCATGACCATACCCAAGGCATTTCCCGCCCTTCTCACATTTATCATTATATTGGGAAGCATTCTCACAGGAATCTGTACCACCACGGAAGCTGCTGTGATCGCTGTGTGGTATTCCATCTTTTTGGGGATCTGCTATAAAAAAGTTACCATCAGGAACCTGTGGGAGACATGCAAGGATACTGCGGAGGCATGCGGGCCGCTGTTTATCATTATGACATCAGCAAGCATGTTTTCCTGGATCATAACCAGGGAGGGACTGCCCCAGATGATAGCCTCAGCCATGCAGCGAATTGCGGAAAATTCCAGTGTGATCGTAGTTATCTTTATATGCGTTATCATTTTCCTTCTTATAGGATGTTTTATGGATACAACCGCAGCTGTACTGCTGCTGGCTCCGATCATCATGCCGGTGGTAAAGAGTATGGGCATTGATCCGGTTTACTTTGGGGTTTTGATGATACTAAGCCTGATGGTGGGAATCATAACACCGCCTTTTGGTATATGCCTGTTTGTTGTTTCGGGGGTTGCCAAGCTGCCTGTGAAGGCGGTCACGAAAGAGGCGGTCAGATATATTCCGGGTATGCTGGCGGTTATTGCCCTGATCATGTTTTTCCCTCAGATCGTGGAAATATTGCCCAACCTGCTATTTAAATAGTGAAAGTGAGAGGAATCCAGATGAAAACATTATGTGCCATTAAACAGGGAAGCCTGAAAGATAAGGACCAACATACCAGGGGGAAGCTGGAGGTATGCGAATTTCCTGACAGGGACGTGGGACCGGAGGATGTAAAGGTCAAGGTTGCTTACTGCGCGATCTGCGGTTCAGACCCCCATATTGTGGAGGGGATATTCGGCCCCATAACAGGCCCCAGGGGACTGGGGCATGAGGTATCGGGCGTGGTCGTGGAACTTGGCTCCCAGGCTGGAAAGAGCGGACTTAAGGTAGGGGACAGGATTGGAGGAAATCCATCCGCCTTTTGCGGAACCTGTTACTACTGCCAGAACGGACAGCAGCAGTTTTGCCCTAATATTAAGCGTTACAAAAGTCCCGGGATGTCCGAGTATGTAGTATGGCACGAGTCCATGGTACATAAGCTTCCGCCGGAGGTGGGGCTGAAAAAGGGATGCCTTTTAGAGCCTGTTTCCATTGCGGTGAGAATGGTTGACAAGGCATGTATAAAAATAGGCCAGAGAGTGGCCGTGTGTGGGGGAGGTCCCATTGGACAGCTGGTACTGCAGTGCGTGAAGCGTTTTGGGGCAACTTCCCTTACCATGATAGAACCTGTGCTGGAAAGGCGCGGGACGGCTGCCAGGTACGGAGCGGAATTCACCATAGATCCGTCATCTGAGGATGTGGTGGGCCGGTCAATGGAGATCACCCGGGGACTGGGGTTTGATGTGGTGATCGACTGCTCCGGTTCTGCCAGAGCAGTAGGTTTGCTGCCCCAGATCGCGGCAAAGGGAGGATTAGTAGAGTACGGCTCCATGTATCCCGATGATTTTGAGATGCCGGTCAAC
Source organism: Enterocloster citroniae (assembly GCF_040545455.1). Classification (NCBI taxonomy): domain Bacteria; kingdom Bacillati; phylum Bacillota; class Clostridia; order Lachnospirales; family Lachnospiraceae; genus Enterocloster; species Enterocloster citroniae. Next base: position 41,066 of record NZ_JBEPLZ010000030.1, on the reverse strand, counting down.
CTTTACCGGACATTTTTTGAAAAAGAATTGACCTTTACAGGATGTTTTCTTTCTCCATACAGTTTTCCAAGAGCCGTGCAGATGCTGAAGGAACTGGACCTGGATGAATTTATCCGGGAGGTGTATCCGCTGAGCCGTGGGCCTGAGGCTTTTGATGAGCACGCAGGAGGGAAGTGCCTTAAGATATTGATACAGTGTAATGAAGATCTGCAGGATTGATGAGAGGATAATGAGAGAGGAGGAATAGAGAAGTGTTAGGACTATATGGTAATTATGATGTTGTTGTGTGCGGAGGAGGGACCTCCGGTGTGACGGCTGCGGTTGCTTCAGCAAGAACCGGGGCAAAGACCCTCTTGATCGAGAGGGTGGGGCAGTTAGGCGGACAGATGAATTTTTCCGGCCCTCCGGGATTCTCCTTTGCCCACTTGTTTAACGGAAGACAGGAACAGATCATTGCTGGATTTGCGGAGGAAACTCACAAACGGTTGCTGGATGAGGGACATGCATTGCCCCATATGCTGGTTGAGCACAGAAGCCATTACACATTTTCCTATGTGGATCCCGACTGGTGGGGGCTTTTGGTATACAAGATCTGCAGGGAAGAGGGCGTGGAACTAATGCTCCATTCGCTGGTGACAGAGGTGATCCGGGAAGGGGATGTGGTAAAGGGCGTGATATGTGAACATCCGGGCGGCAGATCGGCGGTGCTGGCCAAAGTAGTCATAGACTGTACCGGAGAGGGTGAGGTGTGTTATCAGGCAGGAGCGGAATGCGAGACCGCACCCATACAGATCCTGGAGCCATCCACGGTCGCATTTACGGCTGACGGCGTGGACTGGGACAAAGTAGTAACATATATCCATGAACACATCGATGACTTTATCTTTAATCAGATCTACAATCCTTACAGCAAATGGACAGATGAAAAAATAAGACAGAGAGTCATGGAAATTGACGATATTCTGGAGATCGGCGAGGTGATGGGATACCTGGGATTCAAAAAGAGGGCCACATGGACTGGAGAGTGGCACAATAAATCAGGGGTAGGCTTTTTCCTTATGCCTAAGGAAGGCCGGATACTGGCCCATTTCCAGCATTCATCCCAGGAGGATCTGTGCGATTGCTCCCAGGTAAGAGGGATCACCCAGGTAGAAGTGGAGTGCCGCAGGCAGAATATGATGGCATGGCGGTTCTTTAAGAAGTACGTGCCCGGGTTTGAGAATGCATACATTACCAGGACATGTCCGGAAGCCAGGATCAGGGAAACGAGGCGTGTGATGGGGGATTATGTGCTGAAGTTTGAAGATATCAGGGATGCCAGAAAGTTTGATGACGTGATCGGAAAGAGCGCCTTCCCCACAGGGGCAAAACACGCAGTGAACGGCCGGGCCCTTGCCCTGGAGCACATGGCTGTTCCCAAGGATATGGGATCCAATGATATTCCTTACAGGGTACTGGTGGTAAAAGGATTGGAAAATATCCTTGTGGCAGGCAAGGCCGTGTCAGCGGACCGGGCATCCCATCAAAGATTCCTGCAGCAGACCATTGTCACAGGTCAGGCGGCCGGTGTGGCGGCGGCGCTCTGTGCCCGGGACGGGATCACCCCAAGGCAGCTGGAGGAGAATGTAAGCGAACTTCAGGAGATCTTGATCTCACAGGGCGCTATATTATACGGAACACATTAATCAGGAGGTGGAGAGATGTTAGGATATTACGGCGAATATGATGTAATTGTATGCGGAGGAGGGACCTCCGGGGTATCAGCAGCCATTGCGGCGGCCAGGGCCGGTGCAAAGACCCTTATCATAGAGCGTGTGGGCCAATTGGGAGGCCAGATGAATTATTCCGGACCGCCAGGATTTTCCTTTGCCTGGTTATATAATGCAAGGCATGAACAGATCGTGGGCGGAATCTCCAAGGAGATTTACGACATGATGCTGGAGGACGGACATGCCATGGCGGAGCACCATCAGAAGTGGAGAGCCGCTTACCAGTTTAACTACATAGATCCGGATTGGTTTGGCATGTACATTTATCAGCTTCTCACCGAGGCCGGATGTGAGTTTATGCTCCACTCCCTGGTTACGGAAGTGGTCCGGGAAGGTGATGAGGTCAAGGGGGTCATCTGCGAACACCCGGGCGGCAGGTCCATGGTGCTTGGGAAGGTGGTCATTGACTGCACGGGGGAGGGAGAGGTCTGCTATATGGCCGGCGCCCAGACAGACATTCTGCCAAAAGACCTCCTGGAACCGGCCACGGTTGCATTTACCTGCGATGGGGTGGACTGGGACCGGTTTATGGAATACTTTATGAACCATCTGGAGGAGTTTGATTTTAACCATATCTATGATCCCTATATTAATATGAACGAGGATGAGATCCGGGACGAGATCCGGAAAAATGTAAAGACCATCGAAGATGTGGGCGAGATCATGGGCTTTGTATGCCTGCATGAAAAAGCAATGAAGGTGGGGGAGTGGCATAATTACAGCGGTGTGGGATTCTTTATCATGCCAAGGGAAGGCGGACGCATCCAGGCCCATTTCCAGCACTCCTCCCAGGTGGGGCATGTGGACTGTACCGATGTAAGGGATCTTACAAGGGTGGAGATCGAGGCAAGGGAACAGAATGAAATCGCATATAAATTTTTCCGAAAGTACGTTCCGGGCTTTGAGTCCATGTACATCACCAGAGTATGCCCTGAGGCCAGGATCAGGGAGACCAGAAGGGTGGTCGGGGACTATATCCTGACCGCAGAGGATGTGGCTGAGGCCAGGAAGTTTGAGGATGTAATCGGAAAGAGCTCCTTCCCCACCGGGCCCAAGCATGTGCTTCCCACGGATGAGAACACCACTAACGGAACACTGACCGTTGCGTCCGTGGCAAGGCATCCAAAGGATGGCGGTTCCAATGATATCCCCTACAGGACGCTGGTGGTCAAGGGACTGGAGAACATTCTGGTAGCAGGAAAGGCCATTTCCACGGACAGACCTTCCCATAACCGTTTCCTGCAGCAGACCATGGTGACCGGACAGGCCGCAGGCTGCGCCGCTGCCATCTGTGCCGGGAAGGGGATCACCCCCAGACAGCTGGAGGAATCCGTTAACGAGCTTCAGGACCTGCTGTTAAAACAGGGAGCGATCCTATACGGTACACATTAAACATGTTTGAGCAGTAAAACTGCTCTCAGGTAAATGGCAAAGTTAATGGCAAAGTATATGGCAATAAGCTGACATTCTTAAATAAGGAATGCCGGCTTATTGTTTTACATGTTGGTATCAGCTGTGATATACTCAACAGATGGGAATAGCATTGGTTTGATATTAAGGGGTTAATTATGACAGTAACGCAGATGAGATGTTTTTTGACAATATGTGAGACAAAGAGGTATTCAGAGGCAGCGGATAAATTGGGAATGATGCAGTCCACCTTGTTTAAGCAGATAAAAGCCATGGAGGATGAGCTGTTCATCAAGATATTTGATAAGGATAAAAAAGGGGTAAAGCTGACCGGAGCCGGGGAGGTATTATACCCTTATATTGTTTTTATGTATGGCGAGTATGAGAAAATGATCGGCCGGCTTCAGGAATATTCCATCAGTGAAAATGCAAGCCTTCAGCTGGGAAGCCTGTATTTTACAAAACAGTATGACATCCTTCAGATCATAAAGGAATTCGGCACCATACAGCCCAATATAAAGATCAGCATGGATGAGTACCGGTCCAATGAACTGGAAGAAATGATCCGTACCGGAAAACTGGATGCGGGTTTTACTTATAAAGAACTGGTGGAATGGGAGTATAGGAAGATCCTGCCCATACGGGAGGATTATCTGGTAGCAGTGATGAATAAGAACCATCACCTTGCCCTGCGCGACAGCATACAGCTTTCTGAACTTAAGGCAGAACAGTTTGTGCTTATGAAAGGGGATGAAAGGCTGTATAAACAGCTTCTCAAATTCTGTATCGATGAGGGGTTTGTCCCTAAGGAATATAATATGGATATCCGCCTGGAGACTATGAAGGAATTGATCTCCACCAGCGGATGCGTGACAATCCTTATGAGGACCATGGCAGAGGATCTGATCGAGGATAAGAATCTCGTGATGGTCATGATCGAAGGCAGCAAGAAACTGACACTGTCATTTGTCATGGAAAATGATACCAAGGCATGTGAGGCATTTGCCAACTATATCAGCTGACCATAGGGTAAAGCCCCCATAAAAGCCCAAGGGACGCGCCCATGCACGTCCCTTGAATTTACTCAGGAAGATGTTTCATATGCCTCAGTTCCCGCACCACGAATGTAACCGCTAATACAGCGGCCATCAGATCCGCCACAGGGGCAGAGAACATGACGCCCTCGATCCCGAAGATCATGGGAAGGGTGACGATCAGGGGCAGAAGGAAGATGATCTGTCTGGTCAGGGAGATGAAGATGCCTTTGGCCGCCTTGCCGATGGATGTAAAAAAGTTGGCTGTAATGGGCTGAAGCCCGTTTATAAATGTAAAAAACAGGAAGATACGGAAGTACTCCTCCGCAAAGTAAAAGTATTCCTCGCTTCCCGAACCAAATATGCTTATGATCTGGCGGGGGATCAGCTGGAAGCACAAAAATGCAAATACGGATATGGCTGTGGCGATGCAGACTGCCTTTAGGTAGGCTTCACGCACACGGCTGTATTTTTTTGCCCCGTAGTTAAAGCTGACAATGGGCTGAAGACCCTGGGACAGACCGATGACCAGGGAAAAGAAGATCATGTTTACTTTGGTAATAATGCCTGCACAGGCCAGGGGGATCTCGCTGCCATAATGGGACTGTGCTCCGTAATGGCGCAGGACATTGTTCATCACGATTTGTACCACCATCATGGCCATCTGGTTAAAGAAGGGGGCCATGCCCAAGGCGGCAATGGCTTTTAAATGGGATGGTATGGGCTTAAGGGAGTGCAGGGACAGGTGCACTGTCTTAAACCGGGTCAGGTAACCGATCACCATGAGACCGGATACAAACTGGCCTATGATGGTTGCCAAAGCGGCTCCGGCCATTCCCATGTTGAATCCAAATATAAACAGGGGATCCAGTATGGTGTTGATCACAGCGCCGGTCAGGGTACACATCATAGAGTACCTGGGGCTTCCGTCCGCCCGGATGAGATTGGAGCCGCCTGTGGACAGGATCAGGAAGGGAAAACCAAGGGATGTGATCCCTGTATAGGTAAGGGAATAGTCCAGCACGTCCGGTGTGGCGCCGAACAGGACCATCATGGGGCTCAGGAACAATCGGACGGCCAGACACAGGATGATACCGATGGCAAAAAGCATGAAGACCGCGTTGCCAGCATACCGCTCAGCCTCCTCCCGGTCCCCCCGCCCCATGGACAGGTTAAAATTGGCGGAGCCGCCGATCCCGCACATCAGTGATACGGCCGTGCAGGTGATGGTAAGGGGAAATGCCACATTGGTGGCTGCATTGCCCAGCATGCCCACACTGCGGCCAATAAAAAACTGGTCCACTATGTTGTAAAGCGCGCTGACCAGCATGGCTATGATGCTTGGAATGGCAAAGCGGGCTAAAAGCGTGTTAATGGGAGTGGAAGCAAGGGGATTCTCCCGGGGCGGCTGGCCGGAATCCCCCCGGAGCGGTTGGCGCGTTGATTCAGAAGCCATTTTGTTACCTCATCTTTCGTGGAAATGAAACAAAGGACTCCCTGTCAGATATCAGGTGACAGGGAGTCACTCGTATAGATAGAAGTATACTACGATTCATGAGAAGGCGTCAAGATGTTATGTTCACCCAATACCGCCAAACACGATTCCCAGAATGAACACAAGCAGGGTCAATCCGCAGAACACATACCTGGCCATAAAGCAAAACCATTTCCCCGGTTCCCGCCTGCGCCCCTTCCTTACCTCACTCTGCACAAAATCCCATCCATATACCCAGAAGAACATAATGCCTGCAAGACCGGCGCCCAGGGGGCAGATATAGATGGATACAAAATCCATCCGGTCAGCCACGATCCCCCGGATACAAATGACAATGAGAAAAGCCAGGGCCACTATAAGGGATACGGAGATCCGGCGGCTTAAGCCAAGCTGCTGTTCCATGGCGGCGATGGGCGCCTCAAACAGGTTGATCATGGAAGAGATCCCGGCAAAAAGCACGGCCACAAAAAATACTATGATCAGGATATTGCTTCCCGGCATGGCCTGGAACAGATTGGGCAGGAAAATGAAAATAAGCCCCGGTCCGCCCTGATTGGCCAGCCCCAAAAGACATTTCACCGATCACCCCGGAAAGCCCGATTACAATAACAAAAAGAAAATATGGAAAAAGAAAGGTTCCTCCTCCAGATAACGCACTGTCTGTCAATGATTTGCCAATATTTTTTATGTTATAAAATCGTAATTTTTTATCCATGTAAAAAATTCTGGGATATCTTACAGAAATTTGGCAAGGTAAAAACCCGCGGTCCAGAGATAATAATAAGGACACGTGTTGTTACGTTCATTATGAAAGGAGTGTTATTATGAATTTATGCGATTGCAGCAAACCTGCACCTGCATCCTGCGGATGCGGGGATAAGCTTCCCGCGCCGGGACCAGGGCTTCAGCTGGGTATAGCTACGGTTCCCATGCAGCCATGGGAGACACCATATGAACCAGCCAAGGCCCTGAAACAGGGAACCATATTCCCAGGCCTGGATCTTCCATTTTTTATAACAGGAGGTGGGACAAATGCCTGACCGCTGCCAGCTTCTCAAACAGATCAATGAAGTAAGTTTTGTGGTAAATGACCTGAACCTGTATCTGGATACCCATCCTCTGGATCCGGAAGCCCTGGACGCATTCAGCCAGGCCATGGCTCAGAGGAGGCAACTTCTGGATACCTTTGCCAAGGAGTACGAGCCTCTGACATTAAACTGTGTGTGCCCTGAAACAAATAACAAAACGGAAAGCAAGACAAAATACCCAGGCCAGAAACATTTTACCTGGTCCGATGGACCACTTCCCTGGGATAATCAAGGAGGTGCCGTATAATGTGGACTTATGAAAAAAGACTTCAATTTCCTGTTAACATCACTCAGACCTGTCCCAAAACCGCTTCTTTGATCATCAGCCAGTTTGGCGGACCTGACGGAGAACTTGCAGCTTCCATGCGTTATCTTTCCCAGCGATACACCATGCCATGCAAGGAAGTGGGAGGACTTCTCACCGATATCGGAACAGAGGAGCTGGCCCACCTTGAGATGATATGCGCCATCATCTATCAGCTGACCAAGAACCTGACCGCAGAGCAGGCCAAGACAGCGGGATTTGACGCTTACTATATAGACCATACAACTGCCCTTTGGCCCACTGCAGCGGCAGGGGTACCTTTTAATGCCTGCGAATTCCAGTCCAAGGGTGATGCCATCACGGACCTCCATGAAGATTTGGCGGCTGAGCAGAAGGCCAGGACCACTTATGACAACCTGATCCGTGTGATCGAAAATCCGGAAGTACGTGAACCCCTTAAGTTTTTAAGGGCACGTGAGGTGGTCCATTTCCAGCGGTTTGGGGAGGCCCTGGAAAAGATAAAATCCAAACTGGATGAGAAGAACTTCTATTATTTTAATGCGGAGTTTGATAAACAGTTTGTAAAAGAGCAGTAGATTTCCTAAAGTCCAATGATAGGGTATTGATAGGGCATTGACAGGACATCAATAGGGCATCGGGGCAGGTATCGGGGTCTGGCATTATGATCATTGTCTGCCCTATGCTGCCCTGTCCTGATAACCCTGATACCTGTACATATTGAAGATACTTAATTTAATTAGGAGAAATGAATAAAAATATTGTTAAAATAAGGTTTTAACTTAATATAGTTAATAAAACAAATAATTCTCCAAAGTATTTCCTTTTGATGCAGAAAGTGATATGCTCCAATTATATAAATTGCCGGACCGGGGGTTCGGACGCCGGCACACAAGATAACAGGAGGAAGGTAAAGTTATGGCTACCAGGGAGGAATCGGATTCCATAGGATTGATGGAGGTGCCTCAGAAAGCATATTACGGGGTCCAGTCATTGCGGGCAAAGAATAATTTCCACATTACAGGAAGGCCGCTTCATTCGGAGTTTATTAAGAATCTGGCAAGGATCAAGAAGGCGGCTGCATTTACCAATATGACAGCCCATGTGCTGGATGAGCGCACGGGCAATGCCATTGTCCAGGCATGTGACGAGATCATAGGAGGTAAACTCCACCCGCAGTTTATCGTGGATGCCATACAGGGCGGGGCAGGTACATCCGCCAATATGAATGCCAACGAGGTGATCGCCAACCGTGCGATCGAGATCCTTGGCGGCGAGAAAGGAGATTACTCCATCGTGCATCCCAATGACCATGTGAATATGGCGCAATCCACCAATGATGTGATACCCTGTGCGGGCAAGCTCACCATCCTTGGCCTGCTGCCCGGCCTGACCGATGAACTGGATCGGCTTCAGAAAGCCCTTCACCAGAAATCCATTGAATTTGATGATGTGGTAAAGATGGGCAGGACCCAGCTTCAGGACGCGGTGCCCATCCGCCTGGGCCAGTCCTTTGAGGCGTATGCGGCTGTGATCGGAAGGGATATCAGGCGCATACGGGAGCAGATGGACGAACTGAAGTATTTAAACATTGGCGCAACCGCGGTGGGAACAGCCATCAATGTGAATCCCGTGTACCTGTTCCATATCATCCGCAACATCAACCTGGTGTGCGGTACGGACTGCGTCCAGGCGGACGACCTGTTTGACGCGACCCAGAACCTGGACTGTTTTGTACATACCTCATCTGTTCTGCGCATATGCGCGGTGAACCTGTCCAAGATATGTAATGACCTCAGGCTGTTATCCAGCGGTCCAAGGGCGGGACTTGGGGAGATCAACCTGCCGCCCAAGCAGAACGGTTCTTCCATCATGCCCGGTAAGATCAATCCTGTTATCCCTGAGGTGGTTTCCCAGGTGGCGTTTAATGTAATTGGAAATGATGTTACGGTTACCATGGCGGCAGAGGCCGGACAGATGGAGCTGAATGCATTTGAGCCCGTGATTTTCTATAAGATATTTGAATCCATTGATACCATGAAGGGCGCGGTGGAGACACTGATCGATAACTGTATTCTTGGGATCACTGCCAACAGGGAACACTGCCGTAAGCTGGTGGAGTCCAGCGCAGCCCTTGCAACAGCGCTGTGCCCTGCGCTGGGGTATAAAAAATCAGCGGAAATAGCCAAGCGCTCCATGGAAACGGGGATTCCCGTAAGGAGACTGGTGCTGGAAGAGGGGCTGATGACAGAGGCCCAGCTGGACCAATGTCTGAACCTGAAGGACATGACCCAGCCGGGACATCAGGTGGAGTACCACAAAATGGGCGGGGCGCCCATTCAAAATCATAAAGAATCATAGAAAACAAAACAGAACGGCCAGGCACTGGGGATGCCTGGCCGTTCTTATATTGTATTGTGTATAAAGGGGGATAAAATGTGTGAAAGGGGGAGGGCCCTTTCGGTTTTTGCAACAATTTATTTGCTGTATTTCTCTTGCTTACAGGTGATATTATATGATATTTATATTGCAAAAACCATTGCCATAAGCCAAAGAAATATTGCAAATCGCGCAAAAGCTGATACAATGGAAATATGGATGCCGGAAACACAGTCAGAAACACAGATAGAAACACAGTCAGAAACACAGTCAGAAGCACAGGGAGGCCGAATTGTACCAGGAGGAAAGTTTTAAGACAAGCAAGGTGATCTATGCCCATACCCGCAGCAACGAGGCGGATATGGAGTATAAGATGCACTGCCACGGCAGCTATGAGATCTATTATATGATAACGGGAAATGTGGAATACATGGTGGAGGGAAGAACCTATATACCCAGGCCGGGAAGCCTTGTCATAATACCTCCGGGCTGTTTTCACGGGCTGAGGATACTGGATTGTGAGGAGTACCACCGCATACGCCTGCATTTTATGGAGGATCTTCTGGGGGACAGGGAGCGCGGGCTTTTATTAAAGCCGTTTTCCTCAGAATGGCGCTGTTATGAGGAGCAGTTTCAGATGGAGTGGTATTTTCATGCGCTGGAGGAGTGCGGGACCTATGGAAAAGAATTACAGGACATTGCAATCAGCGCACGGGTCCTGTCTGTTTTAACCAGGATTTTTGCAATATACCAGGAAGGGTCGGGAACGGCTGCGGGCCAGGAAGGGCAGGCCAGGGAGATCATACGTTATATCAATGAGCACCTGAGCGGGCCGCTGACCCTGGAAGGGCTGGCCGGAACATTTTTTATGAGTAAAAACCATCTGACGGCCGTGTTTAAGAGGGCCACAGGGACTACGGTGGCCAAATACATCCAATATAAGCGGATGGCGATGGTGCAGGGCTGGCTGGCGGCCGGGGTCCCGGCAGCTGAAGCGGCAGCCAAAGCGGGATTTGGGGATTATTCCAGCTTTTTTAGGGCTTATAAGAAGATGTTCGGATGCGCGCCATCGGACAGAGGCAAGGCTGTGCTGCCTGACATGGATAAAAGCGGGATGTTCTGACCGGGAAATTAAGAAAAAAGTTTGTGGTAACCCCAGGAAGTGATGATATAATAAAAAGCAGGAATACAGTATGGATACAAGGACAATCAATACGATTTGAGGAAAAGTGTATGAGCGACAGAGACTTCAGCAAAAGCTTTGTATTTCACAATATGGAGTGGGTGGATGATATCCTGCATATGTCGGACCTGGGACTGTGGAACATGGTAACGGACCCGGATATGCGGGACGTAAAATTTTATATTGACCAAACCATGGCAAGGCTGCTGGGGTTAAAGGAAAACCTATCCCCGGAAGCCTGTTTTGAGTTCTGGTACAAACGGATCAACAGGGGGAACCATTCCTATGTGAATGAGGCTATGGACCGGATTGCCCACTCCGGCAAGCTTTGTGAAGTCCAGTACACCTGGAACCACCCTGAATGGGGGGATATCCCGGTACGGTGCGGGGGCAGGACCAGACAGCTTCAGGATGGACGGCTTCTGATCACAGGATATCACCAGAATATGACCAACCTGGACCAGATGAAGAGGTGGTCCCTGAATGTGAGCTGGGAAGAGGTATTTGAATATAACATGACCAGCGGCACGGCATTGACATATACAGACCATAAGATTACATATGGAACAGAAAAACAGATCCAGGATTTTCCCCAGTCCTGGGTGGATACACAGATCGTGCATCCGCAGTTTGGCAAGACATTTTTGCAGGCATTTCATGTCCTGCGAAATGGGGGGGATCATGCCCGCTGTGAGGTAAAGATCAAGAACCGGAAAGGGGAATACAGCTGGTTTGCGGTGGAAATGGAGGTCCTGGCCTACGAGGAGGGAAAACCTGAGATTGTTCTGGGGCGGTTTGAGGATATAACCAGACGTAAGGAACTGGAGAACGCCTATATCAGGCAGGCCAGGGTCAATCAGCTGATCCTTGAAGATGCTTTGGCATACGGCGAGGTGGATCTGACGGATGACAGGGTGAAGCGGCTTCACGGAATCTGGAAGTGCTTATCCGGCTGCGGGGAAGAGTGCCGCTACACCCTCCTGACGGAGCAGTTGACGAAGAAGGCTGTAAAGCCTGAGGAAAGGGAAGCTTTGCAAAGGGCCTTTTGCAGGGAGACGCTGGTGGAAGGGTTTGAAACCGGCAGGGACCGGATTTCCCTGCCTTATATGCGCATGTCTGATGGCGGCAGGATGGGGCTTGTCCGAATGGAAGGGTATTTGTACCTGAGCCCGGATAATGGGCATGTGGGCGGCCTGTTCTGCCTGTGGGATATGGATGGGGCGGGGAGTGAAGCAGCGGGGGAACCTGGGGACGCCGGGGAGAAAAGGGCGGAATCGTCCGGTGAATTTGAGCGTCTGCTGTCGTCTGAGGGAGATCCTGCCTGCCTCATTGATCCGGATACGTATGAGCTTCTTGCGGCAAACCAGGCATACTACACCATGGTCGGCAGGAACGGGGAGGAGTGCAGGAACCGCAAATGTTATGAACTGTTCTGTGGCAGCAGCAGCCCCTGCGCGTTCTGCAACGGCTTTAACTGGGCTTGGGATCACTTTTCCCTTTGGGAGAATCCGGATTCGGTGCGCGGTGTAAAGCGGCTGGTGAAGACACGCTTGGCGGAATGGAAAGGAAAGCCTGCCGTCCTGTCCATTGGGATGGAGCGGTCAGATAAGGCGGATGGCTATTTCCGGGGAATGAGTGACGGAAGCGGCGGTTCAGGGGCGGATGTGGCCAATACGGTGATCAGCTGTATTTACGCCATGGTGGAAGCCAAAACCATGGAAGAATCCCTGCGCCGCCTTATGGATGTGCTGGCGGACCACTATGAAGCAGTCCATATCCAGATATTCCTTCAAAAGGACAATGGCTTTGGCTATGAGTGTGCCTGCAGGAGAGATGAACCTGATCTGCCGCCGGCCAGCCGGGATCTGGAATGCCATCTGGAAGGATGGCTGGACCAGCACCATCAGGGCGGGGTCAGAAGCATAGAAGAGTCCCATGATATCCTGCCGGAATCCTTTGAACTTTATCAGGACATGGAGAGGGAGCAGATCAACAATATGACGGTATTCCCCGTTGTGAGCAAAAAGGGTGAGCTGGGATACATCGTGATGATGGGGTGCAGAAGCCGGCATTCCCTGGAACTGATCAATATGCTGATCTATTTTATTGCCCAGGAGATCAGCCGGAGGCAGGATGCCAGGCAGCTGGAGCACAGCATTTACTATGATTCCCTGACCGGACTTCTTAACAGGAGCAGCTATGACGGGTACCGAAGGACGTATAAGGCGGATGAGGTGGTTTCCATAGGCGTCATCATGGTGGATATCAATGACCTTAAATCCGTCAACGACACCATGGGGACCGAGGCGGGAGATGAACTGATACGGCTGACGGCCCAAATCATTGAGAAGAGATTCAAAGATTGTATCGTATTCCGGCTGAACAGCAATGAGTTTGATATTATCATGGAAAATGTATCCAGGGCCGAGTTTGAGCACAGGTTCGGGGGTCTGATAGGTGAGCTGAATGCAAGGCCGAATTTGTCTATATCCGCGGGAAGGGTGTGGGATGACAGGCAGAAGAATCTGGACTGGGCGGTTAAACAGGCAGGGGAACTGATGCGTATTGACAAGCAGCGGTATTATGAGACAAAGCCTGATCTTTCAGGAAATGGGCGGTTGGAGCTGATCAAGAAGCTGCTGCACAGCATTGACCGAGGAGAGTTTAAGGTAGTTCTTCAGCCGAAACTCTACCTTAAGACCGGCACCTGTGCAGGGGCGGAGGCCCTGGTGCGTTACTTCCACCCGGACAGGGGCATGATCATGCCATCCAGGTTTATCCAGATCCTTGAACGGCAGAATCTGATCAGCTACGTGGACCTGTTTGTGTTTGAGGAATGTTGCCGTCTGTTGGAAAACTGGAAATCTTTGGGGTACAGGGAACAGATCCTCTCCTTTAATTTTTCGCGCATGACCCTTCTCAATGCGGATATTGTATCAAGTGTAAGCTCCATTGCAAAAAAATATGATGTGGAACCGGGAATGCTGGAAGTGGAAGTGACGGAGAGCATCGGGGAGCTTGGGCGCGATATGGTTTACAGGGCCCTGGCGGAGTTAAAGAAAAGAGGATACCGTATTTCCCTGGATGATTTCGGCACTAAATACAGCAATATGGATATCCTGTCGGATGTGGAATTTGATGTCCTGAAGCTGGATAAAAGCCTGGTGGACAAGATCGACAGGGACCGGGTGAGCGGACAGATCGTAAAGCATATCATCTCCATGTGTCATGACATGAAGATACAGACCATTGCAGAGGGCATAGAGGAGGAACTGCAGGCAGCATACCTGAAGAAGTGCAGGTGTATGATCGGTCAGGGATACCTGTATGGGAAACCCATGTCGGTGGAGGAATATGAGAGACAGTTTTTAAGCAAAGGATCTGTGGATCACACAAGCGTGTAAAAGGAAATGAAAAACCGGAAACCTGGAGAAATTCAGGGGGCCGGTTTTTGCATATAGGAAAGACCGGTCCCATCCCATGTCTTCTTGTTATACCTGTTCGTTATGGCCCTTTGCCACACTTGATTGTAATCGATAACATGACCGATGCATTTGAAAAGTTAAATATTGGAAGTAATGAGCCGGTTATTTAAGAAACTGCCTGAATTTAGAGGATAAAAATCTGATATCGGCCAGATATTCCAGATTCCGGCCTGGATTTTTGATTTCCTTGTTGTTATCGGTTACATAAAAAACAGGAGGGGGAGGGATTGGATGATAAAAAAGACAAAATGACGAATAAAATGCACAAAAATAAAAAGATATATGTGTATATAGTGACAAAAATGCAAAAATACTATTGTGTTTTTGGCGAATATGTAATACAATCGCTTTATGAAATTGATTACATAAGGAGAAGGAATGAAAGAAAAGCAGAGTGTAAATGAACGGTTAAATATCCAAGAGATATCCAGATTGGCGAATGTGTCCACGGCAACGGTCTCAAGGGTTTTAAATGGAAGCTCTCATGTATCGGATCATACCAGGGAAAAGGTACTTGATGTGATGCGGAGGACAAATTATACGCCGAATGTATTTGCCCAGAGTTTGAAACGGGACTCCACAAAGACGGTTGGTATCATGTGCCCGGATACCATGGACGTCTACATAACCAGGGCAATCTTTAATGTACAAAGGGAATTGAGCCGGTATAACTATTCATCCCTGTTAAACTGTACAGGATACGAGCTGGAGGATAAGAAAAAGGGAATGAGCCTTCTGCTTCAGAAACGGGTGGACGGGATCGTGCTCATAGGTTCCAGTTTCAATGAGGTGGATGCAGATGATAACAAGTACATCATTGAAGCCGCCGGGCAGGTCCCCATTATCTGGATCAATGGAACACTGGACGCGCCCAATATATACAGTGCTTACTGTGATGACCAGGAAGCGGCTTACCGGGCGGCTAAGCGGCTGTTTAGCACCGGAATGAACGGAAAGCGCACCATTTATCTCTACAACCGGGAATCCTACAGCAACAAGTGTAAGATCAACGGATTCCTGACAGCCATGATCGAGAGCGATCAGCCTGTTTTTGAAAATTCCATTACGCTCTGTCCGCTGGACCGTGTGGACCAGGTTTTGGACAAGCTGATGAAGAATCCGGAGGATCTGTCAAAGATCGGAGCGGTCATGACCTCGGGTGACAGCCTTGCCGTCAGGGTGCTGAGGTATCTGCGGAGGCGCGGGCTCCGGGTTCCGGATCAGATTCAGGTGATTGGATACAGTAATTCGGAGTTAGGCAATTACTGTGTGCCGGAGCTGACCTCCATTGACAGCTGTGTCAACGAACTATCAGGGGAGGCGGTGAAGATGCTTCTAAAGGTGCTGGGGGGAGAGACAGTGGAGGAAAATAAAGTGCTGAAGGCCAGGATCATCCCCAGGGAATCCACCAAAGAATTATACAATGGGATCCAGGATGATACGGTCCAGTAAAGAAGAAGCATAATATGAAGATGAAAGTACAGGGAGGATGGTAATGGGCGGTCTGTGGATCATTGCCGGTTTTGTGGCAGGATTTGTGATGATTATAAAGGGCGGGGATGTCTTTGTGGATGCGGCGCTCTACATTGCACGGAAGATGAAGATACCCACGGCGATCATGGGGGCAACCATCGTCAGCCTGACCACCACATTGCCGGAACTGCTGGTATCCAGCATGGCGGCAGCCACCGGGCACAGTGAAATGGCCATTGGAAATGCCATCGGCTCCATTATCTGCAACACCGGACTGATCCTGGGCTTGTGTCTGATCCTGACAAAGACCGTACATTCGGACCTGTTTGCATTAAAAAAGAGCCTTTTGCTGCTGACCACCATTGTAGTCTACGGACTGTTGGTATGGCTGAACCATGGACTGGGAAAGGTGAGCGCCCTGGTCCTGTACGCGCTGCTGGGCGGTTTTGTGTGGCTGAACCTCATGGAACTGAACGGCGGCCAGGAGGAAGACACAGGCGGGGAGGAACCATTCCAGCTGATGCAGGTGCCAAAATTCATACTGGGAGCGGCATTGATCGTAATAGGAGCCAGGCTGCTGGTGGACAACGGCAGCGCTCTGGCGGTGCTCATGGGAGTACCGGAAAAGGTAATCTCCCTAACACTGATCGCCTTTGGGACATCCCTTCCGGAGCTGGTTACCTCCATTACGGCCATTATTAAGAAGGAGAATGCCCTTTCCCTGGGAAATATCATTGGCGCCAATGTCCTCAATATTACGCTGGTGCTGTCCACGGCCACCATGGTTTCCAGCACAGGCATGCTTCCTCTTATCAGAACGGAAACAGGGCGTTTGGCAGGACAATACCAATTATTTCTTTTGGATATACCGGTGGCCATGGCGGTTTGCATAATCCTGGCGGCCGGGGTGTGGAGGAGGAAGCTGACCAGGGTCCACGGGGTGGTCCTTATGGGAACCTACATCATATACCTGTTAATTCTTTTGTTTACTATGGGGTAATCATATGAAGAGAGAACTGTTTTCTTTGCAGGATAAGGTTGCGCTTATTGCCGGAGGGGCCGGCGATATCGGGGCGGCTTGCGCCAGGGCATATGCGCATTACGGGGCCAGGATCATTATCTTTGACCGGGATCCCGGAAAAATACGGGAACGGCTGGACGAATGGAAAAAAGAGGGGATCCAGGCGGACAGTTACTGTGGAGACATCACAGACGAAGGGTTTCTGGAATCCATGGTAAAGGAGATTGCCGCAATCTATGGGCGGATCGATATTGCACTGAATAACATTGCGGTGACAAACCGAAAACCAATGTTGGAGTTTACCACCGCGCAGTGGCGGGATGTAATTGATATCAATCTCAATGGCGCTTATTATTTCCTACGGGAGGTGGGGCGCGTGATGTGCGGCCAGGACCATGGGAAGATCATACAGATCCTGTCAACAGGAGCATACCGGTTTGGGGCGAATTTTTCAGCCTATGGAGCCAGTAAGGCAGGGGTATCGGCCCTGGTCAAATGCCTGGCAGTGGAATGGGCTCCACATAACATCCAGGTCAACGGGATCGCTCCCACTGCCACGGAGACGGGCTTTACCAGAGACTACTACAGGGAGTATCCGGAACGGATGGAAGCCACCATTCAGAACCACCCGTACAAACGGCTGGGACAGCCTGAGGATTATGTGGGGGCCGCGGTATATCTGGCTTCGGAAGCCGCGGATTTTGTAAACGGCGAGGTTATCATCATAGATTCCGGTAAGACGGTAAAGTGAGGGGATGTACATTGGGGATGAAAAAACAAATTAAACTTGGTTTCCAAATGGACGGGAGGGATATCCGGCTGGTAAATGGTCTGCTTGGAAAGATCCTGAATCTGGGACAAATCAGCCTCAGCCTGATCTTCTCCCTGGCAATGACAGTAATCCTGGCAATCTCCATGAAGGGCAGTGAAGCAGCAGCTCCGCTTATGATATTCAGCGGACTCATATCGGTCCTGTTTTTAACATTACTGGTATACGCGGCAGCCATCAGGCCCCAATTAATACAGGGGCTTCAGTCACTGGAAGGGCAGAGGGGGTGGGTAACGTTTAGGAACAGGGATATACTGGTGAAGGTGGGGAATTGTCCTGAAGTAACGGTGGGATATAAAGCCCTGCGCGGTCAGTATTGGTGCGGGGAAGACTACATCCTGTATTTTGATGATAAAGTCTTTAAAAACCTGCTGGCCATCCGCATTGACAAGGAAAGCTTTGACGATGTCTATCTGCTGGCAAACGTCCTGCAAGAGCATAAAAAACGGTTCATACAACTGAAAGTAAAGCACAAAAGGGGGAAGGAAGATGAAGGAAAAAATATTGTCCAGAATGAATAAGATTGTGGCCCTGGCGCTCCTGCTGTTTGGAATTGCGGCTTTTTTTACATCGCGTCATGATCTGAAATTTGGTTCATTTGCAAGGCCTCAGGGCGGGTTCGCACCCACCATATTCTCGGTGGGCCTGATCATCTTCTCTGTGATCAATCTGGTGATTGAGCTGTTTAAGGAGAACAAGACGCCTGAGAAGCTGGCGGAGGTGGACTGGAAGAAGTGGCTGTACTACACCCTTCTCTGCGGTGCTTACGTATTCCTGATCAAGAAGATCGGATTTGCGGTGGACACATTCATCTGTCTGGTGATCATGCTGAAGCTGACAGGACAGAAGGGATATGTCAAACCAGTGGTGATTTCGGGAATTTTCAGTGTACTGGTGTGGGCTCTGTTTACATATGCCATGAATGTCCCGCTGCCTGGCGCAGCGTGGTTCTAAAGGGAGGACGGGTATGATTGAGACATTGGGTTTGCTGGGACATGGTTTTTTGGACTGTCTGACACTTATGAATATTTTTTGCGCGGTGATCGGCTGTCTCCTGGGATCGCTGATCGGGGTATTGCCCGGGCTTGGGATTTCCGGAACAGTGGCCATCCTCTTGCCTGTAACCTTTGGTATGCAGCCGCTCAGCGCACTGATCATGATCTCGGGAATCTATTTTGGTTCCCAGTATGGCGGCGCCATCACCTCCATACTGGTCAATATTCCCGGCGAGGCCACCAGCATTGTGACCTGCTTTGACGGGCACCCTCTGGCCAAACAGGGAAAAGGAGGGAAAGCCCTGAGCGTGGCGGCTATCAGTTCCTTTTGCGGCGGAACCATTGGCCTCATCGGCCTGACCTTTGCGGCATCGGCCCTGGCCAGGGTTGCCCTGAGTTTTGGAAAGGTAGAGTTTTTTGCGATCGTGGTGTTCGGACTGGTCCTTCTCACCACCATATCCGGGAAAAACCAGCTGAAAGGCCTGATCGTGGTCTGCCTTGGCGTGATCCTGGGCTGTGTGGGACTGGATGACCTGTATGGGACCCTGCGGTTCACATACGGTGTGGTGGATCTGTACAAGGGTATCAGCTTTGTTACATTTATCATGGGTGTGTATGGGATCACGGAACTGATGAGTGCCATCTGCATACCTGAGAATCAGGGTGAAGTAGCGGATTTTAACCTCAGGGAACAATTTCCCAATAAGAAGGATTTCGGACAGATCTATAAGACCATTGGCAGATGCGGCATCATGGGATTCGGAGTGGGTCTGGTGCCCGGAGCAGGCTCCACACTTGCCACCTTTTTCGCCTATGGAATGGAGCGCTCCTTGAGCAAGCATCCGGATGCCTTTGGAACCGGACTTTTGGAAGGAGTGGCAGCGCCGGAAGCAGCCAATAACGCTGCAATGTATGCGGGCATGGTTCCCCTTCTGAGTTTAGGCATTCCATTCACCAGTTCCATGGCGCTTTTAATGAGTGCTTTTATCGTACATGGGATCACACCAGGCCCCATGTTTATCTCAGAACATCCGGATCTGTTCTGGGGGCTGATCGCCAGTATGTTCATCGGCAATATCGTGCTGCTGATTATCAACCTGCCGTTGGTAGGGATCTGGGCAAGCCTGCTGAAGGTGGACTTTACCATTTTAATGCCGCTGATCACATTTATCACGTTTGCCGGCGGTTACGCCATTAACAACAGCGTGTTTGATATGGGGGTTATGGTGATCTGCGGTATCTTCGGATTTTTCCTAAGCGCCTGCGGGTATAATATGGCGGCGCTGGCCGTAGGGCTGTTCCTGAGTCCCACGCTGGAAAATTCATTTTTAGGCACCATGACGCTGTATAAAGGCAATTTGCTGGCAGCGCTGATGGACCGTCCCATCGCGGCGGCGATCCTTTCCATTGCCATGATCGCGCTGGTCTACTCAACTGCAAAAAGCCTGATACAGTTTTTCGGGAAACAAAAGGCAGCAAATCAGGGGGAAGCTTAAAACTTGTAAACTATTAGGAGGAGGTAATATTCAATGAAAAAGAACTTAAGAAAAGCAATGGTAACGGTTCTCGCGGCGGCAATGACCATGACCATGGGTGCCTGCGGCAGCTCATCCAAAACCGAGACAGCAGCGGCCACTACAGAGGCGCCCGGTGGTGCACAGGCAACAGAGGCGGCAGGAGGAGGACAGACGGAGAAGGCCCCGGAAGCGGAGGGGTGGAAACCGAATAAGGACGTATCGGTCATAGTAGCTTATGGACCGGGCGGAAGCTCGGACCTGCTGGCCAGGACCTTTGCCAATGAAGGGGGTTCCTGCTTTGCCACACCTCTGGTGATCAACAATATCAGCGGCGGCGGCTGTGCTATTGGTTTTACGGAGCTGATCAATGCAAAACCGGACGGGCTGACCATCGGCAACACCAACTCAGCGGTTGTGGTAAACTGCCTTACCGCGGAGACCCCGTACCAGTATTATGAGGAGCTGCAGCCTCTGTGCCAGATCGGCTATGCTCCCTACGTGGTCTATGTGGCCAAGGACAGCGATATCCAGAACCTGGACGATCTAAAAGATGCCATCCTCAGCCGGGACGTGGTAATGGCCTGCAATAACAGGGGCGGACAGACCCACTGGGAACTGGAATATTTTGCATTTAAGAATGGCGGCGACATCTCGGCAGTCATTTATGACGGTGGGGCCTCCTCCATTGCAGCCCTGCTTGGCGGACATGCGGAAGTAACCGTACAGGCTCCCTCCGATGGTCAGGAATATGTAAAATCCGGCGATTTAAGGCCCATCGCTGTTTTGGATCCAAACCGCCTTACAAGTGACATCTACAAAGATGTGCCCACATCCAAGGAGCAGGGGTATGAGTGGCTGACCAACGGCTTCTTCCATGGCTATGCGGCTCCCAAGGGCGTGTCCGATGAAGTGATCAAATATTATGAGGATTGCTACCGCGCCTGTCTCGAAGTGCCGGAAGTAAAAGCAGCCATTGAGAGCTATGGATTTACCGTGGCTTTCCAGGATCATGAGGAGTTTGGAAAGACATGGACAGATTCAGTTGACATGTATAAGAGCGCATTTGAGGAGCTGGGAGACCGTTTGACCGAATAACAGGGCAGGAAAACAACTACTGACTGATTCTGAATATAGCCGGATTTTAAGGTATAAATTGAAGTCCGGCTATTTTTATAGGCTTTTTTAACAGAGCAGAAAGGATGAAAATGAGACAACCAGACTATAAGGACAGGCTGTTGGAGATCCACGGAACTAATATGTGGAACGGATACCATGTGGAGAGGGCCATTGAGTTTGCCAAGAAGTTTAATCTGACCGGTATTATTTTCCACTGCAATGACATAATCGACCGTGCCATTAAGCCTGATAAATATTTTCCGCCCAATGTGTCCCTGCTTTCCTACAATAACAGGGATGGAGACACAAAGAACCACAAGTATTACCTGGGAAATGTAATTGACAAGATCACGGCTGCCGGGCTTGAGTTTTATGTGGAGGTAAAGGAAATCTATTATCCCCATGAGATCCTTCAGGAATTTCCTTATCTGAGAAAGGAAAACGGGGCGGTCTGCCCAACGGAACCATTTTGGTGGGAATTTTTGGAAGAAAAAATCCGTGAATTTGTCCAAAGGTTTCCAAAGGTGTCGGGGATCATTGTCAGCGCAGGAACCAGGGAGAGCATGGTATCCCTGGCTGCCAACAAGTGCGAGTGTGAGCGCTGCCGGTGCTGCGA
The DNA here is from genome assembly GCF_040545455.1 of Enterocloster citroniae. Taxonomy (NCBI): domain Bacteria; kingdom Bacillati; phylum Bacillota; class Clostridia; order Lachnospirales; family Lachnospiraceae; genus Enterocloster; species Enterocloster citroniae. The sequence goes on along the minus strand of NZ_JBEPLZ010000030.1, from coordinate 19,373 downwards.
CATGAATCTGTGGTACAGGAAACTGATCACAGCCATGTTTAAGCCCCTGGATGCTGCCGGTAAAAAGCTGATCGTCAGGGACTTCTCCTACACGGCAGACCACCAGTATGCAATGGTGGATGCGGCCAGGGATGTATCTGAAAAGATCATTATGGCGTTAAAGAAAACGCCTCACGACTACTATCCCACATTCCCGGACAACCCCTCTGTGGGCAACTGCGGGAACCTGGAGCAGTGGATCGAATTTGATACCTGGGGACAGTACTTTGGTCTGGGGATCATTCCGTGCAGCGTGGCGGAAGATATGCAGGGACGGCTGCAGCGTTACCTGGAAAAGGGGGCCAGCGGGATCATGCTCCGGACGGATTGGGAGCGTCTGCTTCAGGGAAGCACCTTTAATTCCTTTAATATCTTTAATCTCATTGCCGGAGCAATGCTGGGGGCTGACGTAAATATGGATCTGGATGACGCCTACAGGGAATGGCTGCGGTTTGGCCTGGTCAGCCCCCTGGAATACGATTCCTGTCCCCAGGAGCCCTGTGTGCCCAAAGCACCCCAGGCATTTGACGTTTTTAAGAGGCTGATGAAGGATTCATGGAAGATCCTGGAGAAAACATTGTATGTGCGTGGCCATGTGTTTAACCGGAATGCCCAGATGTTTGACCGGTATTTCCTCACCTATTTTATTATGACCGTGCAGCATACGCGGGATCACTGGGATGCTGGGGCTTCAGAAAAGGTGCAGCCCGTGGGGGATCATATGGAGATCATGTTCCGGGAAAAGCAAGAGGCGCGTCAGATGGCCGCGGACTTAAGGAACTGGCTGAAACCGGAAGCCCTGGGGGTCAGCGCAGACATTGAAAAGTACCTGAACTTTGTATTGGATGTATATGAGGTCTATGTGGAGATCTTCGATGCCCAGATCCGTACCGCTGCCTGGATCAGGAAGGCGGAGCAAAGCTGCAGCGCGGAGGATCGAAGGAGCGCAGGAGAGACCCTGGCAGAATATGACGGGCTGGCGGACCGCCTGGCCGCAGTGGTGTCCGGCAGGGGTTACTCCAACAATGTGGAATATGTGATGGATCCGGAGCGGATAAGGCGGTTCAAAGAGGACTGCTCCAGGACACTGGATGAGTTGGGAGGCTGAAGGAAATGAGTGTACCAAGTTACAAAGACAGGCTGTTGGAGATCCATGGGATCAATATGTGGAACACCTTTCATGTGGACCGGGCGATCCGGTTTGCAAAGAGCTGCAATCTTACGGGAATTATCTTCCACTGCAATGAGCTTATTGACAAGGTGGTGTTTCCGGATAAATATTTTGATAAGGACGAGCTGCTGAGTTTTAATCCGGTCAGGAACAGCGTCACTAAGAATTACCGCTATTATCTGCGTTCGGTCTTGGACAAGTGCCGGGAAAATGGGCTGGAATTTTACGGGGAAGTAAAGGAAATCTATTTTCACAATGACCTGATCACAAAATATCCCCAGCTGCGGGGAGAGAACGGCGCACTGTGCGCCACGGATCCGTTTTGGTGGGAGTTCCTGGAGGAAAAATACCGGGAGTTCTTTGCAATGTTTCCGGATGTGGCAGGCATCATTGTCAGCCCCGGAACAAGGGAGAGCATGGTGTCCTTTGCAGCCAACCGCTGTACCTGCCAGCGCTGCAGGGACTATGATGTGGATGAATGGTACCGCAGTCTGCTGGCAGCCATGCACCGGGCCGTTGACGGGGCCGGAAAGAAGCTGATTGTCAGGGATTTTTCTTATACCAAGGCCCACCAGTACGCCATGGTGGATGCGGCGGGCAGCGTGTCCGACAACATCACCATGTCCATGAAAAAGGTTCCCCATGATTATTATCCGGTGTTCCCGGACAATCCTGCCATTGGAAACTGCGGAAAGCTGAACCAGTGGGTGGAGTTTGATACCTGGGGACAGTTCTTTGGCCTGGGAGTATTTCCCTGCAGCGTATCGGAGGATATGAGAGGAAGGATGCAGCGGTACCTGGATAAGGGGGCAACCGGAATCATGCTCAGGACTGACTGGGAAAATATGACCCAGTCCAGTGTGTTCTGCGGTTTTAATATGTTAAACCTGATTGCAGGCGCCATGATTTCCTTTGATGTGAACACGGACATGGATGCGGTCTATGATGCATGGTTTGATCATGGGCTGGTGTCCCCGTTGATCCCGGACAGCTACAGCCAGATCCCCTGTAAGATAACGGAAGGTAAGGACCGGGAACTGTTCCGGGAAATGATGCAGCTGTGCTGGAAGATCCTTGAAAAGGGGATCCATGTGCGGGGCCATGTGTTTAACAGGAACTGCCAGATCTTTGACCGGTACGACCTGACCTACAATATTATGACCGTGTTCCACAGCCGGGACCAGTGGGAACCGAATGCATCCAAGCGGGTGGAACCAACCGGGGAGAATATTCCGGTTATGATAGCGGAAAAGGATGAGGCTTTGGCCATGGCCCGGAAGCTGAGGGATATGATCGCCGCCGCAAGCCCGGGTGTCAACCACAATGTAAAGACATATCTTGAATTTGTGGCAGAGGGATTTCCGGCTTATATTGAGGGCTTTCGCCTGGAACTCATTTCCACGGTCTATACAAAGAAAGCGGAGATCTCACAGGATCCCGGGGATGTACAGAAGGCGAGGGAGACACTGGCGGGGTATGAAGAGCTGGCGTCCCGCTATGACAGCCTGGTGAGAAACAAGGGATATTCCCATGTGGTGGAATATATGCTGGACGGAGACCGGCTGATCCGCTTTAAAGCAGATGTCAGCAGGGTATTGGACGCAATCTGACAAAGACAGACGGCAGGGAAGGGAGGAAAATCATGGACCAAGCAAAAGCGGACTTTGAAGTGCGGGGGCTGGAACTGCACAGCCTGTATGCCTGGGACTATCCGTGGGTGGTCAAGGCCCTGGATTTTATTGAAAAGCACGGTATGAACACGCTGGTACTCCACCGGAATGATTTTGTGGACCTGATCGTATACCCGGGAGCCTATTTCGGGTATAAGGAACAGGAGGGTGATTCTTCCATATTTGATATCTACAGCCAGATCTTCAGGAAGCTGTACCAGTATACACCTACGCGGCGCTCCTGCCCCTACCAGAGAAGGTCCTTTTTAAAAAGAGTACTGGAAGAGGCGGGCAGAAGGGGAATCCAGGTCTATATTGAGAACAAGGAATTGTATTTCCCTGATATTATCCTGGAATTTTACCCGCACCTGGTCCATGACGGTCATGTGTGTGCCACGGACCCCTTCTGGCAGGAGTTCTTAGGAGTCAAATACAGGGAGTTTTTCCGGGAGTTTCCCCAGGTGGCGGGGATCATCACCTCACCGGCCACAGGGGAGAGCCGTGTTTCCATCAAGTCCAACCGCTGTACCTGCGACAGGTGTAAGTCCGCCGCCAGGGAGGACTGGTACCGGATGGTACTGACATCCATGTATGAACCCATCCGCCAGGCTGGCAGAAAACTGATCGTGCGTGACTTTGTGTTTGATTCCGCTTCCCAGAAGGAGATATCCGCAGTGATGGAGGAATTGCCGCCGGATGTGATCATTTCCTTGAAGAATACGCCCCATGATTACTATCCCACATTTCCGGCAAATCCCAGGATCGGTCATGTGGGAGACCATGAGCAGTGGATTGAGTTTGATACCATGGGACAGTATTTCGGATGGGGCGTGGGGATCGCGGACCTGACAGAGGACTACCGGCGCAGACTGTCAGACGCCAGGCAGAAGGGAGCATCAGGGGCAGTTTTCCGCCTGGACTGGGAAAGCCTGGACGGACATTCCTCCTTTTTTACACCCAACAAGATCAATGTTTATGCGGGGGCTGCCCTTACCAGGGATCTGGATACCCCGGACCAGGAAATATACCGCAGATTCCTTCTGGAGGAAGGATGGTCAGAGGATACTGGATGTATCAGCCGTCAGGCAAAATGGTTCGGCAATATCATGAAGAAAACATGGGAGATTACAGCCGGGACCGTGTTTGTAAATGACTGTGTATTCTCGGATTCCAGCGTGCTTCCCATTTCTTTGGAGCACGCGGTATGGCTCTCGGAGGAAAAGAACTCTTTAAAGGACTGGGACCCCCAAAAACAGGATTGTGTTTCTCCCAGAAGGTCATCCCTGGAGCCTGCGATCCGGGAAAAGGAGGAGGCATTTAAAAAGATCAGCGCCCTCTGCGAGGAGGCGGGGGAATACCCGGAGGGGCTGAGTCAGGATAAGGTGAAATGGTTTCAGGAGCGTCTGGCGCTTAATGCCCGGTATGTGGACATGTACCGTTGCGGGACGGAGGCGATCCTGCTGACCCGCTATGTGACGGAGACAGAAGAACAGGATAAAGAGTTTTGGCAGAGCGCCCTGGAAGGGGCCAGGCAGGCTCTTTTGGCCGTAAGCCGGATGAAAGGGGAATTTACACAGCTTTTCCGGGAAACGGATTATGAACCCCATGTGATCTACACCCTGCTGGACCCGGACCGTCTGGACTGCCTGTACCGGAAACTGAACGCCCGGCTGCCGGGAGACTGAAGTGCCGGGAGACTGAGCTGCCGGTTACCTGGCAGCTGTCTTTGGAAAGAAACGTTTTAGAGGAAATATTTAGGAAAAAACAGGAAGCGCTGGATCCATTACGCGATCCGGCGCTTCCTGTTTTCCATTTGTCCATGACAATTTGCCAGTCAGTGACCGGCATTTCTGATAGGCCAGATAAAAAGAACGCATATTTTGCAGATTAGACCGCGAATCCAAAAGCTATTTTAGATTCTTCTTGGTATGAACGGATCAGATCGGTGAGCTGAGCGATATCACTGATAGTATGGGAAAAGTCATGTGGCTTTGATAGAACAGTCCTATCAGATCGGATAATTGCAACGGTGCTTTTGGATTTAGATACATCGATACCTACAGCTAACATATAGGGGGGATCCTCCTTTGCGAATTAATATGATTGGGTCCAGCACTCGGTTATCTATTCATTTTCGTTAGTTACCCGGGAGCGAATCCCAACTTGCTTAATCGAATAAAAGATAATGAGTGATGGTTAACACTTTCAGTTTCGGGAACTATGTCCCATATTTGTGCCGTTAACCAATCAAACTCATCATAACAAAACATAAGAATAGGGGATAATTTCCCTACTCTTATATAGTACGAAATTTGGGAAAATATGAATATGATTATTTATCTTCCAGAAATGGGATTATAGTCAGCAGTAAATTTCTAAACGCTCTGTCAGAAGTTTCAGCTACAGGCAATATGGTAAAGGAGATCGAATTATCAGGATGGTACAACGGCAATGGCAAAATACGTTTAGACAAAAATATCGATGATTATAAAGAACTCGTGATAACGGGGCGTTGCGGATATATGAGAAACAAAAGGCAGGAATTAATAAAAAGCTGTGATCTGTGTAAGACTGTGGCGTCCAGCAAAGAACGGGATGGATATGGCGTGGATTTAAATGAATGGGATGGCTCTGATATCTGCTTTTATACGAATTTAGTATGGGGGCATGTCATAGTCACAGAAAAAGTTAAAAACATATTAGAAAAGAAGAAAATGAAAAGCATATACTTCCAAAAAATCGAAGACTATGTATAGGTTGGGTGCGAAGCAAACTAACAGTGACACTTTATTAAGCATTACAATATAGAGAGAATAAAATGTGGAAAAAGAGTGGATTAATCATACTTCTTCTGGCATTAACCGGATGTGCAAATACGGCAGGGGACAGCGTTAAAGATACGGCCGGTATCACACAGAGCTTGCCAAACGGTACAGAGGATGGGGAGAACAGCGTGGGAAAACAAATGGATACTTATGAAGAGGACGGTCTGAGGCTGGAACTTGTATCAGAACTGGATGGCGCAGGCAACATAGTACCGGAAAGCGTGAGACTGAAAATCGAGAACAGTATGGACGATGAGTGCATGATAAGGTCAATCGGCACTGCCGTAAACAACGTGACAATCGGCAATTCCCTGACATATGCTGAAATAGAAGGAAATGACAGTACCGAAGAGGATATCATGCTGTCGAATCTAGAAATGGGATCTTTACACAGGGATCTGTTGGAATTTGAAAAAGAATTCTGCAATATAAAAGAATGCGAGTCGGAGGATGTCTACAATAACCTGCGCGCCAAAAAGATTGAATGTGAAGGGCCATCGGAAACCGTGACTGTTAAAAGAGGCGGTTTCAACCTTTAAGTTTAGCCCCCGCTGTGGAGGTGGGAACAGCCGGACCGGATTGCTGTTTCTGCCGTATAAAATGCAGAAACTGATCGGGGCATCCTTCAGTGAAACTGTTTTTCCAGATGATCAATGCCTGTTTTGACGTTGTGATTACAAAAAAATACATTGGAAATTCCTCTATACTGCGGATCTGGGAGTATTCCATATATCCGCTGACGCAGCTGGTTTCCCAACGGATGTTATCTTTCAGAAATTGATACACTGCCTTTTCGCAGGGAATACCAAGGCTGGCCTGCTGTTTCAGTTGTTCCGCCTGTTTCTGGCATTGTTTGTGTTTCACGCTTACCCGTCTGATGCTAAAATAAGGCCATATAAATATGAAAAGAAGCAGACATCCTATGATTAGCGTGCGGAACAGCTGCCTGTACATAAAATAGTGCAGCGCCATGACAACCAGCAGTACAGCTATATCCAGACTCAGCCGTTTTCCACTGTATCCGCGTTCTAACTGATACTTTGCCAGTTCATAAAGGGATTGGGCATCCCTGGCTATTGTAACTTGGAATGACGGTGTCATATCCCGGTTCCCCCCCTTAAACTGCTGATGTTTACTTCATTAGCGACATATCTTTTCCTGTCTTTTGCATAATGAATTCTTTAAAATTCAGGGAATCACCGACTGTAAAGCAGTGTTTGGCAAAATACATCCCTTGATCTTTTGCAAAGAATATGTAATAGGCCTGCGGGTCCTCTGCCAGCTTATCTACAGCCGGATATTTCCAGACCAGTGATTCTTTACTGGGATAATATGTAAAATCATTCTCAAAAAAATCGATTTGGCTGCGAACCAGCTCCGTCTTTCTCAATTTCCGGAAAATCCTTCCAATAATCAAACCGGTGTTCAGCAACACCTTGCGGCGAAGGCGCGCAGACAAGGCAAGAAACCATACTGCTACCATCAGAAAGAGAATGGCTCCCAACTCGCCAGGCATGAGAATAGAGCTTATCACAACGATACCCCACCAGACCAGAAACACCCAGTTTCCGATGGAACGCCGTTGCTTCTGGTAATACAGCATATCAGATATACGCATAAATTGCTCTTTTTGTTTTGAATTATCCTCATTGATAACGATTCTAAAAATCGGTTCCATATCCACGCGTACCTCCAACAGTTTATCCGTAATTTCTTCCGTAATTCCGATAAGCCGTGTTATCTGCGGAGTTAATATGATTACAGCATCCCATGCGACTGGATTCAAGCGCTTTCTCCGTTATAATTTGCTAATCAAAAACAACTCTTTTTGTTGTGAATTCGGCTTCTCTATAGATATAGGAACAGCCCGAAAGCCTTGATTCTGTCAGACTTTCGAGCTGTAAGTTCTAATGTTCCTGAGCGGATTCGAACCGCTGGCCTTCCGCTTAGGAGGCGGACGCTCTATCCTGCTGAGCTACAGAAACACATCAATTTGTATCATTGATATCTGCGAACCGTATCACACGGTCCGCATTATATAATAACCTATCTTGGGAAAAAAATCAAGCCTCAAATTGCACAGTTCCCTGCATCCATACCTGACCTTTGAATCGGCGGCCTACTTTTGGCTCTCCCAGGAGGTCCTGGCGGTTGATGACAACATGGAAGATCATGTCATTGCAGTCCAGGGTCAGGTCATAAACCTCTTCCTTGGTAATCCGGTTGGCACTCAGCTCAATTCCGGTGATCTCCCCTATTACGGAGTATTGGTCGCATTCAATGCCGCAGGGCATAAAGCAGGTCTCAATAATGGAATACACATCCTCATGGGCGATCCGCCTGGAAACCATGGAGTAAAGGTCAATGTCCTCAATGGTCAGTGTTTCAATAGCATCCTCGTCCCCGCGTTTGGCTGCTTCCAGCAGATTGCTCCTCTTTCTGGCAGCCATTCTGGAATCCTCGGCCTGTTTTTCTGTCTTTTGTATGGGAAGGAGGATCCTGCCCTGCACGCACAGGCCCGAAAGGGCGGCGCCTAAGGGTTTTACAGGCTTATGGCCGGCTTTGCGGAGCCGGTATTCCATGGAGTTTTCTATATAAAAGATAAGAGAGATGCCCACTCTGTATTCATCCAGCAGTCCGGCAAATGTTTCCCGCTCCGTGTGACGCTGGATGGAGCATTCCGCATCCGAACTTATATCCGTGCTTTTCACATAGGGGAAATAATATTCGCGGTTAAATGTTCCCTTTGGACTCATCTCACCAGCCATGGCAACACCCATGCCGGGAGCGGTCTCTACCCGCAGTTCACAGAACGTACTGCCTTCCCGTTCGGACAACTGTCCGTTCTCCCTGGCTTCTTTTGCAAGACGCCGCAGCAGTTTTTCCATATCCTGTTTCTTCTGGTACATGCTAAACCCAATGGTCCGCATAAACTTATGCATGTGGTCACCTTCTTTCCTAATCTATTATCATAAGCCGTATTTTTTATCAGACAACAATGAGGCAAAAGGAACACCTTCGCCTCATCATCTTTGCCCATTATATACTACTTTATATCAGATTACCAGTATTTTTTCTTTGGACAGGCTAATTTATTCGTTAATTGTAAAGATTACTTCAGAGAACGTTCATATAAGACGATCCGGTTCCCGGCGCCGGAGCAGGAAAAGACCTGTTCCCTGTCCAGTATAGCTTCATACTTCCAAGTATTCCCAATCTTATCAGGCTGAATTATCGTTAAATTATAAACAACCTTTATCTATTGACTGAAAACATCACCTGTGTTAGTATGAACTTAGCAAGGGCGGGGCGGTGAGCCATACGTTTGCGGACAACTGCATATCATCGGATGATGGATTCGGGAGAGACTGTCCGGGGGCTGGAGTGATGATCCGGCAGTGACTTAGGGCAGCGCCGAAGGGGAAGCGGAGAACTCTCAGGCAAAAGGACCGGATACCGGACGATACTCTGGAAAGCGATGAGCACCGACGAAGCCAAATCTTTCAGGTCCAAAGACAGAGCGCATGAACATGTTTATTTGTTCATGCGCTTTTTTAACAGTCTTTCAGCGCGGATTTAAATGTCTGCGCATTTTGGGACACTGGACAGCATATGAAGGAGGGTAATGATTTATGGGCACAGAAGTAACTGGCGGCACTGAATTAAGGACACCGCTCTATGACACACATGTAAAGTACAAGGGGAAGATTGTGCCGTTTGCAGGCTATCTGCTGCCGGTGCAGTATGACACAGGTGTGATAGCGGAGCACATGGCAGTGCGCACCAAGTGCGGCCTGTTTGATGTTTCACACATGGGGGAGATCATCTGCAGAGGCAGTGATGCACAAAAGAACCTGAACATGATCCTGACCAATGACTATACGGTCATGGCCGATGGCCAGGCCCGCTACAGCCCCATGTGCAATGAAGATGGCGGTGTGGTGGATGACCTGATCGTGTACAAGGTAAGGGACAACTGCTATTTTATAGTGGTAAATGCAGCAAATAAGGATAAGGATTTCCAGTGGATGAAGGCCCACCAGTTTGGGGACGCGGAATTTGAGGACATTTCAGACAGAGTGGCGCAGCTGGCGCTGCAGGGACCGAAGGCCATGGAGATCCTCAGGAAACTGGCAAAGGAGGAGGATATACCGGAGAAATATTATACTTGTCTCTTTGACCGTATGATCGGGAATATCAAATGCATTATCTCCAAGACCGGTTACACGGGTGAGGACGGGGTGGAGATCTATCTGGCCCCGGAGGACGCGCCGGCCATGTGGGAGATGCTCATGGAGGCAGGACAGGAGGAGGGGCTGATCCCATGCGGGTTAGGGGCCAGGGACACCCTGCGACTGGAGGCATCCATGCCTTTGTACGGACACGAGATGGACGATACCATTTCACCCAAGGAGGCTGGGCTGGGAATATTTGTAAAAATGGATAAAGAGGATTTTATCGGAAAGCAGGCGCTGGTGGATAAAGGCCCCCTGACCAGGAGACGGATCGGCTTAAAGGTGACGGGACGGGGAATCATCAGGGAACATCAGGCGGTTTATGCGGACGGCAGGCAGATTGGGATCACCACCTCCGGCACTCATTGTCCTTATCTGGGATATCCGGTGGCAATGGCTTTAGTGGATGTTGGATATAAGGAACCGGGCACTGTGCTGGAGGTTGAGGTAAGAGGACGGCGGGTGGCCGCAGAAGTGGTGAAGCTGCCTTTCTATAAACGTTGAGTATCATATAACAGGAGGTATTGAGATGAATGTTCTGGAGGAATTAAAGTATTCAAAGTCACATGAGTGGGTCAAGATGGTGGATGAGAACACCGCTTTGGTAGGATTATCGGATTATGCCCAGGATGCCCTGGGAGACCTGGTGTTTGTAAACCTGCCGGAAGCAGGGGACGAGGTGACGGCAGGGGAGGCATTTGCAGATGTGGAATCCGTGAAGGCTGTTTCTGATGTGTATTCACCGGTGACAGGCACGGTGGAAGAGGTGAATGAGGCGCTTTTGGACGCGCCGGAGTCCATCAATGAGTCTCCCTATGATGCGTGGCTGGTGAAGATCGGAAGTGTCACGGATACGGAAGAGCTGATGAGCGCTGCTGAGTATGAAGCATATGTAAAGACTCTGGAATAAAAGCATCTTTATTCCATTAGAAATGGGGTGTAATATCATGGGTACTTATGTGCCGAATACGAAGCAGGAACAGCAGGAAATGCTTCATGAGATAGGATTTAACAGTTTTGAGGAAATGTTTTCCCATATACCCGGTGAGGTGATGTTAAAGGACGGCGTTCAGATCCCCTCCGGCCTCAATGAGCAGGCGGTAATGTCCAGGATGGAGGAGATGGCGGAAAAGAATGTGGTGTTCCGGCATATTTTCAGGGGAGCGGGGGCCTACAACCATTACATACCCGCTATTGTCTCCAGCGTGATCTCCAAGGAGGAGTTTGTAACAGCATACACGCCTTACCAGGCGGAGATCAGCCAGGGGATCCTGCAATCCATATTTGAATATCAGACCATGATCTGTGAGCTGACAGGAATGGATGCTTCCAATGCATCGGTGTATGATGGCGCCACTGCGGCGGGGGAGGCTGTGGCCATGTGCAGGGACAGGAAGAGGAGCACTGCGTATGTTTCCGCCGCAGCCAGTCCGGGAACGATCGAAGTGATCAAGACATATTGTTTTGGCAGCAATACCAGAGTGGTCATTGTACCGGAAAAGGACGGGGTCACGGACACACAGGCCCTGGAGGATATGATAAAGGCAGATCCCCAGGCAGCCTGCTTCTACGTGCAGCAGCCAAACTATTACGGCAACCTGGAGGACGGGGAAGGTCTGGGGCGTATTGCCCATGAAGCCGGAGCCAAATATATCATGTCCTGTAATCCCATGGCTTTGGCAGTGATGAAGACGCCGGCTGAATATGGCGCTGACATTGCAGTGGGGGACGGGCAGCCCCTTGGAATGCCCCTTGCGTTCGGCGGTCCCTATCTTGGATTCATGGCGGCCACAGCCGCCATGACAAGGAAGCTGCCCGGACGCATTGTGGGGGAGACAACGGACAGCCGGGGTGAGAGGGCGTTTGTCCTTACGCTCCAGGCCAGGGAACAGCATATCCGCAGGGAAAAGGCCAGTTCCAATGTGTGCTCCAACCAGGCGTGGTGTGCCCTGACCGCATCGGTGTATATGACGGCCATGGGGGCAGACGGCATGGAAAAGGCTGCCATGCAGTGTATGTCCAAAGCGCATTATTTCAGGGATGTGCTGAAGCTTGCAGGATTAGAGCCCAGGTATGACCGTGAGTTTTTCCATGAGTTTGTAACAGTAAGCCCGGAGGGCGCATGCAGTGGCAGCGCCCATATCCTGGGCGCCCTTGAAAAACAGGGAATCCTGGGCGGCCTGCCCCTGTCCGACAGGGAGATACTCTGGTGTGCCACGGAGATGAACACAAAAGAGGAGATGGATGAAGCTGCATCCATTGTCCGGAATGTGCTGGAATGCGGACATAAGGAGGTGTGCGGCTCATGAAACTTGTATTTGAAAAAGGATCCCAGGGACGAAGGCTGGACCTGATCGGTGAATGGGATGTGCCCATGGTATCATTTGAACGGGACCATTTAAGAAAGTCAAAACCGCGCCTGCCCCATATGTCGGAAAATGAGATCAGCCGCCATTACACGGAGCTGGCAAAGCGCTCCCACGGTGTCAATGACGGGTTCTACCCCCTTGGCTCCTGTACTATGAAGTACAATCCCAAGGTAAATGAACAGGCCGCTGCATTAAAAGGCTTTCAGCGCGTCCACCCCCTGCAGCCCCAGGATACGGTCCAGGGCTCCATGGAGGTGCTGTATCTGGCTGAGAAATACCTCTGTGAGATCACCGGCATGGATGCCATGACCTTCCAGCCCGCGGCCGGCGCTCATGGGGAGTTTACCGGACTGCTTCTGATCAAGGCTTACCATGTGCACAGGAATGATACAAAGCGGACAAAGATCATTGTGCCGGATTCCGCTCACGGAACCAATCCTGCCAGCGCTTCCATGTGCGGCTATGACGTGGTCAGCATTCCGTCCAGGGAGGATGGATGCGTGGACCTGGAGCAGCTGAGGACAGCCGTAGGTGAAGATACGGCAGGCCTTATGCTTACCAATCCCAATACAGTGGGGCTGTTTGACAAGAATATACTGGATATAACAAGAATCGTCCATGAGGCGGGGGGACTCTGCTATTATGACGGAGCAAACCTGAATGCGGTCATGGGGATCGTGCGTCCCGGCGACATGGGATTTGATGTGGTGCACCTGAACCTGCACAAGACATTTTCCACACCCCATGGCGGCGGCGGTCCGGGCAGCGGGCCTGTGGGCTGCAAATCATTCCTGGAGCCGTATCTGCCCGGTGTGAGAGCAGTGAGATGTGAGGATAAGGGACAGGGCAGGTACGTGTTCCAACGGGGCGGGGAATCCATCGGGGATGTTAAAATGTTCTACGGCAATTTCCTGGTGGTGGTTAAGGCCCTGGCATATATCATAACCCTTGGCAGGGAAGGAATCCCTGAGGCGTCCTCCAACGCGGTCCTGAATGCCAATTACATGAAGGTAAAGCTTTCCGATGTGTATGACATGGCATATGATGAGACATGTATGCATGAGTTTGTAATGAGCCTGGAGAACATGAAACATGAGAATGGCGTTACGGCCATGGATATTGCCAAGGCATTGCTGGATTACGGCATCCATCCGCCCACCATGTACTTCCCTCTGATCGTCCATGAGGCCCTGATGGTGGAGCCAACGGAGACAGAGTCAAGGGAGACATTGGATGAGGCCATTGAGGTATTCCACAGGATCTACCAGGATGCCCTGAGCGCGCCGGAGGAACTTCACGGCGCGCCTCACACCACGCCCATTGGAAGACCGGATGAAGTGACGGCTGCCCGCAAGCCGGTGCTGCGCTACACCTGGGAAAGTGAATGAACATAGGGTGAACTGTCTGCCCGGACAGCGGGATACGTTGTCCGGGCAGGTTTTTCATTCCATAGGAACGTGCTCCTATAACAGGATTCTTTTTATATGAAAGGTGACGGTATGATTGACAGGATCATGTGGATCGACACAGAGAATACATATCCCTACAGGAATCTGGCCATGGAGGAATATATGACTATCCATGTGCCGGAGGGGACCTGCATCCTTTTCCTGTGGCAGAACCGCCATACGGTGGTAATCGGCAGGAACCAGAATTGCTGGAGCGAATGCAAGGTGAATTTCCTGGAGGAGGAAGGGGGATATCTGGTCCGGCGCCTGTCCGGCGGCGGAGCGGTGTTCCACGACCTGGGGAACTTGAACTTTACATTTATTGTAAAGAAAAAAGACTATGACGTATCAAAGCAGCTGGATGTGATCCTGGAGGCGGTCAGAAGCCTGGGGCTGAAGGCGGAGAAAACAGGGCGCAACGACATTACCGTGGACGGGCGCAAATTCTCAGGCAATGCATTCTATCATTCCGGTGACTGCTGTTACCATCACGGAACCGTGCTTCTGAATGCGGACAAAGAGTATATGTCCCGGTATTTGAACGTGCCCAAGGAAAAGCTGGCATCCAAAGGGGTTTCCTCCGTGAAGGCGAGAGTGGCAAACCTGTGCGAATTCTGCCCGGACCTGACTGTGGGCAGGATGAAGGAAGCCCTGGTAGGGGCATTTTCCCGGGTTTATGGGCTGGAGGCTGAAAGAATGTACGAAAGCAGCCTTCCGGAAGATGAGATTGGGACCATGACAGGAAAGTTTGAATCCTGGGAGTGGAAGTATGGAAGAAAGATCCCCTTTGAATATGAGATGGGACGCAGGTTTTTCTGGGGCGGTATCCAGATGCAGTTTCATGTGGATGAGGGAAAGATACGGGAAGTGAATGTGTTTTCCGATGCAATGGAGCAGGAGATGATCGGAGATCTGGCAGTCTGCCTTAAGGGCTGCCCCTATGATGAAGCCGCTGTGTGCGGTGGGATGGAGAAGGTGGGCCGGGCTCATGGGGAGGGCGCCAAAATAAGTGACATCATAACACTTGTTAAAGAGTGTATGTAAGGAAAAATGTGAGTAATTCTGTACATATAGGGTAAGCTTAAAGGGAAGAGAGGTTTGGATATATGGCGGACAGATTGAATCTGGTGGTGATCGGGGCCGGACCGGGAGGGTATGAGGCTGCGATCGAGGGTGCAAAAAAGGGAATGAAGGTCGCATTGGTGGAGAACAGGGAGTTGGGAGGTACCTGCCTGAACAGGGGGTGTATCCCTACAAAGACCATCCTGCACACGGCTGATCTGTACCATGAACTCCAGGCAGGGCCTTCCATAGGGCTTGCGGTATCCGGTGCGGAGGTTGATATGAATGCGGTCCAGATACGCAAAGGCGAGGTACTGGAACAGCTGCGAAAGGGCATTGCCTCGCTGATGAGAATGAATAAAATATCCGTGTATTACGGCACGGGCACCATTATAGACAGAAATATGGTAAAGGTAACCATGACAAAAGGGGAAGCTGCAGAGGGCCCTGTGATGCTGGAGACGGATCACATTTTAATCGCAACCGGCTCCGTGCCCGCCTGCCCGCCTATCCCGGGTTCTGATCTGCCCGGGGTGGTGACCAGTGATGGACTGTTGGAAAAAACAGACATGTTTGAACATCTGGTCATCATAGGCGGCGGTGTCATTGGGATGGAGTTCGCCTCTGTTTACACCGCCCTTGGACGTAAGGTTACTGTGATCGAGGCACTGGACCGGATCCTTCCGGGAATGGATAAAGAGATTGCCCAGAACCTGAAAATGATCCTTAAGAAGCGCGGGGCAGAGATCCATGCCGGTGCAAAGGTGGAGTCCATCCAGGCAGCAGGGGATGGATCCGGCCTCATATGCCGGTATGTGGAAAAAGAAAAGCCCTGTGAAGCCAGGGCGGATGGAATCCTCATAGCCACGGGCAGGAAGGCATATACAGAGGGGCTTATTACACAGGAGAGCAGCCATCAGATACAGGCCATGGCCATGGAACGGGGCAGGATCGTTATCAATGAATACTATGAAACCAGTGTTCCCGGTATATATGGGGTGGGTGATGTCACGGGCGGCATTCAGCTGGCCCATGCTGCCACTGCCCAGGGCCGAAACGCCGTATCCCATATGGCGGGAGAGATCATGGAGATCCGCACGGAGGTGGTGCCCTCCTGCGTCTACACCAGCCCTGAGATCGGATGCGTGGGCATCAGCGCGGATGAAGCGAAGGAGCAGGGGCGTCCGGTCATTACAAAGAAATACCTGATGTCTGCCAATGGGAAGTCCGTTCTGTCCCAGCAGAAGCGGGGATTGATCAAGGTGGTGGCTGACAGCGAAAGCCACAGGATCCTGGGCGCCCAGATGATGTGTGCCAGGGCAACGGACATGATCAGCCAGTTTGGGGTGGCTATTGTAAACGGCCTGACGCTGGAAGATGTGGCCAGGGCCATTTTCCCCCACCCCACGTTCAGTGAGGGGATCCTGGAGGCTGTGCGGGATTAAGAGTATATGACTGAGTAAATCTATGAATGATGACAGGAGGTGCCGGGATGTGCGGAAGATATCACTTCAGCTTTGATCTGATGGATGAGGTGGCAGGGCTGGTGGAAGGGACGGATTGGAAGCTGGAGCTGGGCCTGATGGATAAGGATATCCATCCAGGGGAAATCGCTCCTGTGATCACGGCCCGGACAGAGGCGGCTTATGGCGGGGAATATCAGAAAGGCGCCCCCGAAATCCAGGACCACAGGCAGGGAACCGGCGGTCCCGGACTTCAGATCCGCAGGCAGAGATGGGGATTTCCCGGACCGGGAGGCAAGGGGCTGGTCTTTAACGCCAGGTCGGAGTCGGTAACGGAAAAGCCCATGTTCCGGGAGGGCGTGGCCAGGAGACGCGTGGCTGTCCCGGTGTCCTGGTTTTATGAGTGGAATAAGAGCAAGGAAAAGTATACTTTTACCAGGGAGGGCAGCAGGGTGCTGTTCCTGGCGGGTTTTTATAATAGGTACCAGGACGGGGAGCATTTTGTGATTCTCACAACAGAGGCCAACAGCTCCATGGCTCCGGTCCACAGCCGTATGCCTCTGATCCTTGATAAGGACCAGGTCAGGGACTGGATCCTTGACAGTGACAGGACAAGGGAACTGCTGGGGCAGGTGTCCCCTGAGCTATTAAAGTCATGTGAGTATGAGCAGCAAACCCTTTTTTAGGGAAAAAATCAGTTAGTTGGAAAACTCTGTCATTGCCTTCCCGCCTTATTTCAATTATACTATTTGAAACGGCCGGGTTTTGGCCCGGGTATTAAGTGCCGGTGATCGCGGAGGATACTATGACAGAAGAGAAATCCAAGTTCCATGACCGGGAACAAAGGGCGGAAGGAAAGGCGGTCAATATGCAGTTTGCGCTCCTTTCCGCCCTGGGAATGTTCTTTGTGGTGGACGGACATCTGAATAACAGTTATCTGGATATTGGGGGTCTGTTTCCCTATTATTCATTCCATATGCCCTTGTTTGCTTTTATATCAGGGTATTTTTACAGGCCGGGCAGCGAGGAACGGATAGGGGAGTATGCCAGGAAAAAGATACTGCGCCTGCTGGGCCCGTATATGGCGTACAACCTGATCTACGGGATCGCGGCACAGTTCCTCCACGGGGCGGGCTTTTCTTTTGGGGGCAGCCTCAGCTTCAGGAGCCTGTTCCTGGAGCCGTTTATGACAGGGCATCAGTTTGAATATAACCTGGCGGCCTGGTTTGTTCCCGCCCTGTTCCTGGTGGAGATGGCCAATGTGCTGCTGCGCCGGGGAGTGAAAGGACTTAGAACGTCCGGGACCGCGTGGAATGAGTATGGTATCACGGTTCTGTACCTCCTCATCGGTGCAGGGGGGATCTCCATTGCCATGAGCGGACGGTTCCAGCAGGGATGGCTGACCCTGGTGCGCATGATGTTCCTGCTTCCCTGCTACCAGTGGGGAACTCTGTACAGGCAAAAACTGGAGGAAAAGGACCGGGCCGGAAGTCTCCTGTATATGGGAGTACTGATCGCCATCCAGTTCATTCTCGTGCTGTCGGGCTGGCCCCTGATCTACTCCGTGGCGTTCTGCAACGGCTTTACCGGGCTGCTGCTGCCTTATGTGACGGCCGCCACAGGGATCGCCTTCTGGCTGAGGGTGTCCCGCATAGGCGCAGGGGTGGTGAAGAACAGCGCCGCCCTGCGGTATTTCGGCGGACATACATATGCGGTGATGATGCACCATGTCATGGCACTGATGGTGTTAAAGACCCTGTTTGCCGCATTTGCGAAATATACGTCCCTGTTTATGGGATTTAGTTTTGAACAGTATAAGACAGACCTTTGGTACTGTTATTTTCCCAAGGACCTGCCTCAGTTCCGTGTGCTATATTTAATCTGGGCCATTGCCCTGCCGCTTGTGTTCCAGTATCTGTTAGACCGGGTCAAAGGTGTGTGCCGGAAAGGGAGGATGCCCTCTTCCTGGGCTCCGCCGGCTTGAGAGGATAGCTGTGGTGGAGTACCAGATTATTCACCGTGTCCCGGCGTGTCTCATAATAGATCTTGATGACACGCCGGGCTATTTTTTCCGTATCTTCCCCGGATACGCCGGATACCATAACCAGATATTGGCAGCTGCTGTACTGGGTATAAATATCTCCCATGCGCAGGCTGTTTTGCAGTTCCTTACCAAGCAGGTCCATTTCCCGGTCGCGGATGTCCAGGGAAAGAAATTCATTATTCTGATCCGTTAAGGTAAAGAGAATGATGTATACGCTGCGCCGTTCCCTGGCCAGCCTTCGTTCAGTCAGACGGTATACCTGTTTAAATGTTTCGTAATCCTGGCAGTATGCGCCGGGTATGATATCTTTTTCTTCTATTTCCCCGGCGATCAGGTCCATATCCAGATTGATGCTGCCAGGGGCGGTTCCTGATTTTGTGCGGGGTGTCCCTGTGTTGCGCTGCCGTTTCATTTCCATTATTTTCTGATCCGCACAGTCAAAGATATTCTTATACCGTTGTTTCCCAAGACTGTCTGCACCTGCTATGGTGATAGATAGTTTGATGAGAATGGAGTTTTTCAGGCGGATCTCCTGGAAACGGCTTTTGATCCGCTCAAACAATTCTTCCATATCCTTCGCGGACATGAGACGGGGCATGAAGATAACAAACTCATCGCCGCCAACTCTTCCCACCAGGCTCTGACGGCCGGACATCTTGTTCAGGATCGTGGCCACACTGCAGAGAAGTTCGTCCCCTATGATGTGTCCGTATCTGTCATTGACTTGCTTAAAATGGTCCAGGTCCAAAACGATCATGGTTCCGGGCAGTTTCTTTTTCAGATATTCATCGACCCTGCATTCCATGGCGCCCCTGTTGTACAGGCCGGTAAGCCAATCACGGTCCGCAATATACTGAAGCCGGCTGTTTTCTGCCTCCAGCTGTTTTTTTGTCATCCTGCCGGGATCTGTGTATTTGGACTGTCTCATATCTCATTCCTCCTCATATATTCCGGTAGTGTCAAGTTTCACTACCTGTTTTATTGTTTAAACCTTGATTTTATGGGAGTTTGCAATAAAAAGAGCAATGACCTCCCTTTTTTTGGTAT
>NZ_JBEPLZ010000029.1:0-61603 GCF_040545455.1 Enterocloster citroniae | reverse complement strand
TCTTTTGTCTGGATATTCGAACCAATATATTTCTATATAAAATTCAAAATGGTTCCGGGTGCATCGCACCAGGAACCATTTTGTCTACAGTCTGAGATGGGAACCCAAAGGTTCCCATCTCAATATCCGACTCACTGCCTGTGTTTTTATACCTCTCAGTATCTCTTTGTCCTGATCAGATCCTCAGCTTTACTGCCTGATTCGTATATGCCGACTGGAAAACCGCCTCCATCAGCCGCATAACTCTCATAACCTCCTCATGCTTGATCAGGGATTCCTCCTCGCCCCGGATCGCCTTAAATACATTGCGGTAGAACTCCCGCACATCGCTATGGACCACTGGAAGAGGGTATTCTTTTACGGTTTCGCTGGTACGCGGCGCCATGGTCTTTGTAAGCCCCGCCGCTGTAACAACAGGAACCGCATCCCGCTTTTCCCAATCGGAGACCATTACAATCTTTCCGTCAACTTTCCAGTTGTCAATGACAGCGCTTCCATTTTCTCCCAGAATATACCATCGCGGCAGAGAGATAAAGTTGCTGGTCCCCACTTCCACATGAACACACAGCCCTTCCTCCTCTCCCTCTTTCGGCGCAAAACGGAGCAGGATCTTAAATCCGTCATCCACCGCTTCATTCGTTACATAGGTGAGCTGCGCAAAAACAGATTCTATGGGTTCGCGGATCATCATAAGTATCTGGTCAAGCAGATGCACGCCCCAGTCAAGCACCATACCCCCGCCATGTTCCTTCGTATTTCTCCAATCTCCCGGAATGCCGCGGGAACCTTGCACCCGGGATTCGATAGAAAACACCCGCCCCAGCGTACCATTTTCATAAATCTTTTTCAGTGTAAGATAATCCTCATCCCAACGGCGGTTCTGGTGTACCGTAAAAAGCATTCCGGTTTCTTCAGATACATCAAATATCTCCTGCAGTTCTACGGACGAAAGCGCCACCGGCTTTTCGCACACCACATTTTTCCCCGCGCGCATTGCGGCGATGGCCAGATCTTTATGGCAGTCATTCGGCACAGCCAGGGTCACCACTTCCACACCGGGATCAGCAAAAAGCTCCCCAAGCGTATCATATGCATGGAGCCCTTCCTGCTGTGCAGCTTTTCTGCGCAAAGGAAGGATATCATAAATACCGCAGATTTCCCCTTCCTCCATGGTGGACAATTTTTTTACATGCCATCCGCCCATGCCCCCATAGCCCACGATCGCAACACCTGTTTTTACAGTATCCATATGAATTCCTCTTCTAACGATAAATTTTGTTTGGTCTTATGCCCACCACATCTCGGAGACATCCTCAAACGTAATGCACTGTTTGAGGAATTCCACCGCCTTGGATAATCCCTCGTTCTGGCTCATCAGGCTGTCCTCGTGCTCAATACTGATCGCATAGTCATACCCTGCCATTCTCAGCGCGGAAATGATATCTTTCCAATACAGGAGATCATGGCCATACCCAACACTGCGGAATATCCAGGAGCGATGGATCTCATCGGAATAGTGTTTGGTATCCAGTACCCCGTTCACAGCCGTGTTGATGGCATCGATCCTGGTATCTTTTGCATGGAAATGGAAAATTGAATCGCCCAACGCCCGGATTGCCGCCACCGGATCAACTCCCTGCCATACCAAATGACTGGGGTCAAAGTTTGCTCCCAGTTCAGGGCCTACCGCCTCACGGATTTTCAGCATTGTTTCCACATTATAGACGCAGAAGCCTGGATGCATCTCAAAAGCAATCTTGTCAACGCCATGATCCTTTGCAAAAGGCACTAACTTCCGCCAGTATGGGATCAGCTTTTCTTCCCACTGCCACTTTAACATTTCTGAAAAATCGTCCGGCCACGGGCATGTTACCCAGTTTGGATATTTTGCTCCGTCCTGGTCTCCCGGGCACCCGGAAAATGTATTGATCTGATGGATGCCCAGCCGTTCCGCCATCAGGATACCGTTGCGGATCGCCCTATCATACATGTCTGCAACTTCCTGCTGCGGATGTACGGGATTGCCGTGACAGCTTAATGCGCTGATCTCCATATTGTATTTCTTGATCGTGTCCCGGAAAGCATTCATGGCCGTTTCATCATGCAGCAGAACTTCCGGATTGCAGTGTGCATTCCCCGGGGTCCCGCCGCAGCCCAGCTCTATCATCTGGATCCCCAGAGAACTGAAATATTGTAACGCTTCCTCTAAGGAAAGATGATTGAGTAAACATGTAAATACACCTAACTTCATGTGATTCCCCTCCTTGCCTTTGCCATTCCAATGTTCTTACACCGGGATATTCAACGTATGTCCAGACTGTGCAGCAGCTCTAAGCTGGCCCTTGCCTGTTCTGCACTGTTTTCACTGTCGTCATTTTCATAAATGAACCAGTCGTCTATACCGATCCGGCGCGCCGCCTGCAGGATCTTCTCCAGGGGCACCAAGCCGCGTCCAAGGGCACATGCCTTACCGCCGCGGGGCGTATCCTTTTTTAAATTTCCATCTTTGACATGCAAGAAACGGATCGTCTCCCCACGGTCACATATGTACTTAACCACATCCGTCCCTGCAACCCAGGCCCAGAAAACATCCAGCTCCATGAGAAGCCCCTTTTCTGCGATCAGGTCTACGGGGCGTACACCTTCCACCGGCACAAACTCATGGTTATGATTGTGGTATAAAAAGGCAAAACCCGCATCCTCCACTTTTTTCCGGATCTCATCCAGCATCTCTACGGTCTTTTGCATATCGCTCCAGTCCGCCGCATTGGGGCAGATAATGTACTGGACGCCCAGTTCTTTGTGATACGCCAGCACCTCATCCAGATGCTCCCATAAAAGCGGGAATTTCACGTGAGAAGATATAGGGGTAAGGTTCCACTTCTGCAGATGTTCCTTCACCTTTTGCGCCGGTATGTCAAAGAACCCAGCAAATTCCACCCCGTCCCATCCCATCTCTCCGGCCACATCAATGGCCCTGAGCAGATCCTTTTCCGCGATATCCCGCATAGACCACAACTGAACAGCAAATTTACTCATCATATCCTCCTCGTCTTTTATCTTCTCCGAAGTATCTCATCAGATATCCTTCGGAAGCTCGATCTCCACTTCCCGGCCCGCCTTTGCTGATCGTGTAATGCCGTCCAAAATTGCCTGATTCAGCAGGATCTGATCGGAAGGCACCGGTGCCCCGCCTCCGTTTCGGACCGCATTTGCAAACGAACGCACCTTCTTATAGAACAGCCCGCGTGCATTTTTTATCTCTGTCTCAATGGGGATCTCTGTCTCCACTCTTTTGCCTGCAACATCCTTATACAGTTTCATTGGACCGCCCACTGTTCCGTTCCAGCACTCGGTAGACGGGATGCGCAGAGCACCCTCCGTACCGAAAATAATCGTATCTCCCGGCGTATCCACATGCATGGCCCATGCAATGCGGAAATCAATGATAATACCGCCTTCCAGGCGGATAAATGCCGCCGCAAAATCATCCACATCAAATCTGGCCGCATCCTTAGGAGTATTGTAGTTCGGATTCGCGCCAAAATAGGATGAAGTATATCCTGAAACCGTCAAAGGCTTTGGATAGTCGATGGCGTTAAGCACCATGTCCAGCGAATAGCAGCCGATATCGCCAAGGGCGCCGATGCCCGCTGTCTTTTTCTCAATAAAGGTACTGTTGGGAATACCGCGGCGGCGTCCGCCTCCGGTCTGGATGTAATACACCTTTCCAAGCTCCCCTGACTGAACGATTCTGCGGATCATCTGCATATTGGCATCCATACGGGGCTGGAATCCAATGGAAAGCAGCTTGCCGGACGCTTTCTCTGCCCTGACTACCTGAACCGCTTCGTCCAGTGTTACTGTCATGGGCTTCTCAAGGATCACGTTGATCCCTGCGTTCAATGCATCAATCGCACATACAGCATGCTGGGTATTATAGGTGCAGACGCAGACTGCATCCAGATCCTTCTCCGTTTCCAGCATCGCCCTGTGATCCCCGTATAAATGAACGCCTTCCATACCAAATTTCTCAAAGAATCTCTCCGCTTTTCCAGGAATCACTTCTGCCGCTGCTGTGATTTCAATATCCGGGCATTTCTGGATCGATTCAATATAAGCTTCTGCAATCCATCCCGTGCCTATAATACCAAATTTCAGTACCTTTGCCTTACTGTAATCCGTCTCTTCCTGTGTATCCGGCGTAAACTTTGATAATACCTGATCAGACATATATTCTCTCCTCCTATAAATTCCATTTATCGATTAACCTTTTACTGCACCGATCGCAATGCCTTTCACAAAATAGCGCTGGAAAAACGGATAGATTGCCAGGACAGGAAGCGCGCCTGCCACTGCTATGGCCATCTTATAGCTGGTAGACGGCAAAACCGCTGTCGGATCCGCGGAAAATTCCATCATTGCCTGCGCGTCTTTCAGCATTCGGTTCAGCAGTACCTGGACACTGTAATATTCCGGCTTCGTGACATAATACAGTCCATTGACCCAGTCATTCCAATATTTCAGTCCTACCAAAAGCGTCAGCGTTGCCATGATCGGCCGGGACATCGGCAGTACCACCTGGGTTAAAATGCGAAATTCTCCGGCGCCGTCAATCCTGGCGGCTTCCACAACTGCATCCGGGATATTGGATGAAAAATAGGTCCGCGTCATCATAATATAAAAAGCACTCATCAAAAGATTCGGCAATATCAATGCCAAATATGTATTTTTTATATGGAACACCTGTGTCCACATGATGTACGCGGGAACCACGCCTCCGTTAAACAGCATGGTGAAATAAACAAAGAACCCCAGTTTATTTCGGTGCGGCAGATCCTTTCTGGATAAGGGCCACGCCATCAGCACGGTCAGCATCAAATTACATACCGTACCTATGACTGTCACGCCGACAGTGATGGCATATCCCCGGATAATGGACCCGGATCGTGTAAACATATATTTATAAGCATATAAGCTCCATTTTTCAGGAAAAAATGAGTATCCATTTCGTATCAGCGTGTTTTCATCTGTTAAGGATGATACGATCAATAACAGAAAAGGAAGTACACAGCACGCACACAGCAGAATCATAAACACATTGGCAGCGGTCTGGAATACCCGGTCTTTTTTTACCATATCGCAATTCCTCTTTTCTAAAATAAGGCATCTTCTTTACTGATCTTCCGAACGATCAGATTCGCTGTCAGCACAAACAAAAATCCAACAACCGACTGATAGAATCCTGCAGCGGAAGACATTCCAATATTAGAGAGCTGCATAAGTCCCCGGTATACATATGTATCAATGGTATTCGTGACATCATACAGCGGTCCTGAATTCATAGGGACTTGATAGAATAATCCAAAGTCCGAATAGAATATCTTTCCCACGCGGAGCAATGTTAAAGTAATGATCGTAGATTTTAATCCCGGCAGTGTAACACAAAGGATCTGCTTCCATCTTCCCGCACCGTCTATGGCGGCCGCCTCATACAGAGTGGGATCCAGACCAACTACCGTGGAATAATAAATAATGGTGCTGTACCCGATATCCTGCCAAAAATGAACGATAACAAGGATAAACGGCCAATATTTTTTTGTCGAATACCATCGGACGCCTTCTATGCCAAGGGGTTTCAAAATGCTGTTATTGATAAATCCCGCGTCTGTAGCCAAAAACGCATACACCAGGTAGCTGACTACAACGATTGAGATCAAATAGGGGATAAGAACAATGGTCTGATATGCTTTCTTAGCCATTTTCGATCTGATCTCACTTAAAACAATGGCCACTGTAATGCCTAAAACTGGTCCTAACAGCAGGAACACTCCGTTATATAACAGGGTATTTCTGGTAATGACAAAGGCATCTGTGGAACGAAAGAGGAATTCAAAGTTAGAAAATCCTACCCACGGGCTTTTAAGGATCCCTACCCGATAATCCACCTGTTTAAACGCCAAGGTGATACCTGCCATTGGAAGATAATTATTAATGACCAGATACAGTATTCCAGGGAGCATCATCACGTAAAGCGGCATATACCGGCCATATTTTCTCCGTAAGTCCGAAAACACCGCTGTTTCCCTTTTTGTTTTTGCACCTGCTTCCATATATTTTCTCCTATAGCAGGAGCAGCGTTTGATCCGCCACTCCTGACCTTGTCCCTATGATCACTGATCACGCCCCGCAGCCCACTCGTCTAACTGACGTTGTTTTTCTGCGATGATCCTGTCAATACCGTTTGCCTCCAGTTCTGTATTCATCTCCGGGATCGCCACAGAAGGATCCATGGAACCGCAGAGCAGGCCATTCCAATACTTATTCTTGACATTCATACAGGCAGTCACTTCATTCAGGACATTGCTGTTATCATATACAAAGCCCTTTGCCGGTGAAGCATGGGCCGTGCGGTTGAATTCATCCATCTGATCCCAGATATCAACCGGATCGCCATCCCACGGGATCGTGATCTGCTGATTCGGCTGTACATAAGTAACACGGCCGTAACCTACGTTTGCAGATGTCTTTCCGTCCGGATATTTGATATTTGTTTTATTCTCATCTGTATAAACCCAGTGCTCGTTCTCCACACCGTTGCACATGATGTTTGCTAATTCCGGATTGGTATAGAGCATGTTCAATAACTGCATTGCTTTTTCAGGATGCTTGGAGGAATACGGGATTGCCCATCCGTATGTAGTGGAAACCGCATCCGTCATTGTAAAGGGCTCCATAAAGCTTAAGGAAACAACTTCCTTTCCAATCTGCACACTGCGCTCATTCTCATAGCCGGGTTTCCTGGTATTAATGCGGGCAAATGCCTTTCCGGCTGCCATCAGGCTGTTGGCCGTATCCGTATTGGAAGCACCGTCCGGCATGATCAGCCCCTCCTGGGCCCAATCCCACATCTGCTGGCAGAGATTTATAAATAAGTCAGATGTAAACAGGTTTTCAACAACCAGGTCATCATTGTAAATGTCAACAATGACGCCAAAGTTATCACCCAGCTCATCGTTTCCAAGATGGTTGTGCAAACTTCCGCCGGCTTCTGTGACCAACGGATACATATCCGGATATGCTTCCTTGACACGTACCAGATAGTCGTGGATCTCGTCCAGCGTTGCGTTGGTTCCATATGGGATATCCAGTTCATCACAGATTGCCTTATCCATCAGGATGCACATCTGGAACGCTTTGTCCTTATTGGACGGCACTACCATGATCTCCCCATCGATATAGCAGCACTCCCAG
Source organism: Enterocloster citroniae (assembly GCF_040545455.1). NCBI lineage: Bacteria > Bacillati > Bacillota > Clostridia > Lachnospirales > Lachnospiraceae > Enterocloster > Enterocloster citroniae. The sequence goes on along the minus strand of NZ_JBEPLZ010000029.1, from coordinate 54,349 downwards.
TCACTCTCACTGATCGCTTCGTAGGTCTCTTTGCCGTACTCCTGCAGCAGCTGTGTCAGAGGACGGATCGTTCCGTTGCTAGTCAATGTTATGGTGTTTAACTGACGCAGGTTTACAAGGTCTACCTCCTCGCCGGAGGATAAGATCAGGTTCAGCTGATCGTTGAATGTGCCGTGGCTGATCCTGGTCAGTTCTACCTTGGCGTTGATGGCCGGGACCGTAACGGCATTCATGGCCTCCTGCACTTTTTTAAGCTCTGCTGAATCTGCATCTCCCTGAAATACAAGCTTCAGCGTGACTGTGTCTTCTGTTGTTTCCCCTGCAGAAGATGATGTGTCTGTCTGTGATGATGTATTTCCCGAGCAGGCTGTCAATGCCGCTGTCATCAAACATACCGCTAGAAATAGTTTGAGTTTTCGCATACCTTTTTGTTCTCCCTTCCTTTTATCAGATCTGAATGTGACTTTATTATAAATTATCAGTTCTTATCTTTCTATAATTTATGAATTTCTTACTATCACTTTTCAAACAAAAAGCAGCCGTCCTATACAAACAAACGGCTGCCTTTATCACAAATCACTCTATTCCTATTACTTTTTAATCCTTCAGTCTCTCCTCTGACGGTGTTTTTCCCTTTACCTGCTTATAAATCTTGGAAAAATACGCAAAATTACTGTAGCCGACCTTGGAGGATACAATATTGACCGGCAGATTTGTGGTCGTGAGAAGAGTATGTGCCAAATTCAGTTTTTCCTGGATGATATATTCTTTGATGGAAATTCCGGTCTCATTCTTAAATTTCTTATTGAGGTAATTGGGGCTTAAGTGTACATATTCTGCCAATTCCGAGACCTTTAACTCCTGCTCTATATTATCATGTATATACGAAATCGCTTTCTCCACTTCATTTCCCCCGCCATCCGCACATTCGCTCAGCTTTCCCACAATATATCTCACAAACTGCTTCATATCCATAATCGACCGGTCCGCCTGGTGAAATAATTCCGCTCCCGGGCTATCGCTCAGGCTCTTTCGTACAGACTCCCATTCTTTCAATGAATAGCATACCATCAAAAATTCCTGGTAAAATTCCTCCAATGTTTGTTTTGACAGCTGCCCCTTCTCGGCCAGGTCGTCCAAATATTTTTCAGTACTTTCCATCACGGATACATATAGCTTATCATCAAAGAGCGTCCTTAAAGTACTGCTGTATGTCACATGCGTGATCTGCCGGACCTTTTTTTCATTTGCATCAGAAAAAAAGATGCCGTCCTTCATGGAAACATTATATTCTCTCCTGTTCATAAGTTCCTTTACAGCCAAACCGGCATATTCCAGCTTCTGGCACAACTTCACATAACACGCCAAACGCGGGCCGAAATATTGTTTGCTTACATTACAAAAAATAGTCAGCAATCGCTCCACCCCGCCCTGATCGATCTGATAATCCTTCATCGGACTGATAACTAACGCAATATTACGTTCATCTAAAACAGCCAGATATATCTGCTGTTCATAGGGGGCAAACAGTTCTGTGAGGATGTTGCCAAAGGCGTACTGCACCAGATATAATTCATCCAGCTTATCATCCTCTGCATCCACGATATTGATCAATGCCAGATATGCGCTCCTGGATAAGGAAGGGACCACTCCCAGCTTTTCAAATTCATGATAATTATTCGTATCATAGCCCAGCAAAAAATCCCTGAGCATCCCGCCTTCTATGGCGCTCTTGGACTTGCTCACCGCACGCCCGATATCGCTGTGTCCCCTCTCTTCATGCCGCTCTTTTATCTTTATAATGGCCCGCTCCACGGCGCTCTGTATCTCTTCATAAGGCGCAGGCTGGATAATATAGTCACAGCTATCCAGGCGCACTGCCTCCTGTGCGTATTGGAACTCTGCATGCGCCGTCAAAAATATACACTCTGTCTGCAAATTTTTACTCCGTATCCAATGCAAAAAGGACAGGCCGTTTTCAACCGGCATCTCAATGTCGCACAGCAGCACATCCACCGGTTGTATTTCCATGATCGCTCTCGCCTCTGCCACATGATAGGTTGGTATCACCTTTTCAAACCCCAGTTTTTCCCAGTCAACACCTGACATGATCCCCCTGACCACATTGGTCTGGTCATCTAATATCATCAGCGTCATGTTCTTCCCCCTCTTTCCGCACGCATACGGGTATAAATAATTCGATGACCGCGCCGTCTTTTCCTGAGACAACCAGTCCCGCTTCATCTTCATACAGATAATGCAGTCTCTGAATAACGTTATAAATGCCAATATGCCCTTCATTGGGCTCGTAGTCACAAAAAGAATTGATCCTGTCCATCAGGTCCTTTGAAAACCCATGGCCATTATCTGCGATCACAATATTCAGGATCTGTTTTTCTTCAAATGCCAGCACCTTTGTGCGTATTGAGATCAGTAGATTTCTATCATCCCTGATCCCGTATTTGATGGAATTTTCCACAAAGGTGAGGATGCTGATGGGTGGAATCAGACAGCAGCGATGTTCCGGTGCAATATTTTCCTGATACCCGATGCTGTATGCGGAACTGAGCTGATAGATTGCCAAAAAGCTCCGCACGTGCTCCATCTCCTTGCCCAGCGGGATATTGGAGACCTGATCCTGCATCATGGACCGCAGATATTTGGAAAGCTCCAGAATCGTTTCCTGGGTCTCCTTATATTTCTTTTCCTGTACCATCCCATATAAGTTTTTCAGACAGTTGAGATAAAAGTGAGGCCTTATCTGACGCTGGAGATACTGCAGATGGATCTGACGCTCTGCAAGTTCTTTTTCATAATAGCTGGTCTTCCACATATGGATCTGATCCATCATATCATTAAAAGACTCCGCCACATAGTTAAATTCCGCATTATGGTAGTCTTCGTCTATCTTCGCTTCCATATTTCCATGGGAAATTTTGTGGATCGTTTCCAGGAGTACGGACATGGGGCGTATAAAGGTGCGGTGAAGGAGATAATAGGCCAGCGGGATCAGCAGTGCGGTTGAAAGCGCCAGGAAAAAGAGCAGGATCTGGGTTCTGTTTAAGGTGTAGAGCATCCCGTTATATGGGATCAGCAGTGCCGCGATCAGATCGGTTTTTTCCAGTTGGGACTCCACAACCAGATACCTGTTCTTTTCACCTGCAATATAAGATCTCTCATCTCTGTCCTTACCCAATGCGATCCGTTCCCTGGCCACCATATCTCTCTGTGTCATGGGCATACCGTCCTTATAAAAGACAATCTGTCCGTTTTCAATATAGGCATTACCGCTTTTCTGCAATTTTATGTTATCCAGATCGATCATGCAGATCGTATACGCTCCGCCTGCCCGAAATATCCGGCACAGAAACTCTTCCTCATCAAAGCGCTCCGTAAACCAGTCTGGGTCATACCGGCCATTATCTGTAACTTCCGTGATCCACTGTTTGATCTGTTCCTTTGTCTCTAACCCATATCCATCCTGATGATACGCAGCCCGGTATATATGATTATCCTTACTGACAAGATACAGGGCTCCAATGGAGGAATGTTCCGAGAACCACCCATTATACTGCTGCATGACCTCATAAGCGGAAAGATACGCTTTGAGATCATCCACCTGATACCGCAGGGAAGCAAAATCCACATTGCCGGTGACCAGATTCAGCATCCTCTTTTCAATGACGGACAGATCGTCTTCTATATTCATACAGTATAGCTGCAAGGTCTCCCTGTTGGAATCCGTGATCTTTTCATTCATGGCCCGGATCATAAAAAAGTTATAGAATATCAAATACGCCACCAACGGGATCAAAATCCCCATCAGTATCATTGCCAGCTTAAATTTAATAGAGCCCTGCCAATGCCGCTTCATATACTTGCCCCCGATTCCAATATGTACTATCATACTACTCATCACCGGCATATGTCAAAAGATATCCGCTGATCCAGACCTGATCCAGATCTTAAGCATGAAACCACGCTGCCGTCTCTTTGCAGATAAAAAGACGCTTATCTGCGGCAGCAACCGTCTATGATCTCCACACCTGCGGCTTTCAGATCCCTGTCGATCCACTCACGGTTCCAGGAACCTGCTGCCGCTTCTTCCTGGGAATGCATATCCGCCACATAATACTTCTGCGCCGCTTCCAGTACTGCCTCTGCATCTCCTAACGGAACGACCACTACGCCGTCCATATCTCCAACAATGATATCCCCCGGATAGATAAAGCAGCTGCCGCAGGAAATGGGGACATTGATCTCTCCCGGCGCACTTTTATGCGGTCCTCCCGGTGTCGTGCCGGTTGCATATACAGGAAGTTCCATTTTAGAAATCCCCTTGATATCGCGGATAGGCGCATCAAAGACCAGGCCTCCCAGCTTTTTAAAGGTGGCGTTTGCCGCAATATTTTCACCTGCAACGGAATTTGTGTCACAAAAACTGGTAGCCATTACAATGACATCCCCTTCTTGCGCCATATCCAAGGCTTTATGGAAAAACAGGTTATCCCCTCCCCGGCTCTGAACAGTCAACGCAGGTCCGCACATGTTTTTAACAGGTTTGGACATGAGGCGGATCGAGCAGTGCAGTGCACAGTTACGGCCCATACAGTCCCCGATCACAGCTGCCGGAATTTTACGGAATGCCTGGATCAGCTCCTTGGACGGAAGATCTCTCTTCAAATAAACACGATTTCCCACTGACATAATAAATTACCTCCTAGAATTTTTGAGTAAACCTTATTGTATGCGTTCCAGCTTCGGCAGCCGGTAACTGGAAAATTGGCCCAGATACAGATTTCCATCGCCATCCCCGCCTATGCTGTGCGCCTTGAATATGGACGCACAATAGCCAAGCTGTGCGCTCAGCTGAACTCCCATATCGTAAACAGAAATGCGGCCATCCATCTCCGCTATATACGTATATGTTCCATCGTTCCATAGGCCTGCCGGATACAGCAGACCGTCTATGATATGGAGCAGTTCTCCCTTGGGGTCAAATATCTGCACGCGGTCATTGTCCCGGTCTGCGGTCCAGACCCGTCCCATGCGGTCTGCACACACCCCATGGGGGATGTTAAACTCTCCCTCTCCATTTCCAGGACCACCCCAGGAACTGATCAGCTCCCCCTGATGATCAAATCTGTGGACCGCGGCGTTCCCATATCCGTCTGATATGTATATGTCTCCCTCGGCCCCTTCTGTAATGCCGGTGGGCATATTAAACGGCCCGGCCATGCGCCGGATCGTCAGATACCGCAGATGACTGTCTATGGTGGTGTCTACACCGGTATCTGAACCCAGTCCCCACATTCCCAAAGTGAGCATGACCTGGTCTTCCTGATCAAATTTATATACCACATGACAAGTATCATCTGTAAGCCAGATATGGTCTTCTTTATCAATATAGATCCCATGCGGCCTTCCTTTTTGAATCCCTTTCCCATAATATCCCAGGAACGTTCCGTCCGGAGCAAATTTAGCAATGCCCGGGCATCCCGGTGCACGCACGGCCGCGTATACATTATTATGAGAATCGCAGGCCACGCCCGCTACCGTACACCCCTGCAGTTCCATTGGAAATTTTGCCCAGTCCCAATAATAGCGGTAGCGGAACTGACCGCACTGCAGAACACACTCACAGTTAATCTGATTACCGTGCTCCGCCTTTGAACGCACATCCTTAAACATATGCAAATGCTTAACCATCCTTTTAGCCCCCTATTGCCTCTCCAGCTTGACCAGATTATAATTACCCCAAAGCTGTCCTAAAAATAAATTTCCATTGTGGTCCACTGCCATGCTGTGCGGAATGATCGAACTCAGCCAATATCCGATCTGTGCAGTTAATTGCAGGTCATAATTATAAATGGAAATGCGCCCTTCCCGCTCCGCTATATAAATATAGTGGTCATCCGCCGTGACATCTGTGGGATACAGAAGGTTGTCAATGACCTTGATCAGATGTCCCTCTCCGTCAAATACCTGTACACGGTCAAATTCTCTGTCCGCAATCCATACTCTGCCAAGACGGTCGGCCCAAACGCTGTGCACAATGCCAAACTTTCCCGGTTCCGTTCCCAATCCTCCCCAGGAGTTCAGAAGCTTTCCCTCCTGCGAAAAGTGGTGGACCGCCGTATTGGCATATCCGTCCGATGCATACAGATCTCCATTAGGCGCCCTGACGATCCTTGTAGGTTGGTTAAACGGTTCACCAAGTCTTTTTTCTGTATAAAAGATAAGTCTGGTATCTCTTACCGTATCATTGACCCCTGTATCAGAAGGACACCCATATTTGCCCAGCATCCTCAAAAGCCTTCCGTCCTGATCCCATTCATATGCCACATGGCGGTCGCGGTCTGTCAGCCAGATGTGAAATTCCTCATCAATATAAATACCATGGGGGGAACCTGTCTCCACCTCCTGTCCGATGTATCTGACCCACTCTCCTCCAGGAGAAAAAACAGCGACCGGATAGCCCGGCGCCCGGGTTGCTATGTACACATATCCGTCCTTATCACAGCAGACTCCGCAGATTTCAAAGCCTTTGATCTCAGGCGGCAGCTTTGCCCAGTCCCATAGGAACCTGTAGGAAAATCCCCCGCTGCCGTAAATCTCTTCTGATGCAAAAGAGTTCTCTCTCCTAGACATCTCTTTTGCCCTAATCTGGATTGGATGTTTATTTTCGCCTTTCATCCTAATCTCCTCCTCCACATCCAGTGTACTCCCGGAGTCTCCAAGAGTATACTCTACTAATAGGCGGCCACACTCCGGCCGTACATAAACCGAATAACCATCTTATAAATCCACCATTTCTTTATTTTATCGCTAAATTTATCATTTTTCGATTAGTTAACCGGTTCACTATCATGACTATACACTGGCCATTTTCATATGTCAACTGATTTTTATGTTTTTTCGTATACCCATTGCGGTTTACAGCTTTAAACGATATACTGAATGAAATGCGATCTGTTGGTCAGTGAATCAGTTCACTTGTTTCGATTGAAGTTAAAGTTAAGGCAGGATTAAAAATGATAAATAAAAAAATAACGATTACAGAACTTTCAAAGCTGGTGGGTGTCTCCAAAGCAACCATCTCCCATTATCTGAACGGGAATTATAAAACCATGTCAGAATCCACCCGTCTGCGTATTGAGGCTGCCATTCAGGAGACAGATTACCAGCCTAGTTATCATGCCCGCAATCTAAAAAATAAAAAAAGCAAGACCATTGCCATCATTTTTTCTCATCTCAATGGTGCAGATATCTCGGTCTACCTGCAGGGAATCTATGACGAATGCCGGCGCGCCGACTGCACGACCGTTTTATACAACACCTACAATGATCCGCAGACTGAACGTAAATACCTCCAGGCCTGCTGGTCACAGCAAGTCGATGGCATCATATGGAGAGCATGTTCTTCTGACAATTTTGGACTGGCTCATAAGCTCTGCCAGCAGGGAACCCCCATTGTGCTCATGGACCGCTGCAGCGATTCCTGGGAGTATGACTCTGTCTATATTGATCAGCGCAGTATTGTCAATGATGCGTTGGAACACATGTGGATGAGCGGGTATCAAACAATACATTTTTTCTCCACCCCCTATACGGAGTTGGATTCCAAACGCGACCGCTTGGATGCCTTTGCCGCCTTTGTAAACAGGCGCCTCCATGATGATCCGCAAACGTATCTGCATATCATTGATGAACAACATTTAGATGATCTGAGTCAGATCCTATATGACATTCATTCTGATCCGGGTAACCGGAAAGGAATCTTTATAGGAGGCGGTTCCCGGCTGATATGGAAGACCCTCTATGAACTGCGCGCCCAATCCATCAACATGCCCCAGGATATGGGATTATGTGTCGTTGATTCTTATTGGGAATGGTGCAAGCTCATCTCCCCCGGCATTACCGCCATCTATCAGCCTTGCCATGAGCTGGGCCTGGCGGCATCTCAGATTCTTCTCCAGCGGATCGATGCTCCCGACAGTTCTGAAAAAAAGCGTCAGATCCTTCAGGCCCGGCTGACGATCAATAAGTCGACCAGTTACTTGGAACCCTACTAAAGAACCCTACGAAAGAGCCTTACTAGAAATCTCGCCGCTCATCCAGGTGTCATATCCTGCAAGAAACATTTTCGTTCCCATGGTAACATATGCCTTGAAGCATTACGTATTACAAACCATTATTATTGAAAGTAAAAAGGAGCAATCACACATGGACATGCAGAACAGAAAATGCGTTATGGTAATGGATCAGGACCTTCCCCTTGGCATCATTGCAAATACAGCGGGGATCATGGGCATTACATTGGGAAAATATATGCCGGAAACAGTGGGACCTGATGTCCTGGATAAAAGCGGGTACGAACATCTTGGGATCATTGAATTTCCCGTACCTATCCTGAAAGCGGACAGGGACCGGATCCGCACGATCCGGGAGCAGCTTTATGAACCGGATTTTTCTGATTTAATGGTGGTGGATTTTTCCGATGTGGCCCAGAGCTGTAAGACCTATGACGAATTTATCCGCAAGGCTTCCCTTGCAGAGGAAAAGGAATTCCAGTATCTGGGTATTGGAATCTGCGGAAGCAAGAAACTGGTAAACAAACTGACCGGCAATCTTCCCCTGCTGAGATGACAAATCCAGCGTGGCATGATACTATATTTTTATTATAATCAACGCCAGGGAGGTACGCACAGTGGAATTTTTAAAAGCAGGACCGGAGGATACAGGGGAGATTTTTCGCATCATGAACCTTGCCTATTCCCTTCTGGAACACAAGGATTGGTATTGCATTGATACCGAAGAGTATGTGAGGGAACACATAGAGGATCCCGCCAAGGGCATTGTCTTTAAGGCAGTGGAGGACGGACAGGTGGGCGCATTTTTTATTATTCATTATCCCGGTCTTACGGATACCAGCCTGGGGCACTATATGGACCTGGATGAAAAGGAACTCCTGAACGTGGCTTACATGGATTCCCTGGCCGTGCTGCCCCGGTTTCGGGGCCGCCGCCTTCAGTATGGCCTGATGGCCCACGGCGAGACTTACCTGTCCGCCACCTCCTTCTGCCATCTCATGGGGACTGTTCACCCGGACAACACCTACAGTCTTAACAATTTCCTGAACCTGGGCTATAAGGTTGTAACCACCACGCAGAAGTACGGCTCCCTTCCCCGCAGCATCATGTACAAACGGATCATCCCCTCAGTGGACAAGGGCACACACGCCCTTGCCCACTGAGGGTAACGGTTTCCAAATATTAATTTCCCTTTCCAGGAATGATACATCCCCTATTCCGATATACTTAACTAAACACTTCTGAAATGGAAACCGATCAGAATGAAAAACAAACTCAGAAGACTCCCTATGAAAAAACTGCTGCGGACCACCCTGCTATTTGTCCTGGCATTCTGCGCCGGACGTCTCACCGCCCAGGTGGTGGAGTACAACAGGGGGCTCCAGACCGCAAACTATGCCAATACCCCGGAGGCGGAGGCGGCATCGGCCGATGGGAACTGGGGCTTAAGCTTTCCGGTTGAGGGCCAGACGCCTGTGGGAAATGCCACTGCAGATTACCTGAAGCAGTTTAATTCATACTATTGCCAGAATACCCAGGATAAGGTGATCTACCTCACCTTTGATGCGGGTTATGAAAACGGCAACACTGCCACGATCCTGGATGCGTTAAAAAAGCACAATGTACCCGCCACCTTTTTCCTGGTGGGCAACTATTTGGAAACCAGCCCGGATCTGGTAAAGCGCATGGTAGCGGAAGGCCACACCGTGGGAAACCACACCTTCCACCACCCGGATATGTCTAAGATCTCCACCAAGGAGAGCTTTGAAAAAGAGTTAAATGACCTGGAAACCCTGTTCCAGCAGACCACAGGCCAGCCCATGAAAAAATACTACCGCCCGCCCCAGGGCAAGTACAGTGAGAGCAACCTGAAAATGGCAAACGACATGGGATACAGGACATTTTTCTGGAGTCTTGCCTATGTTGACTGGTATGAAGATAAGCAGCCCTCCAAGGAGGAAGCATTTAAAAAGCTGTTAGGACGCATTCACCCCGGCGCTGTTGTCCTTTTGCACAGTACTTCCAAGACCAACGCCCAGATCCTGGATGAACTTCTGACCAAATGGGAGAAAATGGGTTACCGCTTCGGTTCCCTGGATGACCTGGTGGCGGCCCAATAGTATTACCTTTGCGCCTCAGGCGCAGATTTCCCAGATATTTCCGCATTCAAACTGATTACAATAAACACTCTCCAAAAAAGAGCCGCCAGAGGAAGGATCTTCTCTTCCTTTGACGGCCCGTTTTTGGTCCCTACATCATCTTTTCCTTCCACTCGCCTTCCTTAAACCCGGTGAGTACAAAATCATCCGCCACCACCAGAGGGCGTTTGACCAGCATTCCATCGGTTGCCAGAAGTGCCAGCTGCTCTTCCTCGCTCATCTGGGGAAGTTTGTCCTTAAGCGCCATTTCCTTATAAAGATTGCCGCTTGTATTAAAGAACTTCTTCAGTGGCAGCCCGCTCTTCTCATACCATGCTTTCAGCTCAGCCTCACTTGGATGCTCTTCCTTGATGGGGCGCTCCTGGTATTGGATCCCGTTGGCATCCAGCCATTTTAACGCCTTCTGGCATGTACTGCATTTCTTATAGCATAATACGGTCATATTCATGATCTCATGTTCCTTTCTTGCATTTACTTTTATTTTTATTATTTTCCCGTAAGGGTGATCTCCTTTTTTGCCCCCGCAAAGCAGCCTGTCCCCTCATCATAGGCCACCGAGGCTTCCGAGGAAAAGGTCTTCACATTATAGCGGATCTTTTCCCCTTCAGCTTCCTTCTCACCGGCTCCATCCCTGACATCTCTGCCATCCTTACCATCTTTGCCGCTTTTGCCGCCTATAAAAGTGCTCTTAAACTCCCTGATTCCTGTGGACTGAGGGGTGATCTGCACATCCTTATGGATCCGGAGATCCGGAGACGCCGGTTCCGGCTTTGCCGTGATCACCGCCCCTGAATTTCCACTGACCTTCAGCTGTCCCAGACCTTCATCCACAGCCAGTGATGCGGCCCGTATTCCGATCCCATCCTCAGCCTCAGCCCGGATCACGCTCTCCTTTCCGGCCAGCTCCAGATCCGCTGCGTCAATGCCGGTCTGTCCCGCGCTGATCTCCAGGCTGCCGTTTCCCCGGATGACCAGGGTTCCGGAGTCCGCCAATATCCCCACCCCCTCAGAGTGTATCCAGTTTCCGCTGCCTTCCCTCAGTTCCATGATCAGATCCCCGGAAATGCAGACAGCCGCCCGTGCTTCCCCCTCCTCCGCTTCCTCGATCACTGCATTATCCAGTGTCAGCGTGTATATGTCCCTGGAATTTCTCAGCTTCCATCCATTTCCCTCTACCATCTTCCCTCTCTGGGGCAGTTTAACCTCCCCGTCCCGTCCAATGGATAGAGCGGTCAGGGGAACCTGCTCCCTGGACTGGGTAAGTCCGAACCTGGATGCCAGGAACATGCCTGCGCTTGACACAGTGGTACAAAATACAACCACAAGGCCGATAAACAGTATAGCCCGCGCCGTCCTCCCAAAAAACTCCTTAGGCAGATTTTTCATTGTTTCCTCCTGTTACAGTTTTGTGTACTCTCGGAGTCTCCTGGTACTCAGATTTGCGAGATGATTTTTTGTCAGCTGTGCATAAATTTATGAGGCGTACACGGTGTGTACGTTGAATAAATTTGTGTGCGGCTGGCGGGAAATCAGCCGTAAAGATGGGTGCCTGGGAGACTCCGGGAGTTGATATTTTGTATATTTTATCATAAATCCCTGCATTTTACTATCACTTGTAATATCATAGGAATCAGCAAAAAATAAGGAGGCATTGTTCATGATCAATCTTCTCTGTTTTGGGGATTCCAATACCTTCGGCACCAATCCCAAGGGAGGCCGCCATGCCTGGAATACCCGGTGGCCCGGACGCCTGCAGGTCCTGTCAGGTCCCGAATACTATGTCATCCAGGAGGGAATGGGCTCACGCACCACGGCGTGGGATGGAACGCCTTTGCTGCATGATGCAGCATATGGACTACGGCCCGGGATACAAGATCCCCCAGGTCCTGATCGTTTCACCGGTCTATATCGGCGAGGACATGGTCCACTGCCCATATGCCAGCTTTGGCCTCACGGCTCCGGCCAAATCCCGCAGCCTTTCCCCACTGTATGAGGAGGTTGCCAAAGTTCAGGGCTGTATGTTCTTAGATGCGTCCACTGTAACGCCCAGATGGATGCATATAGGTGGAATCAATCACCCCAAAATGATCAGGGACAGGGGGCCGGGAACCACTGCCCATACGGCGGCATTTCCCATGCTCCTGTCCCTTTTATGATATAAACCATTCCTGAAGCCTAATATGCCTTCTCCATCTCTGTGATCCTTTGGTACAGTTCCCGGTTCACCGGCACATCCAGTCCGTGCTTTTCTGCTTTCCGGATCACTGTGCCTGCAAAAAACTCCACCTCGGACCGCCTGTGCGCCAGACCATCCTGACGCATGGAGGGCATTCCCTCCGGATTCAGGGTATCCACCAGGTCCACATAGCTTTGCAGATCCTCTCCTGTCACCTGTATGTTCTCCTTTTCCGCCAGGGCCACTACCTCTGCCATTGCATCCATCATCATATGCCGCTCTTTGCCCGGCTTCTGCACGGTCCCATAGGTTCCCTCAGCCACCATAACAGCCTGGTTCACCCCCACGTTAAGCATCCATTTACACCAGAGACGGCGCAGAATATCGGCTTCCCTTGTGTAGGGCAGCCCTGTCTCATCAAACAGGTCTGTGACCTTTTTCAAAAGGGGCTCCTTTTCCGCCTCGGACTCAGGTATGCCGATGCAGATCTCTCCCATATGGGAGTATGTAAGCCGGTTTCCCAGCTTCACCGCATCCATGCCCTGGGCCACGCAGTACAGCATATGCTCCCTCCCAAGGATGTGGCCAATAACTTCCTCGCTGCTGATGCCGTTGAGCACGGACAGTATGATCGTATCCTTCCCCACCTGGTTTTTAACAGCCCGGGCCGCTGCCTCCAATGCCGTGGCCTTAACGGCAAATAGTATCAGCTGCGCCGCTCCCCTGGAATCCGGCACCGCCCCGTCCTGAACCTGAAACTTCCATTCCCTGTCATTACAGTATACCGGATGATCCTTATAATTCTTCACCCTGTCACTGTCAGCCAGGAACGTCACCTGCTCCTGCCCCAGGGTCCCTGCAAAAAAATCCCCGTATAAAATACCCAGGGCTCCCATTCCCACAATGGATACCCGCCTGATCCTGTCCATATAAATCAATCCTCCATCCTTTAATAGAAGCGTGCGGTCTCGTCCAGACCCTTCCTGCCAGGCCCTGCCGGGTCAATATCCCTGTATCCCACGGCAATGACAGACACCACCTCCTGGTCCTGGCCTATGTCCAGAAGCTCCCTCAGGGCATCCGCGTCACGTATTCCCATGATCAGGGTATCCAGTCCCAGATCCTTTGCCTTCAGTATCAGATGGCTGTCGTGGAGGCCCAGGTCATAGCAGCCCCATCCATTGCCCACTTCATTGACCGGGTTCCCCTGGTTGTCATGGCCGGAATGGTTTTTTACAAATGCAGTGACGATCAGCACAGGGGCATCCTTGCAGTTTTTCTGATTAAATTCCGGAAGGCAGGATGCCTTTACCTTGCCTAACATCTCTTTGGACATGACCACATAATATCTGGCTGTCTGAGAATTTTTCCAGGACGGTGCCTGGACAGCGGCCTGCAGCATCTCCTTCACCAGGGCCGGGTCCACCGCGGCCCCTTCCCTGAATTTGCGTATACTTCTTCTCTCTTTTAATATCATATCCAGATCCATTTATCCATCCTCCTTGTTTTGATCCATGCCCGCCCCAACAGGGTGCGGCCCTCAGAAGCAGCGTTCCAATGCTGAACATCAAACAGCTGCAATGGCTGCGGCTGCTTCCAGCCGCCGGTAAAACTGGGGATAAAAATCTTCCCCTGCCTTGTAAGGCGTGACATAAAACTGGTTCAGCACATACATGTTCACGGCTTTTATAGTTTCCTGGTTTCCACTTTCCTTCAGCCGCTCTCCCAGGTCCTTGAGGAAATAATGCCAGTCCGCCACAAACCGTTCATAGGACTTGAAGTCCGGTGTATCCACCCACTTGCGTACCTTGACCTTGGTCCGGTTCTCCCTGGGACATTCGTGGATCTGCAGAAAATACCGGAAGGAACGGTCCTCGTATACCCTTCCCAGTGGAAACAGCCTGCAAAAGCCGGGACGGTACGGATGGATGCTGCACCTGCCATGTCCGTCCAGAAAACTGCACCTCTCCCCGCTTCCAGTCATCTTCAGGTTGGGGAGAATAACATGATCCACCACATTCAGCTCAATATGGCCCGCCATCAACTGGTTAAAATCCATGCACAGCCCTTCCTCCATACGCTTTATGTCATAGGGATCCAAAAGAATGGAACTTCCCATGCCTTGGCAGCAGGCCGAACATCCCTCACAGTCACCGCAGTCTGCTTTTACCAGATCATTGCCCTCATATCGTTTTCCGTCTGATATCTCTTCCAGACTGACATTGCGCTCCATAACAAAATCCTCTCGCTTCATTTAATTTACCGGTATGATGATACCTGTACAGCCATGTATGCTGTAAGTATACCATTCTTTTCCATCCCGGCGCAACTGTGGTTTTTCGATTCTTTTTCCCGGTTCACCGGGGGGCTCTGTTTTTCATGACCATCAGTGTGACCGCGGATCCTGCCGCCACCGCCGTCCAGATTCCCATGACCCATACCGGCAGCGTGATACCCAGCATACGGTTTATGGGCAGCACAAGGAGGGATAGCAGGCACACCTGGTTAAACTGTTTTGCGGTTTCATACCCCTTCCCCTTACCCCGCTCCACCTCCTTTAACATGCTTCCGCTGTCTGGCAGGATCCGGTTTAGATCCGGCACATCCCATCTGGCTCTTCTGGCCGTGACGGCCCGCAGGATCAGTGCCGGAAAGGGTGAAATCCCTATGACCGCCGTCCATACGGTGAGTATCCCCTTGGGCACATGTAACCCCAAAATGCTGTTGATGGGAAACATGATCATGGATACAATACACACAAAACAGAACAGGAATGCCAGATCCCTGATCCTGCACCATTTATCAATTCTGTCTTTCTTCATAAAAGAACCTCCTGTCATCTTCATTTCCCTGAACCTGAGATCCAGGAATCCCGGGTCCAGTGTATCAAACTTCCATTCCCGGTCCCTGATTTCGCCGCACAGTTCCCGTACCAGGACCAGGGCTGCCGCCTCCTGCTCAATCTCCCTAACCCTCTGGTCCTTAGAATAAAGAATTCTGCCCGCAGGATTCTCCGCCTGCGGCGGGCCGCTTCAGCGGCATCTTCCCTTCCGCCGCAGTGCGACCCCCGGAGAACGTTTTTGGTATCACCGGGGATCCCAGATGAATTTCTTATGAAATAAAAAAGAGGGACAGCCCGTTTCCGGCCATTGTCCCTCCTGCCATATTCCTTTTCTAAGCTCCCAGCTGACCGCTCTCCGGTTCCCTTGCGGGAAGGCAGTAGCGGTAACTCCTGGTGAGCACACCGATCTCCTCCAGAGTCCCTACCATCCGGTACACGGTTGCCAGTCCGATGGATGGGTCCTTCTTGATCGCTTCATAGTATATCTCCTTGCAGCAGTTCCATGTACCATCCAGAATAATTTCCAGAAGTATCTCCCGCTGTTTCGTTACCCGTCTGCCGCTTTTCTGAAGTTCATGGATGACCTGTTCCTTCTGCCACATATAAGAATTACCTCCTTCTGAATTCTGCCGGTTCCGGGCCCCGGAGCATATGCCCGGGACATACCCGGGGTCCGGTCCCGGCTGTCAGGCATTTGCACCTGCGTTAACAATTAACATCTTGCTTTCCCTGTGAGGACGGACCAGCAGATATATGAATAATACCAGCATTGCCAGTGCCGCCGCTGTTCCGATCCCAAAGTCACCCGTGGTAATGAATGTACCCAGCTGGTAGATACACAGGGATGAAACATATGCCAGACCGGTTTGATAACCAATTGCAAACCAGGTCCATTTTGGATTGTTCATCTCTCGTTTGATGGCTCCCATCGCCGCAAAGCAGGGAGCGCATAAAAGGTTAAACACCAGGAACGAGTAGGCGCTCACTGTTGTAAAGCTGCCGGCCAGTGTACTCCATATCTCAGCCCCGTCCTCGGACACCTCGGCAAACCCGTAAAGGATCCCCAGGGTCCCCACCACATTTTCCTTTGCCACAAGGCCTGTGATGGCTGCCACTGCCGCCTGCCAGTTCCCCCATCCCAGAGGCGTGAAAATCCAGGCAATGGCGCTTCCGATATTAGCCAGAAATCCCTGGGATAGGTCCTCCGCCATCCCAAACCGTCCCTCCACAATGCCGAAGCTGGACGTGAACCAGATAAACATGGTGGATAAAAGAATAACCGTACCGGCTTTTTTGATAAAGGACCACCCCCGTTCCCACATGCTTCTGAGCACATTGGAAACCGTGGGCAGATGGTAGGCCGGAAGTTCCATGACAAATGGGGCCGGGTCCCCTGCGAACATTCTTGTCTTTTTCAGGATAATACCGGTACAGATGACGGCCGCAATCCCCACAAAATACGCGCTTGGCGCCACCCAGGAAGCGCCGCCAAACAATGCGCCTGCAAACAGCGCGATGATGGGAAGCTTTGCGCCGCACGGGATGAACGTGGTGGTCATGATGGTCATCTTCCTGTCCCTGTCATTTTCAATGGTGCGGCTTGCCATAATGCCCGGCACACCGCATCCCGTGCCGATAAGCATGGGGATAAAGGACTTACCGGAAAGACCGAACTTCCGGAAAATACGGTCCATGATAAAGGCGACCCTGGCCATGTATCCGCAGGATTCCAGGAATGCCAAAAAGATAAAGAGCACCAGCATCTGGGGCACAAATCCCAGCACAGCGCCAACGCCTGCCACAATCCCGTCCAGTATCAGGCTGGAAAGCCAGGGAGCGCAGCCCACTGTCTCCAGGAAATTCCCCACCACCACCGGTATGCCGGGCACTTCCAGACCAAACAGCGCGAATCCTTCTCCAAACACCCCGTCATTGGCCCAGTCCGTGGCCCAGGTTCCAACCGTGGTAACCGACACGTAGTAGACAAGCCACATCACCGCAGCAAAGATGGGAAGAGCCAGCCAGCGGTTGGTCACAATGTGGTCGATCCGGTCGGAAACACTTAGTTCCCGTCCTCTTTTTGTACTGTGACATTGTCCGATCATGGACGCGATATACGTATAGCGCTCATTGGTCATGATACTCTGTGCATCATCATCCATGGCGTCCTCAGCCCGTTTGATAATGGCCTCCACATTGGGTACCCGGTGCATCTGGACAGCGATCTTCTCATCCCTCTCAAACAGCTTCACCGCATAGAAACGTTTCTGGTTTTCCGGAATCTCATCATCCAGGTAACGCTCAATCTCCTCCAGCACGGCTTCCATATCCTCGCTGAAGCGGCGGACCGGCATAAAGGGGATTCCTGCACCTGAAAATACTTCCTCCGGTTCAGGTTCCCCTGACTTGGCAATCTCCACTACCTTTGCCGCGGCCCTGGACACACCTGCGCCTTTCAGGGCTGAAATCTCCACAACCGGACATCCCAGGTTCCGTTCCAGGGCTTTCACATCAATGGTATCGCCCTTCTTTTCCAGGATATCCATCATATTCACAGCTATGACCATTCCGATCCCCAGCTCGATCAGCTGGGTGGAAAGGTACAGGTTTCGCTCCAGGTTGGTCCCGTCCACAATGTTCAGTATGGCGTCCGGCCGTTCATTGATCAGGTAATTCCGTGCCACCACTTCCTCCAGGGTGTAGGGTGACAGGGAATAGATTCCCGGAAGGTCTACAATGGTCACATCTTTGTTTCCCTTTAACCTTCCCTCCTTTTTCTCCACCGTAACTCCGGGCCAGTTTCCCACAAACTGGTTGGAACCCGTCAAGGCGTTAAACAGTGTGGTCTTTCCGCAGTTGGGGTTGCCGGCCAGCGCTATCTTTATCGACATTTCCATACTCTCCTTCGGACTATGTATTAGTTTCAACTAACTCATATGTAATAAAAAATGTTCTTTCATATGTACCGCGCGGATCTAAACCATGATCTTATTGGCCATCTCCTTACTGATCGCAACCCGGGATTCCTTGATTCCCACGATCACATTGCCGTTGTTTACAGATATCACTGTAATGTGGGTACCGGGTACAAATCCCATGGACTCCAGATGACGCTTTACTTCCTCTTTGCCGCCAATCCGTATGATCGATACGACCTCGCCAACACTGGCCATTGTTAAAGGCATCATGATCACTCCTTTGCTCAGTAAGTTCATCCCTACCTCCGGCAGACTGCTTAAGGCGCGCGTATGCAGTATGTCATGCTAAGCATGACGTGCGCCGGGCACACATACGCCGGGGCGTACCTGAAGCTAACCATATAAACGAACATATATGCTAAAATATGCAGCAGGAGAAATTAGGTTCTCCTAACTGCATATATAGATTAGCATCTGCTAACTGAATTGTCAAGAAATTTTTTCAGTTTCTAATCCAGCTTGATCCCTGACAATGCCTGGGCAAATGCATTATTAACCGGTTCTTTGGCCTCTTTATTCTGCTGGTTCAAATAGTTTGCCACATCCCGTTTGGACACACCTGCCCCTTCCTTTTTTCTCCTGTCCTGGAAGGCGGAAAGCTTTTCCTTGTGCCCGCATCTGCACACAAAAATCTGTCCCTCCCCCTTGCCTCTTAATTCCATCTTCTTATGGCATACCGGGCAGCGTGCATTGGAGGTGCGGGAGATTGTTTCCCTGTGGCCGCACTCCCGGTCCTGGCACACCAGCATCTCACTGTTCTTTCCTTTCACGGCCAGCATCCGCTTTCCGCACACCGGACATTTTGTGTTGGTCAGATTATCGTGGCGGAAGCTGCCCTCCCCTGCCCTGATCTGACCGATCAGCGCCTGGGAATAGACACGGATATCAGACATAAAGGCCCCGCGCTTCAGATTCCCTTTGGCAATCCTTGACAGCTTCATCTCCCAGTCGGCGGTAAGCTCCGGCTTTTTCAGATCCTCGGGCACCAACTCCAGCAGCTGCTTGGCCTTGGATGTGAGATAAATGTCCTTTCCCCTCTTTTCAAGGAGAAAACTGGAAAACAATTTTTCAATAATATCCGCCCTGGTGGCAACGGTTCCCAATCCCCCAGTCTCCCCCAGTGTCTTTGCCATGGCCTTGTCCCTGGACTCCATGTAGGCCACCGGATTCTCCATTGCCGAGAGCAGAGTGGCCTCGTTAAACGGTGCCGGAGGTTTTGTCTTTCCCTCTGTCATGGACAGGGAAAGGACCGCGACCCTGTCCCCCTTTTTCAGGTCGGGAAGCTGCTGTTCCTTTACCGGCACCCCTTCCGCCGTCTCCTCATCATCCTGGGACTCCCCCTCGGCCCCATTGTCATAGGCCGCCTTCCAGCCCTGCTCCTTCACAATCTTACCCCTGGCAATAAAACTCTCCCCGCCAATCTGCACACTCACACTGGTCTGCTCATACTCAAAGGGCGGATACATCACTGCCAGGAACCTGCGCACCACCAGATCATAAATACGGCGCTCATCAATGGTCATGTGGTCCAGCTGTACAAACTGTTCCGTGGGAATGATGGCATGGTGGTCAGATACCTTTGAGTTGTCCACAAAAAAGGGCTTGGCCGGCAAAGCCTGCATGGCAAGCCTGCCTGCAAGGGCGCGGTATGGTCCTACGGCGCAGGCCTTAAGCCGCTCCTTCAGCGTGGGGATGATATCGCTGCTCAGGTACCTGGAATCCGTTCTGGGATAAGTCAGCACCTTATGGTTCTCATACAGGCGCTGCATGATATTTAATGTCTCCTTGGCGGAATAATCGAACCGTCTGTTGGCATCCCGCTGAAGCTCCGTCAGGTCGTAGAGCAGGGGGGCAAATGTCTTTTTCGGGGTTCGCTTCACCTGGGACACCACTCCCGTCTCCCCTTTCAGGTTCTCCAAAATGTTTTGGGCCAGGTCCCTGTCAAAGGTACAGAAGCTTCCCGATGCCTGGTTCTGCCATGTGAGGGTCAGCCCATCCCCCTTTGCCTGCAGGCCGTAGAAGGGTTTGGGCACAAAGCTGCGGATATCCGCCTCCCGCTTTGCGATCATGGCCAGGGTAGGGGTCTGGACACGCCCGCAGGAAAGCTGGGCGTTGTACTTGCAGGTCAATGCCCTGGTGGCGTTGATCCCCACCATCCAGTCCGCCTCGGCCCTGCACATGGCCGCATCATAGAGGCTGTCATACTCCTTTCCGTCCTT
Source organism: Enterocloster citroniae (assembly GCF_040545455.1). Taxonomy (NCBI): domain Bacteria; kingdom Bacillati; phylum Bacillota; class Clostridia; order Lachnospirales; family Lachnospiraceae; genus Enterocloster; species Enterocloster citroniae. The sequence continues at coordinate 33,882 of NZ_JBEPLZ010000029.1, read as the reverse complement.
CAGGTTGGCGAATCCCTCCCTGATGGCCTTGTCCGTGACAGATGAGATCCACAGCCGCTTTATGGGCTTATTGCTGCCCGCTTTTTTCAGGATCAGCCGGGCAACCAGTTCCCCCTCCCTCCCTGCGTCTGTGGCAATGATGATGAGCCCCACATCCTTTCTGTGGATCTGGGTTTTCACCGCATGGTACTGCTTGGCGGTCTGCCCGATCACCTCCAGCTTAAACACATCCGGAAGCATGGGCAGGTCCTCCATCTTCCACTCCTTATATTTTTTGTCATAATCCTCCGGATCCGCCAGGGTGACCAGATGGCCCAGTCCCCATGTGACGATATAGCGGTCCCCCTCAATAGCTCCGTTCTGGTTCTTACCGCATTTCAATACCCGGGCAATATCCCGGGCAACGGATGGTTTTTCCGCGATTACAAGTGATTTCATCTTTCCTGACTCCTATACTTCTATTTTTGATCTATGTTTCAGCCGCCCCATCCTCTTTCCCCTTTTAATGCTCATCCCTTTCTTCTGGCGCCTATGATACTGGTGATTCTTTCCCTTGTATCCCAAAGCTTTTGCTTTACTTCCTCCAGACGCTCGTCCTGCATCCTGGCGAGGGGAGCGGAGATGCTGATCCCATAATTGTACATCCCCCTGTAGTCCGGCACACTGACGCCCACGCAGAACAGTCCTGCTTCCCGCTCTTCCCTGTCATAGGCAAACCCTGTTTTCCTGGTATCCTTAAGTTCGCTCAGAAGCCGGTCCAGGTCGCAGATGGTATGGGCCGTGTACTGCACAATATGGCTGTCCTGCCATACTGCCTTTACTTCCTCCTCAGACAGTTCCGCCAGTATGGCCTTGCCCACCGCTGTTCCGGCCAGCGGAAATTCCAGGCCCACATGGGAACCGGTGGCAAACATGTTGGCCGTGGGTGTAATCTTATCAATGTACCTGATGTTGGTTCCCGCCCGCTCCACAAAGTGTACGGTCTCCCTGCACTCCTCCGACAATGCGGCCAGATATGGATGGGCCAGCTTTACCGCGCTGTTGCGCTCCTGGATACAGTTGCCCACTGCCAGCATTTTGTAGGTGAGAAGGTATCTCCCGGTCTCAGCTTCCTGGTCTGCATACCCCATATCCACCAGGGTACCCAGCACCCGGTGCACCACAGTGGAATGAAGGCCTGTCTCATGGCCGATCTCCCGCACCCCCATGGCACCCTTTTCCGCCAAAAGCTCTATTACCTGAAATGTCCGCTCAACGGACTGTATTGTTTCCCTTGCCATATTCTGTCCCGCTCCGTATTCTGTCCCGGCCCTGCCTGGGCGGCCCGGTATTTGATATTCATTCAGTATCATAACACAGTTCCGATTCCGGTGCAATTCAAACACGCTCCGTTAAAAAAGGGCACCGCTGGCGCGGCACCCTTTTTGATGCGGCCCATGCACGGGCCATTTGGTTTTGTTTTATTATACTATGGACCGGTGTACCGCGGCCTGCTGCATTGCAGACTGCAGCATTGCGGTCTGGTGTACCGCGGCCTGCTACAGATGATTCACCGGATACATCACAGGCTCTCCCTTTGCAAAGCGAACTGCTTCCTCTGCGATCTTGCGCTTTAATTCCAGGGCTGATTCCTGGGAATACCATGCCATGTGAGGACTGCACAGGAAATTATCAAACTCAAACAGGGCGGCTCCCACTTCCATGGGTTCCTCTGAAACCACGTCCAGGGCAGCCCCTGCGATCATCTTTTCCTGAAGGGCGGTCAACAGGTCCCCCTCGTTGACGATCCCTCCCCTGGCTGTGTTGACCAGGTATGCCGTGGGCTTCATTTTCTTAAACGCCTCCATGTTGATCATGTTCATGGTCTCAGGAAGCAGGGGGCAGTGAACGGAGATCATGTCCGATTCCTTAAGCAGGGTATCCAGTGTCACGATCTCCACTCCCTCATGGACGCTTCCCTCCTCGTATACGGGATCACATGCGATCCGCCTGCAGTCAAAGCCCATCATCCTCTTTGCAAAGGTGCGGCCGATCCTTCCAAAGCCCACAATCCCCACGGTAGACCCGGGGATCCTGTGCACCGGAATAGCCTCCGTATAATTCCAGGTCTTGTGCTTGGTGCAGTCATTCATCTCGCAGATCTTGCGCGCCAGGCCCAGCATCATACCCATGGCCTGGTCGGCCACTTCGTTCATGCCGTAGTCAGGCACATTACATACCTGCACACCCAGCTGGGTCGCCGCCTCCAGGTCAATGGTATTCACTCCGACACCGTATCTGAGGATCAGCTTCAGTTCCGGCCTTAAGGCCTCCATCACCCGGCGGCTGAAGGGACCATACTGGGTCATCATGATCTCCCCGCCCTTGGCCTGTTCGATCAGGTCATCCTCTGTCTTACACGCAAGATGAGTATAGGTCATTCCGGCTTTGCCGAACACTTCCTCCTCCTGGATCATATTGTCGTGATCACAATCGGTTACAATGATCTTCATGGTCTTTCCTCCTAGTTATGAATCCTTATCTGCAGTCAACCAAAACCTTCACTGTCATCTCTGAAGGATCTTTGATCAGATCAAATACCTTCTCAGACTCTGCCAGCGGAACTATGTGTGTAACGATCTTCTCCAGCTCAGGAGCGATCTCCTTTGCGTACTCCACGGCCTGGCCGAACTCACGCAGTGTGTAAACACGGCTTCCCACCAGGGTCTGCTCCTTGAAGTTCACATCCTGCAGATTAACTGCATGGGGAACCTTATGTACACCGGTGAGACAGATCATGCCGCCAATGCGGCAGAGCTTTGTGACCTCCAGGGCTGATGGTTCGGAACCGCTGCACTCGAACACCACATCCACACCCACATGGTCTGTGGCCTTATTCACATAATCGACCATGCTCTCGTTCTTTACATTCACTGTCTCAAAACCAAATTCCCTGCACATGGCCAGCCTTGCCTCATCCACATCGGAGATAATGATCCTGGAAGCGCCTGCGTGCTTTAACACGATACCTGTCAGAATGCCGATGGGGCCTGCTCCGATGATGGCTGTTGTATCCCTGGTCTGGAAACGCGCCTGGTGCATGGTGCGGACGATCACTGCCAGAGGCTCGATCACTGCAGCTGCCTTGTCGGAAACTTCATCATCGATCTTAAACAATACATTCTCGTCACAGGTCACGTACTCCGCAATACCCCCGTCAACATCAATGCCGATCAGCTTTAAGGTCTGGCATACATGGGGAATGCCTGTCTTACATGCAAAACAGTGTCCGCAGGAGAGAAGGGGGTATGGGGATACCCTGTCGCCCACCTTAAACCGGCCGCTTCCTCCATTGATGGATTCAATGGTTCCGATAAATTCATGGCCCAGCACCAGGGGAGCCTTTGCCCGGGGATGCTTGCCTGCAAAAATACCAATATCAGACCCGCAGATACCGCAGTATGATACCCGGATCCTTACCTGCCCTTCCTTTGGCTCCGGTACCGGCATATCACGGACTTCCACTTTCTCTGGCGCTGCATATACTAATGTCTTCATAATCTGTAATCCTCCTTACTCCGCTGCACATGTTTTTACTTGGTTTTCACTTTGGCTTTGCTTTGTTTTCACTTTGGCTTTGCTTAATTTTTACTTTGGCCTTTCTTGGCTTAACTCACACATTTCACACATTCACACTTTACAACCGGCTTTTGTTCCGTTATTCGGAACAATGTTCCTATTTTTTATCTTATGAATTAATTTAACCACATTTTACCTATGATGTCAATATAATTCCTGCTGCTTTAGCAAAAAAATACACCGCATCCGGATAAACCAGATGCGGTGTTGGTATACTATTCCATAATATGTATAAAACTGTAAACTTCTTACTTAACCAGATATCCTCCGTCCACCGGGATCACGGCTCCGTTCAGATAGTCGGATGCAGGGGATGCAAGGAAAATAACAGCCCCCTTCATATCCTCCGGGGTTCCCCAGCGGTGTGCAGGTATGCGGTTTGTGATCTCCGCATATCTTGGATTGGACGGGTCTGTCAGCGCTGTGTTCATCTCCGTGTCCATATAGCCGGGTGCAATGCAGTTTACATTGATATTCCTGCTTGCCCACTCATTACAGAACGCCTTGGTCATCTGGGTAACAGCTCCCTTGGATGCAGCATATGCAGGCACGGTAAAGCCGCCGAAAAATGCCAGCATGGAGGAAATGTTAATGATCTTTCCCGGTTTCTCCTTGGCCATAAATTCCCTGGCCGCCATCTGGCACAGTTCAAAGGGTGCTGTCAGGTTCACATTCATAACTGCTTCCCAATCTGAAAGCGGGAATTCCTCACTCTTATGACGTCTCTGGATGCCGGCACAGTTCACCAGGATGTCAAGGCCGCCCATGGCGCTCACTGCTTCAGCAAATGCATCTGCCCTGGCCTGACTGTCCCCCAGATCCACCGCAATGCCATGGCACTTAAATCCGCGGTCACAGAACTGTGTGGCCACATCATGTACTTTCTCGGAACTGCCGAATATAACCACTTCGGCTCCAGCCTCCATCAGACCCTCGGCCATGCCGTGGCCCAGCCCTCTGGTTCCGCCTGTTACAATTGCTTTCCTGCCTGTAAGATCAAATAAATTCATTCTTTTACCCTCCTGGATGTGTGTGGTTCAGGAGCCGGTTGTGTGTGAAATGTTAAACTAAGAGTAACATCTTTTTCTGTAAAAATCAAGGGCTTTTACAATGAATGGGAGCTCATGGGGCTGAAGGCCCGGATGGGTATCACATTGGGGTAATTCACATCTTCATAGTAGTAATCCGCGATTTTTACCTCCACTGCAAACGCTTTCTTCATATTGTCCTCCGTAATCGTCTCCCCCGCTCCCCCGTAAAAGCTGCTTTTGTCCCGGTTTAATATCAGCGCTTTGTCCGCGATTTTTAAGGCATGGGCCGGATAATGGGTGTTGATAATGGCTCCTATGCCCCGGTTGGAGGACAGCTGCCTGATCATATCCAGAATGACCAGCTGGTTCTTAAAATCCAGATTGGATTCAGGCTCATCCAAGATGAGCATTTCCGGCTGTGTACAGAGTGCCCTGGCAATAAGGACCATCTGAAGCTCTCCTCCGCTCATCTGGCTGCAGGGTTTATCCATAAGAAAGGTAATGCCCACCTCCTCCATGGATGCTTTTGCCACCTCCATATCCTCCCTTGAGGGCTGGGCAAAAAGCCCCAGGCGGGCCGACCGTCCCATGACCACCATTTCCAGGGCCGTGTAGGACAAGGATATTCCCTTTGACTGGGGAACATAGGCGATCCGTTTCCATATTTCAGAATGTTTCAGTGTATTCATGGGAACGCCATCGATCCGGCTTTCCCCGGAGTCCCACTTCAGCAGACCCATCATACATTTTAAAAGGGTGGTCTTTCCCACGCCGTTGGGCCCCAGCACTGCCAGGACCTGATTCCCCTCCAGGTCAAAGGACACCTGGTGAAGGACCTGGGATGCCCCGTATCCGAAATTTCCGTTCCTTACCTCAAATCTCACAGTCTGGCACCTCCTGTCCTGCGTAAAAGTATGATAAAAAAGGGCGCGCCTATAATGGCCGTCAGTATGGACACCGGTATCTCCGCGGCCGTGGCCGCCCTGGACGCTGTGTCGATCACCACCATAAAGGCAGAGCCCAGACCCATGCTCACCGGAATGATCTTGCGGTTATCGCTTCCGTAGAGCATTCTGGCCACATGGGGGATCAGAAGTCCCACCCATCCCACCTGCCCGCACAGTGAAACGCAGGATGCGGTCACCAGGGTGGAAGCTGCCATGACCATTATCCGCAGTTTTCTGACATCGATTCCCAGGGCCCTGGTTTCATCCTCCTGAAGGGACAGGATGTTAAGCCTCCACCGCAGCAGGAACAAAAGCGCCACGCCCAGTAAGATCAGCGGGATCCCCACTGCCAGCCCCTGATAGGTGGCCCTGGACATGCTTCCCATCAGCCAGTATGTGATGGCAGGCAGGTCCTCGTCCGGATCAGCCACATACTTTACCAGGGATACCAGGGCCTGGAACAGGGATGACACCACCATTCCTCCCAAAACCACCATAAGGATACTGCTTTTTCCATTGAGCCTGCTGATCATGCAGGTTCCTGCCAGGGCTGCCAATCCCATGGCCAGGGCTGCCAGCTGCACCACGAACACATTTCTGGTAAACAAAAGGGCCAGCACCGCGCCAAAGGATGCGCCCGTGGCCACCCCCAGCGTATCCGGGGTAGCTAAGGGATTGGAAAACAGTGCCTGGAAGGACGCGCCTGATATAGACAGGCCCATGCCGGCCACAAGGGCCAGCATGATTCTGGGCAGCCTTACATGATAAACCACGGACCAGCCCTGGGGATCCACCTCCTGCCCGGTGAGGGGCGACACTAATATCTGCAGGGATTCCAGAGGCGATATATGATACCTTCCGATTCCAATACAGATAATAGTTACCGCAATGGGCAAAAGGAATATGACAAGGCTCATCAGGTTGTGTTTCTTTTTTATTTTCTCCATACCAGGCTCCTGCATTTAGTTCCCTGCCGCTTCCCTGGCCGGGTTAAAGATCTGTGTGATGTCCTCGTCCGACAGCGCCACATTGTAAAAACGCTCATAGTATGTGCGCACTTCCTGTTCCATGTCCACATCCGCAAACAGCTGGGGCTGGTTTTTCTGTGCCAGCCACCTTAATACCAGCGGTGTGTCTGATGCAGGCGGGAACCAGCGGTACATGCCCAGAGGGAACTTGTAGACCTTTCCTTCTTTTACCGCCTTCACACTGCTCCAGTCATGGCCTTCAATGGTGTTGTCATACAGGTCCTCAGGAAGATAGGGGCTGAAATTTGTAATATATATGATATCGGGATCCCACTCATAGATTTGTTCCATGTTGATCTCAGGCGTTCCGGTCAGGTCCGCGGCCACATTGATGCCGCCGGTGGACTCGATCCAGTACTGTCCAAAGAAATTGCTGCCCGAGGTTTTGATCACCCCGTTTGCGTAATTAAACAGGATCAATACCCTTGGCTTTTCTATGTCCCCTGCTCCATTTAGCACAGCCTGTACCTCGTCATATACCTGGTGCCCATAATCCGCGATCCCGGCCGCCTTATCTTCCTGGCCCAGTACCTCACCCAGGAGCTTTACCCAGTTTTCAAAGGTTGCCACACAGTCAAAGTCCCAGTTGGAGGTGGAAAACCCAACCGCAGGTATGCCTGCCGCCGCCAGTTTTTCGTATTCTTCCGTATTGTTGGCACTGTAGAACACCACATCCGGCTTCAGGTTCAGCAGTTCCTCAATATTCAGCTCCCCTCCCTGAAGGAAATCCGTGTTTACATCCAGTATGTCAGGCACCACCTTGGGCAGGATCGAATTCTCCGCCGCTGCCATGGAAGACGGATGGATGCCCACCAGCTTCTCCGCCGAGCCCTCAAACAGGCTGTACACGGAGGGAAGGGGCAGGAGGGACGAGATGACAATGCGGTTGATCTCTGCCGGAATCTCAATCTCCCTTCCCGTGTGGTCCACCACAATACGCGTCTCTCCCTCCGGGGACTGGTCCGGAGAATGGTCCAGGACCGTTTCCCGGGCCTGGGTGTCCTGGACGGAAGCGGTTCCTGCCGCACCCGAACCACAGCCAATGAGAGATATTGCCATACCTGCCGCCAGCAAGGCGGCTGTCACTGCATTTCGTTTGATCATTTGTTTATCCTCCCTTGAAACTATGTGTACTCTTGGAATCTCCCGGCACCCAGACCGATCTGTGTGGGGCCGGCGGAACATCAGCCCCAAAGACGGGTTCCGGGGAGACTCCGAGCGCACATCCATTGGTTAAAATGTACGCCTGCAACGCAGGCACTGTATTCCACTCCCAGTTTGCTGGATATCGCGTACTGGGCAATGGGTAAAAACTGTTTGTCTGAGCCCTCCTCCAAAAGAGGCTGGATGAAAGGGTCAGCTATGATCATCTCATAGTCCGGGCTGTTAACCGCCGCCCTGATCCGGCCCTCGTCCCCAAGGTCCATATCTCCGGGGGATGCCAGCGCCTGCTCCATTCCATACAGACACCCCACTGTCACGGACGTGAATCCAAAGTCCCTGTTCAGGGCATACCTGATGGAGTCCGACATCACCTGTTCCCCTATGATCAGAACGCGGGCGGAACTGCCGGTCGCGGATGCAGCGTCAGCCACGGATGTATCCGCCTCCCAGAGCATTTCCGTCCTGCCGGTCTGTGCCACCCTTTTTACAGCGGACAGCCAATCCTCCTGTCCCTTTTCCCCCACCGGAAAACCGCAAAGATAGGGGATGTGGAACCTTCGCTCCATATACAGGGCAGTCAGGTAACCAAATCTGGATACCGCCAGATTGACCTGGGCATTAGCGGCCTTTTTTAGATCCTCCAGGCTGTAATCCATTGCCAGGCACAGGCCTGTCTCGTACCCATTCTGTTTAAGACAAGTCTTAAGGCAGCTGATATTTTCTCCGTCCCCAAAATCCATGGGAAGGGCGCCCAGAATATTCACCCGGCCCTGCTGCATTTCCCCGGGTTGCGCAAACCGGTCCAGCAATTCCCTGGCTGCCAGGAAGGCTCCCCTGTCATAATACGCCGTGCCTGTAGTGTCAAAGCCAAAACCGGGAATCCCGGTCCGTTCCTCCAGTTCATATGCGATCCCTTTCAGATCCGCCCCGATCACCATGGGCACCGGGCTTCCCACCAGGGCCAGGAGATCCGGCTTTAAGTCCTTTGCGGCCGCCTCCATCTTTTCCATAAGTTTTTCATCATCCCCCAGCACCGCATCCATCTGCCTGAGCCCGGAACAGAAAATTCCGGATCGGGAGCCATACCACCTGGGATCATCATACCCCGTGTAATTTCCCGTACAGCCCGAGGCATCATGCATTGCCGTCACCGTGTCCAGGTCAAAGAGAACCGCTGAAACTCCGGAATAATCCGGGGAAAAGGGAGGAAGCCATATTGATAATTTAGCCATATCACACCACCAATCCGTATCCATTAATCATCTGTTCCAAATCCACCTCAGCCTCCATTGCGCCTTCCATTAGCCCCATGAGCCTGACGATCCCGTCATAGCCAAACATGCCTGCGTCATTAAACAGATCCGCCACATGCCTGGAGCCGGCCAGGTACGCCCCTTCCACACCGATTCCCAGGCTGTACTCCAGCCTGCGGGAAAACAGCACGGCGCGGTGATGTTCAGGCTGGCAGATCTCCACCTTGGGATGATTCCGTACCAGCCATTCCATATGTTCCCTGTCAAAGGGCATACAATCCTGGGCTTCCACCCGTGTCACCTGAAATCCGTAAGTAAGGAGCGCTTTTGCCATGCCAAAGGGCTGGACCGTGGCGGAGGCATCAATGATGACAGGAATATCCCCCACCCTCCGCCGCGCCCTCTCTACTGCTTTTAAAGCCCGTTCCCTGGCCGGGGCAAAGTCAAAGCAGTCCTCCGCATCCGGGGCAAGCAATTGCTTCAGCCTGGCATAGCCCCCCTCAATCTCTTCCATATCATAGGATACCGGAATAAAGACCCAGGGAATCCCCAGGCGTTCCTCCATCTGCCCGGCGGCCTGCCTTCCGGGCGGCCCAATCACAAGGTTGGCCCTGCTTCTGCTCATCTCCTGGTACTGTTCATATACAGTGTACCTGGAAATGTGGCGCAGTTCTCCAGCTCCGTATGTATTAAGGAAGGGGTAAAGTTCACTGGACAGGGCAACCGGCTCCAGGTTTCCCACTGCGTTTACTCCGCTGTCCCGGTCCTGTGCCGGCTCCAGAAGGCTGTACAGATTATTCTGGATGGATACGGGAGGCGGTGTTTTGGACCCCAGGGAAATGGGATTCATGTGGCAGACCCGAAACTGTATGCCGGGATAACTGTTTCCCAGCTCCTCCAGCAGTGCCTCGTGGTCTGTCCCGATGAGATCGTCCAGGCAGCTCACAAAGATAAAAAATACCTTTGGCTGTTTTTTCAGGGCCTCCAGCACATTCTTTACAGCCTCCGGTATCAGCGGGTCATATCCATCCACAATATCGCTCTGGCTGACATACAGGTAAAAAAGGCGGTCCTTCAGCCCCTGTTTCATGGCTCCTATTGCCCCATGCCTTCCGCAGGCACTGGGACATACAAACAGCTGTACGCTTTCCGGCGCCAGCATCCCGATCCTCACAACGCCCCAGTCTCCGTGACCCGGGGAAGAATAGTGAAGGGTATTTTCAAAGCAGCAGCTCATACTCCCGTCACCTCCAGTACCTTATCGGCCAGCGCCTGGTAGCAAGCTGCCATAGGGCTGTCCGGATATGCCTCTATCACTGTCATGCCCTGGTTTTCCGCCAGCTGTACCGACCGGTCCCGGGGCACGATGTGGAGGATCCCTGTTCCGTTCTCCTCCGCCGCCAGGCGCACCCGCTCGTCCTCCCCCTCCACATTTCTGGAGTTCTGGATAAAGCCTGCCAACTTTGCGTAACCCCTTTTTCCGAAATTGCGGATGGCGTGGGCAATATTGTCAGCCGCAAACAGAGCCATCATCTCCCCGGATGTGACGATCATCACATGGTCCGCATACCCGCCCCGTATGGGCATGGCAAATCCTCCGCAGACCACATCCCCCAGCACATCATAAAAAACAACATCCGGCTGGAACACCTCATATGCTTCCAATTCCTCCAGTTTTTCAAAGGCAGTAATGATGCCTCTTCCCGCACATCCGATCCCGGGGGTGGGCCCCCCTGATTCCACGCACACAATATTTCCATATCCCCGAAATGCAATATCCTCCAGGCTCACCGCCTCTTCTTTCTGACGTATCTGGTCAAGTACGGTGGGTATCTTTTTTCCCGCCATCAGGTTTTTCGTGGAATCAGCCTTGGGATCACACCCGATCTGCATAACGCGCAGGCCCCGGGCTGCCAGAGCCGCGGACAGATTGGATGTGGTGGTGGATTTTCCAATTCCGCCTTTTCCGTAAATTGCTATCTTCTTCATGGTTTTCCTCATTGTCCCTTCATTGTTATAGAAACATCTTTGCAGGTCAGCTGCAGCAATACAGTATGTCTTCCAGTTCCTTCCGGTCCAATATCCTGATCCTCCCGTGCTCCTGGCTGATCAGTTCCCGGTTCTGGAGCAGGGCCAGCTCCCTGAACAAGGAAGCGCGGCTGATTCCCAGTACGGATGCCAGTTCCTCCCTGGATTCCTCCAGACATACTTCCCCATGGCATTCCGGCTGCATCAGCAGGTATTGGATCAGCTTTTTCCTGCCCGACTGCATTGTAAGAAATTCAATGCGGCGGATCAAGAACTGCATTTTCCGATTACAGACGCCCGCATAGCGGATCGCCAGGGATCCGTTGGCTTCCATTGCCTCGATCAGCTTTGATTTTGGGATCATCAAAAGCGTGGTGTCGCTGCGGCATCTTAAGACCGTGGGAAGCTCCGTATCCGTAAACAGGTTGATGATCCCGAAGCAATCCCCTCTTTTTAACTGTGAAAGCAGGATCTCGCGCCCGTCCAGGGCAATGCTGTACACATCCACCCGGCCCGAAACAACGAGTCCCAGAATTTCCTGCCCTTTCTGCCTGTCACTGATGATCTGCCCTTTGTGACATTTCCTCACCTTCATACAGTCAGCGGAAAGCCCGCTGTCACGGAGCAGGGAAGAGGCACAAACCGCCTCCTGGATTTCTTCCTGGCACATTGGTCCTCCCCTCCTTATAGAGTGCGATATGGGTTAGTTATGTTTTACTCTAATTAGTTTAAACTAACCAAAATAGTAACATACCGCCATTTAAATATCAAGAAAAAAAATTCTCTATAAGGTCTCACCTGATACTGACGGAATCCATGCCTTCTGGTATGCTGTTTTCCAATTAAAAATGAAAGAAGGTACCTGACATGCCCCAGAAAACCATTCTTTTCTCCGGCTCATCTGCTGTGGGAAAGACGTCCGTGCTCCGCACCCTCCTTCCCTATATGCGGGAGAAAGGGGAATCCCCCATGGTCTGCAAGATCGACTGCCTGATGACAGAGGATGCAGCGCTCTATCAAAGCATGGGGATCCCGGCAGTCTCAGGAATCAGCCGGGACATCTGTCCCGACCACTTTCTGGTGTCCAATCTGCCGGAACTGTGGGATTATGCCGACCGGCAAAACTGCAGTCTTCTCTTTATTGAGACAGCCGGTCTCTGCCACCGGTGCTCCCCTGCCACGGTTCATTCCATTGCAGGCTGCATCCTGGACTGCACGGCCAGCTGCCGCGCTCCCGGGCAGCTGGGTCCCATGCTGCTTCAGGCGGATTTTATCGTCCCAACCAAAACCGATATGGTATCCCAGGCTGAACTGGAGATCATACACTGGAACCTGAAGGAGCTGAATCCAGGCGCCAGGATCTTTCCCGTGGATGCACTGGCAGGCTACGGTGTAGAATTCCTGGGGGACTGGCTGCTGTCCCTTCCTGACAGCGCGGGCTTTGAACATGACTGCCTGCGCCACACCATGCCGGCCGGTGTCTGCTCCTACTGCGTAGGGGAACAGAGGGTGGGCAGCTCCTTCCAGCAGGGTGTGGTGGGGAAAATCGACTTTCAGGAGGTATTGTGATGAACCAGTTAACCATCCATCCCGGCCGCGGAAAGGATCAAAGGCCGGAAGCATTTGCCCCTTTGGTCCTGGGACCCGGAGATCTGTGCGCGGTGGCAGGCAACACGGGGTCAGGCAAAAGCAGACTGATCAAGGATATCGAACAGCTGGTAAACGGGGAATCCCCAACCGGAAGGCGTATCCTCTTAGACGGCAAAGCCGTGCCATTTGGAAGCCGCCAGTCCGTCTCCGGCCGGCTTGTGGCCCATCTCTCCCAAAGTATGCGGTTTGTGCTGGACCTGACGGTGATGGACTTTCTGGCTCTTCACTGCCGCTGCCGGGATCAAACCGGCCTGATGCCCAAACAAATTCTGGACATGGCCAATACCATCACACCGGAACCTGTGTTTTCCTCTGACCACCTGAACCTGCTCAGCGGGGGGCAGAGCCGGGCACTGATGATTGCCGACATTGCGCTGGTGTGTGACAGTCCGGTAATACTGATCGATGAAATAGAAAATGCCGGGATCGACAAGAAAAAAGCCCTGCACCTGCTCACAAACAGTAAAAAGCTGGTGCTCATCGTCACCCATGACCCGCACACGGCCCTGATGGCCCGCAAAAGGATCATTATGGACAACGGGGCTGTCCGGGCCGTGCTTGCACGCACCCCTGAGGAGACCCGGCTGTTTGCCCGTCTGGACCAGGTGTATGAGGAGCAGATGCTCCTGCAGTCCAGACTGCGGAAAGGAGAAACCCTTATATGATCAAGATCCAACTCTACTGGAATAATATCTGTATCCTGCACAGGCAGGAGCTTGTTTTTTTAGACCGGATCCGGTCCGATCTCAGACAAAAGGGGATTGACCTCAATGTCCGCTGTTTTGGTCTGGGATATTCCCACCATATGTCCGAATACCTGATGGAGCCGGAAGCAATCCTTCCCGATATTGTGGTGTCCGCTGATTTGGAGGTCTTTGAGGACCAGAGGATCTACATCCGTCTCGCAGAGTCAGGCCTGCACCCCCTGGCGAACTGCCTGCCTGTAAAACAGGCGGAATGTGTCCGCCGGCTGCACCGCAGTGACTGCCTCCTGCCCTATTTGGCAATCCCTCTGGTGTTTTTTGCGGACAGCCGTAAATTCGGAGGCAGCGATTCCATCTGCCTGGACCAGCTGGTAAAGGAGGGATACCCTCTGACCTTTGGGGGTGTGGAAAATTCCGCGGCCAAGACCGTGGTAAAGACCATCTGGGAATCCTGCGGACCGGACAATGCCAGACGTTTTCTGTCCAACTGCACCGTGACCCACATGCCCATACAGGCATTTCAGAGTGTGCGGACAGGGGAAGCCGCCCTGGCACTGGTCCCCTCCGTGTATGCGCTCCGTGCGGACGGCAGGCAGAAAAAGGCATTCTGGCCCGCAGACGGAGCCGTGGCCGTGCCCTCATACATATGCGCCAGGAAGACCATACCGGAGGATGCCGCCTTAACTGTGATCAATGCGCTCCGGGCTCCGCAGATCAGTCATTTCTATGTGAATAACGGCCGCCTGATCAGCTGCAGTCCCCAAAGTCCCAAGGATATCTGGATGTCTGATTCAGGTCTCCTGCGCCTTCCCTCTCCCGGCTTCCTGGAAACCCTGACCGCCGGATCCTTTTATGAGCTGTATCGAAACTGCCTGGGCACGGAGACAGCGACATCGGCCTGAAGATAGTTTCGCCGCCCGGGACCAAGCTGGCATAATACAGAAAATTCTGGTACAATGGAACAATGGCGGAAGGTACAGCTGTCAGAACCCAATGTTCAGCCACGCTCTGGTGCATGATCTACGGTATCGTCAACATAACAGCAGCCACAAAAAGGGATTCCCGGATGCCCCGGGCATCCCTTTTTTATACAATCCAACGGCCTGGGCTGTCCCCCATCGGCCAAGGCGGATTCAACATACAAGTGTCATATCATACAAGAAATCCCGTCCAAACCGTGATACACTTACCCGTAGCCGTGATACGCCCGCCATAGCCATGATACCCCCCGTCATAGCCGCGGGACACTGCCTGAAGCTGCGGGACACTCATCATAGCCCATAGCGCCGGTATTCACAGCAGATCAGATTACGTCAGGAGGAACATCAAATGTTACAGGAACAAGAACAGCGCCATGTGCACTATGACCGCGACTTGGAAATAGAAGCCTATCAGCTGAGCGGAATCGTACAGAAATTCCCCAACCATTTTCATGATTTCTACGTCATTGGGTTTATTGAGGGAGGAAAGCGTCATCTCTGGTGCAAGAACCAGGAATATGATGTGAGTACCGGGGATCTGCTTCTGTTTAATCCCAGGGACAACCACTGCTGCGGACCGCTGGACGGGGAGCCCCTGGATTACCGTGCCGTGAACATCAATCCCCAGGTGATGGAGCGGTTTGTTAAGGAGATCACCGGAAAAGACTTTAAACCTTATTTCACACAAAATGTGGTTTACCGAAGCGAGATCGCCCGGTCCGTGGCCACTCTTTATGATTCCATTCTCAGGCATGCGGCCAGGTTTGAAAAGGAAGAGACCATGTTCTTTCTTCTGGAACAGGTCCTTCAGGAATACGCCTCCCCCTTTGATGAGGAAGCCGTATCCCGTCCCAACCCGCAGATCCAGTCCCTGTGTACTTATATGGAGGAGCATTTCTCAGAAAATATCTCCCTGGATGAGCTTACTGAGATGACTACCTTCGGCAAATCCTACCTGCTGCGGTCTTTTACCAAACAGGTGGGCGTCTCCCCCTACCGTTATCTCCAGACCATACGCCTGGACAAGGCCAAGCATTTCCTGGAGCAGGGGATCCCGCCCGTGGACGCTGCTGCCATGGCAGGCTTTTCGGACCAGAGCCACTTTACCAACTTTTTTAAGGAATTCATCGGGCTGACACCCAGACAATATCAAAAAATATTTTCAGATCCATCAGAACCGGCCAAGCCGGAAAAGGAGCCGCGTCATGAACTATGAAAAAACACCCGCCGGCCATCTGGCCGCATTTGTCACCATCCTGATCTGGGGGACCACCTTTATTTCCACCAAGGTGCTTTTAAGATCCTTTTCCCCTGTGGAGATCCTGTTTATCCGTTTTATCATCGGATACCTGGCCCTGTGGATGGTATGTCCCGGAAACCTTGTCCTGGATTCCCGGAAACAGGAATATCTCTTTGCAGCAGCAGGCCTCTGCGGCATCACCATGTACTATCTTCTGGAAAATATCGCCCTCACCTTTACACTGGCATCCAACGTGGGCGTCATCATCAGCATTGCACCCTTTTTTACAGCGATCCTCAACTGCCTGTTCCTGGGCGGATCCAGGCCGGGAAAGCGCTTTTTTACAGGCTTTCTTCTGGCCATGGCAGGCATCTGCTTCATCAGCTTCGGAAGCAGCGCGGCCCTGTCCATCAACCCCGTGGGTGATGTCCTGGCAGTGGCTGCCGCTGTCATATGGGCCGTCTATTCCACCCTGACAAAAAAAATAAGCGCCCTTGGCTACGGCACGATACAGACCACAAGGCGCACATTCTTTTATGGAATTTTATTCATGGTTCCCGCAATCCTAATCATGGACTTTCATGTTACCCTGGACCGGATCATAAATCCCCTGAACCTCTGCAACCTTTTGTTCCTGGGGCTGGGCGCATCCGCCCTGTGCTTTGTCACCTGGAACCTGGCCGTAAAGCTGCTGGGTTCCGTAAGGACCAGCGTGTATATCTACATGGTTCCGGTCATTACCACGGTCAGCTCCGCCATCATATTAAAAGAGCCCGTGACCATAACCGCTGTCTGCGGCATCCTGCTCACGCTGGCAGGACTCTTTTTGTCGGAGCGCAGGTCCTAGAGCGCGCAGTCAGCTTCTACGCCTGCATGACCCGCTGGATATGTATGGCCAGAAATCCCCTCTCCTCCGGCGCCACTTTAACGCCCAGACGCTGTTCCATATTTTGGCAGACATGGTCTGCCGCCTCATAGGTCCTGGGGAAACTTTTCTTTGCATAGTCCTCCATATCCAGATTGGCCCGCTCCCCTTTTCTTGTCCGGGCTATCATATAGCGGATATGGCTCACAAGCCGGTTATATCCCAGGGTGTCCGAAGCCAGGCCGAAGTCCATCTCTTTCTCAATCAAACGGATGCTGTCCTGCACCAGCCTGGCGACCTCCATGGCTGCTGCCACATTCTCCCTGGAAAGCCCGGCGTGGATGTGCAGGGTAATATACCCCACCTCATCCTCGGATATACTGACTCCTGCCAGTTCCTTTATGATCCCGATTCCCTCCGTGGCGGCCTGGTATTCCCCGGCAAAGAGCGCCTTTATATCATACTTAAAGGGATTGGGCAGCTCCCTGTTCTCCCTTGCCCGGCTTACGGCCAGGGCAATATGGTCCGCCATGGGGATCAGGATATCGTGGCTTAAAGGACCCATGGCAGACTCGGCCGCCTCAATGATCCTGCCCGCAGCCTCAATGAACACAGGGTCTATGCTGTTCACCTGCTGCAGGGCCGATGCCTGTCTGCTCACCAGCTCATACCGCTTCGCCTCCCCGGGAGATTCCATCCGCTCACCGGTCTTATGCCCAAATCCAATGCCGTTTCCCAGAAGAATGACTTCCCGGCCGGATTCCCCGTCCAGAACCAATAATCCATTATTATTTAAAACCTTTATTACTCGGTACATAAAAATCCTCCCTGACAGGACCGATCCTTTTATTTCGTACTCATCTCAGCTTCCATTATACATAAAATCCATGAAAACATCTACTTGCAGGAAGGATTTTTATGATCTGGCCATCAGTACCAGGCGATTTCTTCCAGTGCCTTTACATCTCCAGTTTTTTCCATGTGGATCTCCTGCCCTTCCTTCAGGCCGGTAAACACTGTCATACATGCGTCTGAAGCCGCGTGTTTCCTGATAAATTCCAGGTCAAACTCCATCAGCTTATGGCCCTTTTCCACCTTTTGTCCGTCCGTGACAAAGGTTTCAAATCCCTTGCCGTCAAGTTTTACCGTATCCACGCCCACATGGATCAGATACTCCATGCCCTGGGCATTCCTAAGGCCAATGGCATGCTTGGACGGGAACACAAACACCACCTCACAGTCCTCGGGGGCTACCACCTGGCCGTCCGAGGGAATGACCATGTATCCATCCCCCATGGCCCTGCTGGCAAATGCCTCATCCGGAGCCTCCGTAATGGGGGCCGCTGTTCCGTTAAATGGAGAAAGAAGAATGCGGCGGCCTGTGTGTGGAATGTTGTCCTGATCAGGGCCTGCATCCGGCGTCCGGTCCGGGCTGCCGCCTTCCCCGTCATGCTTCACGCTGTCCTTACCGCCATTGTTTTCACTGCCGCCGTAAAGAGCCGTCTCCTTTATCTTTGGCGCATGCTCCAGATAATGCTCCAGATTGGCTTTGATCACCGTCACGTTAGGCCCGTAGATCACCTGTATGCCCTGGCCCTTTTTAATTACTCCCACCGCTCCGGTGGCCTTTAACAGCTTCTCATTCACCAGCTCCGGGGTATCCACAGAGCACCGCAGACGGGTGGCACAGCAGTCCACAGAAGTGATATTACCGGCTCCTCCCAGACCTCTTGCAATGGCTGCGCTGGCCTGGTCCTCATCCTCTCCGGCTTCGCCGCCATCCCCTGCACCTGCAGACTTTCTGGCATTGACGTCCGCTTTGGTGTACAGCTTTGTCTCCTCATCTTCTTCCTCCCTGCCCGGTGTCTTCAGGTCAAACTTCTTGATCAGGAAACTGAAGATAAAATAATATAAAAGGAAATAGATCACGCCCACAGGCAGGATCCTTATCCAGCTGGTCTTTGCATTTCCCTGAAGGATGCCGAATATGAGCAGGTCCAGGAAGCCTCCTGAAAATGTCAGCCCCACCGCGATGTTCAGGATATGGGCGATCATATACGCGCTTCCGGCCAGGATCACCTGCACTACAAACAGCATGGGCGCTACAAACAGGAAAGAAAATTCAATGGGCTCCGTGATACCGGTGAGCATACAGGTCAGGGCCGCTGAGAGCAGAAGCCCGCCCGCTGCCTTTTTCCGCTCCGGCTTTGCGCATCTGTACATGGCAAGGGCAGCGCCCGGCAGGCCGAATATCATAAAAATAAACTCACCGGAAAAGTACCGTGTTGCGTCCGCACTGAAATGTACCACATCCGGGGATGCCAGCTGGGCAAAGAATATATTCTGCCCGCCCTGGATCAGATTCCCGTCCACCACCATGGTACCCCCCACGGCGGTCTGCCAGAAGGGCATATAGAACACATGGTGCAGTCCAAAGGGGATCAGGGAGCGCTTGACGATTCCGAAGATCAGGGTTCCCAGATAACCGGTCCCCGTTACCAGGCCTCCCAGGGCATAGATCCCGTTCTGTACGGCCGGCCATATAAAATACATAAGGATTCCCACTCCCACATATACCACGGTGGAGATAATGGGTATGAACCTGGAACCGCCAAAGAAGGAAAGTGCATTTGGGAGCACGATCTTGTGATACCTGTTGTGAAGCGCCGCCACACCCAGGCCCACGATAATGCCTCCGAACACCCCCATCTGGAGCGTCTGCATCCCAAACACGCTGGCAACCGTTCCCTCCAGCACATCCGCCGCAACACTTCCGTCCGGCAATACCTTGCCCGTGATGGTAAGCACCCCATTGATGGATACGTGCATAACCAGAAATGCGATCATGGCTGAAAGGGCTGCCACCTCTTTCTCCGCCTTTGCCATACCAATGGCAACTCCCACCGCAAAGATAATGGGCAGGTTGTCAAAAATAACGCTTCCGGCCTTGCTCATAATAACCAAAAGAGCGTTTAACATGGTTCCGCTTCCCAAGATTCCCTGCAGTCCATAGGTTGCAATGGTTGTCTCATTGGTAAAAGAACTGCCGATCCCCAAAAGCAGCCCGGCCACGGGCAGTACTGCAATGGGAAGCATAAAGCTGCGGCCCACCCGCTGAAGTACACCAAATATCCTGTCTTTCATTTTCCATTCTCCTGTCTTTTTTCATTCTTTCTTTATTCCGTGTCCTGATCATACAGGCATCAGCCATAACCTTCCTGCTGCCGGCAGTATGGGCGGCACCCGATATGTACAGTATTGACCACACAAAGCATTACCCATACACATCACATGATCCGCACATGCAAAAAAGGCATTAACCATAAAGAACACTGCTTCCAATGTTCTTTCATAGTTAATGCCTGCATTACCAGTAACACGCTCTCTTTTTAATTGCGCATTTAGTATAAACAATATCCTATCAAAATGTCAATGAGAATTGTGCAACAAAATCCTTGTATGTTTTTGTACATCTTCACCAAATGCTGCGTGTTCGTTACTCAGCCCTTTCCACCGTGACAATCACATACTCACAGTGTTTGCTGGTACGCACAGGATATGCCCAGCCAGCAATCCCCGAGGATACGATTACCTGCAGATGGTTCATCATGCGGTATCCATAGTTCAACTCCACCATCCCCGTCCCCTGGCTGATAAGGCCGGATGGCCAGATCTGCCCCGCATGGGTATGGCCGGACAGCATCAGGTCGCAGCCGGCACGGTCTGCTGCCTCCAGTTCACAGGGCTGGTGATCCAGCAAAAGGATGAACTTGTCCTGATTCATATCTTCTGTCAGTTCCTCTATGCTCTTTCTCCTCCCTCCCCTTGGGAATGAACGGTCATCCCGCCCAACCACCTGAAGTCCGCCGGGAAGTTCCGCCTTCTGGTCGGCCAGGATCCGGATCCCGGCGTTCCTGACCGCGTCCTCCAACTGCTCTGCGGTAAAATTCGGATTGCCTGCATAGCGTGTTTTGTCATGGTTTCCATGAACAAAAAATGTACCCATGGGACTTTGGATGGAACCAAGGATTCCCATGGCTTCCTCCATCTGCTCCCTGGTGGTCCCCTCATCCACCATATCCCCGCACAGAACCACCATATCCGCTGAAGCGTCCTGAATGATATCCGCATACTCCCGAAGCTTTTTTGCTCCCATAGTGGTGCCGTAATGCAGGTCGGAAACCAGGGCGATCACATATCCCTGGTCTCTGATGTCTTTCTCTGTTTTTATGCGGTAATCGGTCCGGATCACATGGTTCATATTCCAGTACCCGTATCCCACCGTCAGGGCAGTGCACAGGATCGGAATAATCCCGCAGCGGTAAAGACCGTCCCATCTGTCCGGACTGTTTTCTTCCCCTAAGGCAGTCTTCCGGCGGCCGCTCATCTGCCGGTCTGCCGTCCTGCGTCTTCCCCTATGACGGCCCGCCGGCCTGCGTTCTCCCATATAACGGCCCGCCGGCCTGCGTTCTCCCATATGACGGCCTGTCAGCCATCGGATAACAGCATGCACCAGCTCCATGCAAAGGGCAAAACCAAACAAATGCAGCATCACGATTGCCCAGATACTGCGCATATTAAGGGTTAGAAGCGCTGCCCCGCCTGCGCAGAAGCCTGACAGCAGTCGTGTGGCCGTATCCCCTTTCTTTTTCCTCAGCCAGCCGATCATACGCCTGAAATAAACATAAAAATACACGCCGATCACTGCCAGCACCCCAATGAGAATCCCTATCCATATCATACGTACTTCCAGCCTCCTTTAGTGAAGTCCCGTCTCCGCTGTCCCTCACTGCTTACCGGTTTTATAATCCTCCACCTGTATCTCCAGATCCTTCTGGTACTTCCTGTCCATATCATGTCTGGCTTTCCTGGTCTTAACACTGTCAAAGATAATGGAGAAATCATAGTCCTCAGGATACAGCTGGGAAGCCTTTACCCTGAGTTTTAAACGCTTATAGTTCACCATACGCTTTTCTCCCTTGACCTGTACCAGAACATTTCCCATCACATCTGCCGGCTTTACCACGATTCCCGGTTCCCCGGTGGATTCCACGCTTACGCTGTCTCCCCGTGAAAAAACACCGGACACATCCTTTGATTCCGTCTTTCTTTTAATGGGTGTAATCCCGGGCACATAGATCCTCTCCAGTTCTTCCCCGCCCGGGTGTTCCAGGTCCAATTCTTTGTTCAGGCTCTCCTTTACCTGGCCGTACGCCTCTCCCGCCGCCACTTTCAGCATATGGGCCGGCATTCCAAGACGTTTTGCAATATAAAGAGCACAGCTGTCCCCCGATTTTCCCATCTCCAGCCCATAAAGCGGCTTCAGATTTTCCCTGTCAAATGCCATCCTGGCGCTGATGATCTCCCCATGTCTCCTGGCATAGGATTTCACCTCGGGATAATGGGTGGTTACCAGGTACAGGCAGCCCCGATGGCGCAGTTCCTCCAATATGGCAATGGCAATCCCCATGCCCTCTGCCGGGTCGGTGCCGGACCCCAGTTCATCCAGGATCACAAGGCTGTCTCCGGTGGCCCGGCGCAGTATGTCCAGCACATTGGTTATATGGGCCGAAAACGTGGAAAGATTGTCCTCCATGTTCTGCCCATCGCCAATGTCACACAGGATCTGATTCCTCATGGCCACATCCCCATAGGAACAAGGCAGGTGCAGGCCGCACCCCGCCATCAGCGTAAAAAGCCCTACTGTTTTAATGGCAACCGTCTTCCCCCCCGTATTGGGTCCGGTTATGATCATTCCACGGCTTTCCCCGCCCATCTCAAACTGCAGGGGCACGTTGGTTTCCGGCGGGAGAAGGGGATGCCTGGCGTCCCTCAGGCAGATACGCCCCTCTGTGTTGACCAGCGGTTCCCTGGCGTCCATCTGCGCGCTGAGCTTGCCCTTTGCAAAGATAAAATCCAGTTTAGCCAAGGTGTCCAGGTTGCCTTTTAGGGCTTCCTCCTCATTTGCGATCAGGTCCATGAGGGTATAGAGGATTTTCCGCTCTTCACAGTCCTCCTCTATCTTCAGCGTATCATATTCGTCCTGGAGCCTGGCCACGGCCTGTGGCTCAATGAACACAGTTGCACCGGTGGAGGAACTGTCCACCACGCTGCCCGGGATCATGGATTTATATTCCCGCTTTACCGGCAGACACAGCCTGTGGTTTCTTGTAACCACAAACCCTTCCGTCATGTATTTTTTCTGTGATTTCAGCAAGGACTCTGCCTTTTCCTTTATCTTTTCCTCCAGGACCGACAGTTCCCTGCGGATATCCCTGAGAGTGCCTGAAGCATGGTCGTCAATCCTTCCGCCGCGGATGGATCTCTGGATCTCCTCCCTGAGTTCCGTCAAAGGCATCAGGTTATCGCTGTAATAGGCAGCCGGGATGCGGTGCTCCCTGCCCCGTTCCAGATATGACTGCATTCTGCCCACCGCGGTGAGGAACAGCCCGATCTCCTCCATCTCCTCTGCCAGCAGCAGTTCGCCAAGAACCGCCTTTTCCAGTAAATGTTCTGCCTGCTCCATCATGGGAAGGGGCGGATTTCCCAGCAGATCCAGCATCTGTCTGGCCTGGGTGGTATCCCTCATCTGTCTGCGAAGCTCCCCCTCCTCCAGGTATGGGCTCAAAGCCCTTATGCGCTCCTTTGCCATGGGAGAGTTGGCATATTCCTCCAATTGTTTTAATATCTCTGTGAATGCTAATGCTTCAAATGTTTGATTGATTACAGCTGTCATTGTATCTGTCTTTCCCTTCTATTCTTTCAGTTATACGGTTCAAGAGAATAAAGTAACAGTTCAGGACAGCGGAAAAATGAGTGCAAAGGCGGCGCCAAGCTTGCTTATAAGTCCGTTTTTGCACCTATTTTCACATCAGATGTCCTAAACAATTACAGAATAAAAATGGAAAATAAAAAACCCATGGACATCCACCAACAGGCTGTGTCACATAGGTACGTTCTAAGGCATGTCCAAACATTGCTGTCAGACACGCCGCCACTCTATATGGTCATCTGTCATGGATAAAGGTACAAAAACAATGCCCGTATCCACAATGGGACCGTAGCCTGCTTTGTACACCATAGATTCATTATCTTCCACAAACAGACACAATTAACAAAAAAACGCCTCGCTTTCAAACTCTTTATGGTACAGATAATATCAGATCATGGCAAAAAGGTCAAGCAGTAATTTCTTCCAGACAAATTTCCGTTCCAACCCCCACTTCCTCCACCAAAAGCCGCTCCATCATCCTGGCCTTTGCCTTTAGGGACACGCAGTGGCAGGGATACACGGTTCCCACCCGTGCCTTTTTCATGAATTCAATGGTCTTATCCAGCCGGTTATCCACATCAAAGAGATGAAATCCGCCCAGTATCCCCACAATCCTGGATTCTCTGCACACGTTCCTTGCGTAATCAACAATATTGCATACCCCGCTGTGGGAACACCCTGTGACAATAAACAGCCCGTCCTTCAGCCTGCACACCAGGGCCGAATCATCCTCCAGCCGGTCCCCCTGCCATCCATTCGCGCACCTGCGCAATCCGATCTCGTCCCGGCCCTCAAATTCAAGCTTCCTGGGTATCTGTCCCAGGAACACGCAGTCCTGGCCGCCTTCTGACAGATCCCATGGCCGAACGGCAGGTATGTATTGAAACCTGTTCTCAATATCCCCAAGGGAGACGGGAGCACCCACCGGCTCATGTTCCACTGCCTTGGCCTCAAAGCACCCCGGATGGGCCACCAGCCGTACCCAGGGCGGAAGGTCTGATTTCAACAAATAAGCCAGTCCGCCTGTGTGGTCATTATGGCCATGGGACAGCACAATATGGGTCAGGCTTCTCAGATCGATATCCATGGCTTTGGCGTTTGCAAGGAACACATCCGAGTATCCCGTATCAAACAGGATCCGTTTCCCATTCATCTCAATATAATAGCAAACAGCTGGTTCCCCCACATAATAGCGGTCAATGAGCGTGTTATTATCCACTACGATCCGTATCTTCAATCTGCATCCTCCACTTTCGGATATTACACTTTATTCCATCCGGATTTCTCCATACACATCCTATTTTACATCAGAACCGTGACTCCCTCCTGATGCTCCAGCACCTGTCTCATCACCTCCAGGAATCCCGCCGCATGGGCAGGGCTCCGGCCCTTTTTTATCAGATAATAGATCACAGACTCCGGCGGACCGTCTTCCATCTCATACAGGTTCAGCCCCCCTCTGTCCTTTGCCTGATCCGTCAGGATCCTGGCAATGTACTCCGGAACAATGACCCAGCATTCTTTTTCGCGGAGAAAATACTCCATCAGTGACATCTGGTCCAGCATCACCCTGGGGCGCACGCGGGGACCAAACCAGTAATCATGCCACAAGTCATATTCAGGATCCCAGGGAAGCCGTATCTCTTTTTTTGGATCAAGGCTTAGGGGACCGGGACTGTGCTCAAAGCTCTGCCGGGTTGCCAACACCATTTTTCCCTTAAATGCAGGCACTGTCTCCACAGTGTGTGAAAACATATCATCGGAGATCAGGGCCAGATCCATCTCCCCGCTCTCCACATAACCGTAACTCTCCAGGGAATGACAGTGATGAAAATTCAGGGAGCAGTCCGGTCTCAGCTCCATAAAGCGCTCCAACACGTTTGGAAGCAGGTATGTGCTCACACTTCCCACGGATGCGATATGAAAGGTCCTGCTCCGGTCCGGATTGCCCAGTTCCCTGCTTTCATTCCAAACTGTTTTCCATTTTTCAGCAAGGGAAATAAACGCCTTTCCCTGGGATGTAAGTTCTATGCTCCTCACTCCCTTTTTGCGGACCATAAGACTGTACCCCAGCTCCTGCTCCAGGGCATGGATGCGGCGGCTGAGGGCCGGCTGGGTCACATAGAGCTTCTGGGCTGCCGCCGAAATACTTCCGGTCCTTACAATAGCTAAAAAAGCCTCGATCTCCAGTTCTGTCATCCCAACCTCCTAGTTTATGGTTAAAATATAAATACTTGTTTATATTTTAACCACAAATTAGGCATTTTACAATCATTCATTTTCCTTTTATCCTTAAAGAAAGGAAAATAACTGGTGAAAGGAATCATTTCCATGAAGAATCTGACCTCAGGTAACATTCAAAGACAGCTGGTTTCACTTGCGCTTCCCCTTATTATGGGAAATATCCTGCAGCAGTTTTACAACACCATTGATGCCCTGGTAGTGGGACGATATGCGGGTCCGGCTGCCTTTGCAGCCATCGGAGTGTCCGGTACCGTGATGAATCTGTTTGTGTTTGTCATCAATGGATTCTGCACCGGCATATCCATTATCCTTGCCCAGTTTTACGGATGCGGGGATCAGAGGAGTTTCCGAAGGGAGTATTTTACCTCCCTTGTATCCGGAGCAGCGTTTACAGCTGCCCTCAGCCTGTCCGGCATCCTGCTTCTTTCCCCCATACTCCGCATGATCCGTACTCCCGGCGAAGTGGCCGTGCTGGCCCGTACATACCTGATGGTCATATTCGGCGGGCTGGCCGCCACATTTCTCTATAATTTCTGCAGTGCGGTGCTCCGCGCGGCAGGCGATACCAAGGCCGCCCTCCTGTTTCTGGCAATTGCAGTCTGCTCCAACCTGGCACTGGATCTGCTGTTTGTGGCAGTACTTGGCACAGGGATTCCCGGTGCTGCCTGGGCCACCATCCTGTCCCAGGGTATTTCCGTGGTCCTCTGCCTTCTCTATATAAAGTGCAAAGCCCCGGGCCTGATGTTCTGCCGTGAGGATGCCGCCGTGGACCCGTCACTTCTCAAACGGACATGGGCCTACTGCTCCGTGACGGCCATCCACCAGTCCAGTGTTTATATCGGAAAAATGCTGGTACAGGGTTCTGTCAATACCCTGGGCACTGATGTGATCGCTGCCTATACTGCCGCAGGAAGGATCGAGGGATTTGCCAATTCCTTTGGCGACAGCGGTTCTGCCTCTGTCTCGGTATTCATTGCCCAGAATATAGGGAACAGGGACAAAGGAAGGGCCAGAAAGGGATTTCTAACCGGCGTTTCCATGCTGTCAGGCATGGGCGTACTCTGCTCCCTGATCATGTATCTCACCGCATCCTTGGCCATGTCCTTTATGCTGGGTACGGGTCAGGGAACAGCGTTCTCAGAGGGGACCGGCTATTTAAAAGTCATCTCCTGCTTTTATGTCCTTTGTTTTATAGGCAATGGCCTGGTGGGATACTTTGAGGGGAACGGACGGGTCACGGTCCCCATCATCGGAGCCACCATGCACATCACCCTGAGAGTTATCCTTTCATGGCTGTTTGTCCGATCCGCCGGGTTAAACGCCGTGGCCCTGGCCACCGGCATCGGATGGCTGCTGGCAGTTTCCCTGTGGTGGGTCGTCTATCTGGTATCTCCCGGCCCCGCCCGCCGCTAAGGGGTTTTAATCCACCAGCTTATCCAGCTCTTTTACATGCTCCGTCTCATTGGAGTTTTTGTGTTTTGCCTTGGAAGCGTATAGATTGACCGCTGCCTGGGATTTCTTAATGGGCTGCATGGTTCCTGCCCCTGCCACGCATCCGCCCGGACAGGCCATGCCTTCCAGCAGGTATCCGTTGTATTTCCCCGCCTTAGCCATGGTCAGAAGTTTCCTGCACTCTTTTAAACCCTCTGCGTTGGCAATCTTGATCTCCCTGTCCGGAAAACGCTTATGGATCACATCCACCACAGATCTGGCCACACCGCCGGACACGGCAAAGTTACGTCCATCCATAGACGCATCGTTAACGCCGTCCGGATCCTCCTCCATTTTTTCCACTTCCAAATGCTTAGCGTCAAATATTCCTGTCATTTCCTCAAATGTCAGGACAAAGTCCACATCGCTTCGTATATCCGTCCTCATGGCCTCCAGCTTTTTAGCCGCACACGGGCCAATAAAAACCACCTTTGCATTTTTGTGGTGGCGCTTGATCAGCCGCGCGGTCAGGGTCATGGGGGTCAGCGCCATGGAAATACAGTCCGCCTGTTCAGGGAACAGCTTCTTTGCCATCATGGACCAGGCAGGGCAGCAGGATGTAGCCATAAATGGCAGCTTTTCCGGTACCTCCTGCATAAAATCAATGGCTTCCTGGGTGGCACACAGGTCAGCCCCCACCGCCACCTCAAAAACGTCCGCAAACCCAAGGGCCTTCATGGCTGCACGCAGCTTTCCCGGCGTTACCTTTGGGCCAAACTGTCCCACAAATGCAGGCGCCACCGCAGCATACACGCGCTCTCCCGACTGGATGGCCCGGATCACCTGGAATATCTGGGACTTATCCGCAATGGCTCCAAAGGGGCAGTTTACAAGGCACATACCGCAGGATACGCATTTATCATAATCAATGTCCGCCTTACCGTTTTCATCTGAATGGATACAGTCCATTCCGCAGGCAGCCGCACATGGCCGTTCCTGCACGATAACGGCATGGTAGGAGCACACCTCAGCGCACCGGCCGCACCTGATGCATTTATCCTGGTCAATATGGGAACGGCCATTGGAACGGTCAATACTAACCGCATCCTTTGGACATACCTCCACGCAGGGGTGGGCCAGGCAGCCCTGGCAGCCGTCTGTCACAACCACCCGCTTCTCATGGCAGGCATTGCAGGCAAACTTGATCACATTGATCAGCGGCGGGGTATAGTATGTCTCAGACTGGTCCGCCGCTCCGATATTATCCGATATCGGAGCAGACTCGGCCGCGCTGCGGTAGGGGAGTCCCATGGCCAGCCTCAGCCTTTCCCCCACAATGGCACGCTCCAAAAAAACATCATTGCGGAATTTTCCCACCTCCCCCGGTATGATCTTATAGGGAAGTTCTTCAATCCTCTTGTCCACCGGCCACTCCGTATGGTAAGCCATACGCGCCACTTCCGTGAATATCCTGTGTCTGATTTCCTGTATACGTGTCTCTACGCCTCTCATGCGCGCCTCCTTATGATATCTATCGGTCCTACCCTCAGTGGACAATGGCACATACGCCCCGGAATCACAAATCTGTGGTGCAAAACCGTGCGTCCCCTTGTCCACTGAGGGTATGGTTTCCCGTACTATTATATCCTCATTCACACATCTCAGTAATACAGTACCGATTATATATGATAAGAAAGCAATTGCAAGCAAATTAACTGCTTTTTAACCATTGTTTCCAATTTAAAGCATTGGCACACCTGTGATTCCCCTAAACGGGCTTCACAGGCAAAAGCTCAATGTATCCCCTGGTCCCCACAGGCTCCAGCTGAATGCGCGGATTATCCTTATCCCACTGATAACCAATCACCGATGGGTCATATTTTTTAATCCCTTCCTGGACCTGCTCAATTGCCTGACAGTAATCCTCCTCAGCAAAAGGCTCCCCCTGGAACATAAGATACCTGCAGGCGGGAAGCGCCATCACGTCAAATCCCTCCGGGATCTCGCCCTCATAGTCCGCGGGGACCTCAACCCCCTGGACATAGGGTGAGGTTCCCGGCTTTATGAAGCGCCTGGGCAGCCACATACATACCGGCTCCCCGCACAGGGATCGGATACTGGTAAGCAATCCCCATACATCGCATCCCACTTCCTGGCAATAGGAGAAATATTCCTCTGCTTTGATCCCCCTTTTGATCAGGGCCTTGCGCTCCGGTTTCTCCATCACCTGAATAAACACATTTTTTACCTGTTCCATGTTTTTCTCCCTTCTGATATGCCGGTACTTGACTCCATACGGTGTAAAAAGGCTGATGGGAACAGGGTTCACTGCATACTTGCCCGGATTGCAGCCAAACTCCTTAAAGAATGCCCGCTGGTATCCGTCCACACTGCCAAACCCCATTTCAAATGCAGTGTCCGTCACCCTGGCCCTCCCATCTCTGAGCTGCATGGCGGACCGTGACAGCCTGAACCTGCGGATGTAATCCGATGGCGTCATCCCCACATGCCGCACAAACAGCCGGTAGGAATACCAAGGGGAATACAGGGATACCCTGGCCAGATCCGCCTGAGTGATGCTCTCATTCAAATGTGCCTGGATATAATCCTGCATTCTCTGCACGGCTTCGATCTGTTCCTCCATATCTGCTCTTCACCGCCTTTCGTATATGATTGTACCGGTTATTGCCAAAAGGCACTCGACTTTTTTTGCCAGGCTGAAATTATGGGCAGGACTTTAGATCCAGACAGGTTCCCTGCTTTATGCAATATATAAAACGAGGAATATCCCTGCCATCGATCAATGACCGGGATACCCCATCCTGTAACGCACCCATTTTTTCATAAAATCCAACCGCCTGCCAGCTGGTGACAAAGATGACCCTCTCCATCCCCTCTCCCCTGCACCAGGCAGTCATATGCTCCCACATGCGTCTTCCATATCCCCGTTTTATCACCTGCCTGCCTATGTAAAAATACTCCAGATGAAAAACATTCTCCTCAGGCATACCGCCCCAGAAGGCTGTGATCTCCCCATGTTCCCTGACACAAAAAACAGGGTACCTGGCTATAAATTCCCCGGTAATGTTAAACGTCCTGTCAAATGTATCCATAAATGCCTTATCATATCCCCAGTGGGCCTCTGATTCCCTGGCAATTATCCTCAGCCTGTCCGTCTCTTTCATCACAGCAGGTTCAAAAACCATATATCCCCCTCCTATTCCCCATCATATCTGCCCTTATATTCCGTCCTGGCTATAGCAGTATATTTGTTCACCAGCTCGGACTTGTTTTCCGTATAGGCATCCCGGTCGTGTTCATACTGTCTCCACAGCTTCAGCTTTAAGGCCTCATATTCCCCGGCTGCCTCGGGATGTTCCCTCATGTAATCCCTGAAATACAGTTCGTGGTGATCCCCGCTTTTTCTCAGGTGCAGATGAAATACCCTCTCGGCAAACCCCGCTCCGGTATACCCCTTGTTAAAGGACATCCTGCTCTCATTTTTAGACATAAGGGTATAGCCTGCCTGTAAGATTGAGGATCTGAATTCCTCCATCCCTCCTTCCGGCGTCATTTCCACCAGTATATCCACGATCGGTTTTGCCCAGATGGACCTAATGGCCGTACTTCCCACATGGGCGATCCTTGCAGTGCGTTCCATGGGAAGTACACACTCTAACGCCAGCTTTTCTTCCTCAAACCAGCCGGACCACTCATCTTTATGCTCTGTGAGGAAAATGGGAAAAAGTTCCCACAGTTCGTCAAGAGACAACAAAGACAATTTCCCCTCTGTGCTATTTTCCTCCACACTATTTTCCTCCACACTATTTTCCACTACACTATTTTCCACTACACTATTTTCCTCTGCCCTATTCCCCATCCTCCCATTCCCCCGGCCTTCCGTCTTCCTCCAGTTTGCGCTCCCATGCCTCCTTGGCATTCTTCATCCTGCGGAAATAAGAACTCATCTCATCCGCCATTCCGGACAAGCGGTTCAATAACGTGGAGAAATCCTTCAGCATCTCATCATCCTTAAAGTACGGGTACACGATATCGTGGTCGATCTCGCTCCAGCCCTCCTCAAACAGGGTCCTTCCCTGGATCTCAACATAATATCCCTTGTACTTGATGATATAGTGGAGGGATCTGTAAATCCCGTCAGATTTTATTTCGATCAGATTATCATCATAGATCCTGGTGTCCCCATTCCTGCGGTAAACCTTAGGGCGTTCCGCAATATAGTAATGTCTGGGATTCTCATCAAAATCGTGGATCCGGTCCACCACATAAAGGTCCGGATCATTTTCAAACACAGTTGTAATATAACTATGGAAATGGATCCAATCCTCCCGGTACAGGAAAAACACACGGATGCCGATCAGGTCCGTCACATATTTGTAGTAATTATCCCTGTTGATCGTCTCGAACCGGTCAAACTGTTCATTTCTTTTGCGTATGATCTTCTCCAGAAGATGTCCCGGATCCTTTGTTCTGTAGCGATAGGAATGGATTCCCGCCTTTTCAATATCATAGAGGTAGTCATACACAAAATCCTTACCTATATTGCGAAGCTTACCCTCGTTTGCCTGATAGTCCTCATAGATAGCTGCCAGTTCCTCCCATGGCATGCCGGCCGCCTGGAAGTCTTCCAGTTCTATATTAAATTTTTTTAAAAATGAATCTCTGTCAATGGTCATAAAATCCCCAGTTCTCCTATCTGTATGTAATCGGGCGCATTCTGCTGATGCATCTATAGGCGTTTCCTGCCCATGCTTTCTACCCATGCGCTTCCGCCAGCATATCCTGCCCGGTATATTCCTTATGTTTGGTTTGGCGCGCTTAATGTGTTTTCATTACAAACGCCCGCTGATCCACTGCCCTCATGGTGGCCAGTATTCCGTCCAGGTGGTCGTACTCATGCTGGAGCAGTTCCGACATGTCCCCCTCCAGCTTCATGGCACATTCGTTCCACTGTTCATCCCTGTAATGGATAATGCAGCGCCTGCGTCTTCTCACCTTTACCAGCAAATCAGGAAATGACATACAGTCATCCAATACTTCCATTTCCTCCTCATCGGGAAACTCCAGCCATGGATTAATAAAAAGGATCTCTGTATCCAAATGTCTGTATATAACGCGTTTTCTCACTCCGATCTGGGGCGCGGCAATGGCACGTCCCGCTCCATACCGTGTGCGGAAACCTAGCAGTGTATCCCTTAAGTCTTTTTTTAAGGATTTCATCTGTTCCAGTTCTTCCTGTTTTACTTCCTCACAGACCTGATATAAATCCGGATTTCCCAGCAATAAGATTGTTTTTTCCATTGTATCCGCTCCCTTGTTCTCTGTATTCCAGTGCGGCACTGCCTCGTCCGTCCGGCAGCCCCGCAGCCCATATGACGCCATTATAGCATTTATCCTGAAAAAAATCCTCCGTTTTATACACGGAGGACACTGAAAATCTTATCAAATCTGGTTTTTAATTCCATATTCCTTATAAAGCACTTCCCGGAATCCTTTGTCACTTGTTGCCTTGATCAGATCCTCAGTTCTGGAATCTTTTAACAGTCTTTCGGTCAGGGCCGCAAAGTACTCCTCTCCTTCTTGGCGTCCTTCCTTTCGTCCTTCCTTTCGCCCTTCCAACCGTTCCATGGCTTTTTCTTCCCACAGCTGCATATATTTCACCTCAATTCCTTCGTTTCCCTTCACGGACTGTACACGGTCGTGGAGTTTCCTGAGCCTGAGACTGTCCACTGCCGCGGCATTCTCCTTTGTAGAGTGTTCCACATACCGTAAAAACGCCATAAGCTCCGGGGAGATGCGGTCATCCCCCTCTCCCCTGGTATTCAGGAATATCCTCACCGCCCCATCTTCCAGACGCAACGAATCATCCTCCTCGCACCTCATTTTAAATGTGTATCGGCAGAGTCTTTTCCCAAACAGATCAAAGGGCGCTATGGTTATCAGGTACACATTGGCCAGATGGTTAAAATCAATGGTTCCCGGCTCCAGGAGCCCTGCGTCCAGTACGGACTGGTAATATCTGCTGCGTCTGGGCAGGTTCTTTGTGTTGAATGCCTGCATCTCAGAATTGTAGATCGTTCCGTCCTCCTCCTGTCCCCACACATCCAGACGGATCCCACGGAACGTGGGCAGGGTGCGTATCTCCTTCTCGCTTTGGGTGTTATCCCGTAAATTAACCTCATGGCCCAGGATAATCTCCAAAACACTTTGGTATGTCTCGGAATCCTCCATCACCTCGCCAAACAGAAATCGGTTCAGCAGGTTCAGTTCCCCCAGCGGCTTTCTTGTCTTTTGTTTCATACTTCCTTCTCCCTTCATTTTAACATACAATGATTTCCTTGTTAAGGTTTCTTTGGAAAATCCCGGCGATATGCCGATCGGGCGAATGCCCTATGATTTTTTAAGATATGATTATCATACTGCCAGGAATCCGGTGAAGCAAGCATTTTTAATTCTAAATCCTCCTTATGTTCTTGCGCCGGTGCTATTGGAATGTTACAGACAAAAATACAGCATTTTTATAGGGAAGGAGATTTATAAAAAGGGAAGGTTTTTGAAACCCATCTCATATTGAGATGTCATTATAATATTTACATTGAAAAAAATCCTCCGTTTTATACACGGAGGACACTGAAAATCTTATCAAATCTGGTTTTTAATTCCATATTCCTTATAAAGCACTTCCCGGAATCCTTTGTCACTTGTTGCCTTGATCAGATCCTCAGTTCTGGAATCTTTTAACAGTCTTTCCGTCAGGGCCGCAAAGTAGTCTTCTCCTTCTTGGCGCCCTTCCAACCGTTCCATGGCTTTCTCTTCCCACAGCTGCATATATTTCACCTCAATTCCTTCGTTTCCCTTCACGGACTGTACACGGTCGTGGAGTTTCCTGAGCCTGAGACTGTCCAC
>NZ_JBEPLZ010000028.1:0-73157 GCF_040545455.1 Enterocloster citroniae | reverse complement strand
AGGAACCATGAAGTTGCAGTTGCAACTCTATGGCTCCCTGTTCATGTAATTCTAAGTGCAACAGCTTATGTTGCATTTAACTTTTCAATTAACCAAATCACCCAAATCAACTATGTTCAGCTGAAAGACCGGGCGTGTATTTATTCCATAATACAACAACAGCCACAGGGAAGCTATAATATCGCCTCCTGTGGCTGTCAAATCCTTAAAAACAATTTTCATCCATCCACTCTCCCTGTTTTATCATCTGGATAAACAGGGACGCTGCGGGGCTAAACATACGATTTTTCTTCCACAGCAGCACACTTCGGGTAGTGTGCTCCGGCAGGAGCGGGACGAACCGAAGTCCAGGACGGCTGCCTATGGCAAGGGCGCCGTCCAGACAAACAGCACATCCCATTCCCTCCTCAACCAGAAGCACTACATTGGATAGCAGCGTATAATTTGCAATAATATGCAGATGATTCTCATCCCGGCCAAACCAGTTCAATATTTCATTACGCACATTTTCACGTTTAGGCATTATCAGCTGATATTTTGCTGCCTCCTGCACAGTCATTGTTTTCCGTTGCGCAAAAGGGTGTTTTGTATTCACCAAAAGACCCCAGGTTTCTTTTTGGGAAATACGCATAAAATCATATTTTGTTTTGTCTATGGGTTCCAATACAAAGCCGATATCAACCAGACCTTTATCCACCCGGTCCTTCACATTATCTGCCATCTCATTATATAAATCAAACTGAACTAAAGGATACCGGTCTGCGAACTGCTTCATCATTTTAGCAAGAATAAGGCTTCCCTTGGCTTCTGAAGCTCCGATCACAATGACGCCTGAGATTCTGTCCTTTTCCAAGAACTCCCGTTCCGCGCGCTCCGTGAGTTCCACAATTTCCTCAGCACGCTGTTTGAATATGATTCCGTCATCTGTCAGATCCAATGAACGCTTTCCTCTGATAAACAGAGTGGTCCCCAGCTCCCGTTCCAATTCCATCAGCTGACGGCTGAGAGTGGGCTGGGTAATATGCAGAATATCAGCGGCCCTGGTTATGTTGTTTTCATTTACTGCTGTCAAAAAATACTTTAACACCCGGAGTTCCATATGATCCCACCTCGCTTTTTTTCATCATAACATGGCAAAAGGCAGATTACAAGGAACCCTTAGATTTTATCAATCATATACCCCAGGATTCAAAAACGCACCGTTTTCTGAAGTCCCCAAGAACAGTATCCCTGTCTCCGTATCTGGACTTCCGTCATCATATCCCACAAGCCACCCATCCAATTCAAGTTCAGCCGGCTGTCCGTCTGCCCCATCATGGATAACCGTCAGGTCACCAAAGAACCCAAATGTTTCCCCTGAAATGGTTCTTATGGTAATACTTGTCTCTCCACCCCCCTGCCATAGCGGGACTGAAGGACTTTTGGGAGCCGCTGACGCCCATATGGAAAAATTAAGGACGATGGATGCGACCACAATAAAGACCATCAGTATACTCTGTTTTCTCATTTTATGCCCTTTCCTGTACGCCCAGTTCGGTTATTTTTATAAGTTATTCTTATATTGTCCTTCTGTTTTTCATAGAACTGCTGTCATGTTTTCTTCTTCCGCGCCTGGGGTTTTTAGGAAACCATCCCCGCTCCACACGTTTTTCCTGCTCCTTGAGTTCAATAATACTCCACAGACAGCTGCAGCCCAACAGCCCCAGGATGATCGCTCCAATTTCCTGACGGACATTAAGGGAAGCCACAAGAAATAAAATGCCCAATACCAGAAAGAAGGGCCAGCATCGTGAGGAGAAGTGGTACTCTGCTTTTATCACAATAGGATGAAATAATCCAATACATACAAAACAGATAACAGCTGTCAAGATTCCTTCGTAGTTCATATGGTTACCTTCCTAACTTCATTTAGGTGCTATTCTATGATTCAGTCTTCCCCAGTACGGAGAAAAACTCCGTTAACATAGCCCTCCACATCACCATAGCGGATAAGAAACCACGTTTCACCTTCCTCCAGGATTTCACAGATACCATCTGCGGGGATCCTTCCAATGACAGCGGCATTGTCTTGGGCCTCTTCCCGGATATTCAGATAATCTGATACATCAGCAATCCCCTGATTTTCATAACCGGTCAAAGAATCCTGCTCCTCCGTTTCCTCAACTGGAAAAACAATCTGGGAAGGTGTTGCCGCCAGTAACTGGTCTGATTCCATAGTTGGCTCCATGGCTGTTTCAGAAGGCGGCACTGTTGGTATGTGATCTGCCTCCGATCTTTGTCCCGAGGCAATCAAGACTATGACAACCATCACCAACAATAACACAAACACTATTAACATTTTATAAATGAGGACCTGGCGGCGCCTGGCCCTGCGTTTTTTATTTTTCTTATTCTGCCAATCCTCCGGCATTTTGCTGTAGTAATCTTTTTTCATTGTTTTACTTACCCACGTGGAACCTATATCCGGCTCCCCAGACGGTCTGTATATGCCTCAAGCCATAAGAATCATCATCCAGTTTCTCCCGCAGCCGGTTTATATGTACGGTAACCGTGGCTGTGTTGCCAACCGAGTCTTCTCCCCAGATCCGCTCAAATATTGTGTTTTTGGAAAACACAATGTTGGGATTTTCAACAAGGAACTGCAGCAGCTCAAACTCTTTATTTGCCAGTATTATCTCCTGTCCGTTTAAAAACACCCGTCTCTGCCGCGGAAGGACCAGCAGTTCTCCCACATCAATCCCTCTTTCAAGTTCTTCCTCCTTCTGGTTCAGGAGCATTTCGTGAATATGGATATGTGTCCTCACCCTTGCCACCAATTCCGCAGGGCTGAACGGTTTTACCATATAATCGTCAGCCCCCAGTCCCAATCCCCGAAGCTTGTCCACTTCCTCCTTTTTGGCTGTTACCATAAGTATGGGGATGCTGGATTCCCTGCGCAGTTCCCGGCAAATATCAAGACCGCTTTTTCCAGGCAGCATAATGTCAAGGATCAGGGCATCATACTTTTCTTTTCTGACCATAGCCAGGATATGCGTACCGTTTTGCTGAATTTCTGCTTCAAAACCGCTTGCATTCAGATAATCACGCTCCAGTTCTGCAATTAAAATATCATCCTCCACAATCAAAACCTTACTCATCCATGTCTTCTCCTTTCAATGGTATACGGATGATCATTGTCAAACCATTTCGGTTTTCCGCACGAATCGTACCTCCATGGCTGTTTACGATCTCCTTTACAACTGCCAGACCGATCCCGCTTCCTTCCCCCGCATGGGTACGTGCCGCATCTGCCCGATAAAAGCTTTCAAAAATCCGTTCCAGGGATTCGGAAGGAACACCCGGACCGTCATCCG
The DNA here is from genome assembly GCF_040545455.1 of Enterocloster citroniae. Lineage (NCBI taxonomy): Bacteria > Bacillati > Bacillota > Clostridia > Lachnospirales > Lachnospiraceae > Enterocloster > Enterocloster citroniae. The sequence continues at coordinate 69,804 of NZ_JBEPLZ010000028.1, read as the reverse complement.
AAAATGTCAGTTCCGCCATTATACCATTGTCCGTCCGTCTCAGCCGGATACTTACCTGGGATTTTCTCTTGGTCCGGTATTTTATCGTATTGGTAAACAGATTGTCAAACACCCGTTTAAATTCACTGGTATCCAGCAAAACATAATACACGCCATCCTGGCATGAAAAATCTATGTTTACATTCTCTTTCTCCGCTTCCCCACGGTTTTCCCGCAGATAGGACTCAATATACCGTTTCAGATCCACCTGTTCCATCTGACAGCGGTACAGGCTGTTTTCAAGACGGTTATATTCCGACAGGCTGTCAACCAGCCGCTCCAGATCAGAGGTCCGGATCTTCATTGCAGCAAGATACCGTTTTCTCATTTGGGGCGTTGTGGCTATTCCTTCCAGCAGCCCATCCAGATATCCCCGGATGGAGGTAAGAGGTGTCCGCAGATCATGTGAAATACCCGATATCAAGTCTCTTCGTCTTTCCTCATATTCCATACGCTGCGCCACCGACTGCTTTAAATACTCCCTCATTTCATTAAACTCCTGGCATACCTTGCCGAATTCATCCTTTTTATCATAATCAATCTCCACGTCCAGATTTCCGTCACGGATCTCGTTTGCTCCAAAACTCAGTTTTTCCAATGGTTTTAATACACTTTTGGATATCCACCAGGACAGGGTCGCATTTACAAGAAGGATCAGGACAAAATACAGGAATGCAAAGATAAAAATATACCTCAGGATATATGACTGCAGATAGGATTTCATGTTCCCGTCCGTGTGATCATTGTTCACCGCAATGATGGAGCAGGAATCATCTCCCCGATAAAAGGTGTACTTGATCACCGACACGCTTTTCCTGCTGGCCGTGAGCATTTTTGCAGTATCCAGGGCGCTGCCGGCCACTGCCTGGGCCGCCTCCATATCGTCTTCCGATATGTTGGAATAAAGCTGCTCCCCGTTTTTCTTCACAAGGATATAATATCCCATATTGGCCAGCTCCAGCTCCAGGTTATTCATTTTCTCATTTTTATCAAATACCGCTGTCTCCCAGTCCCGTTCCCACAGTTCCTTCTTATAGGTATAGATCAGTCCCTGGGCGGACTGGATCCCATTTTCGTCCTTATACATAGTCTCCAGGGTATGCCAGTAACCTCCCCATGAGGTTTTCATACAAATAATGATCACCGCACCGGTAACCAGTATTGGTATGAACACCATCAATAGATTGGATAACCTGATTTTATGCCGTATGGTCATTGTAACTCTCCCCGCTTATCTGATCCTATTCTCTATTTTAAACCATAAACCTTATTTGTTCCAATACTTGTATGATATTACTTTTCATGCTTAAAAGGCATTGCTGGATATCCCGCCGTATAACCCGCCGTACGTCCAGCCGACTTTCAGGTTCCCCTGCGGGCTATAACTTCACTGGCTGTGGCCTCACTGGCTGTGGCTTCATTAACAGCCGTATCATTCGTGGCAATTCCCCCATCACCACTCTGCCGGTTCACAATATAGATTCCGGACAGACAGATAAGTCCGGTTAGGCAGACGGCCGCTGCCGCTGCCCTGATCTTGAATACCCGGCTCAGCGCTTTCTTCTTCCTTCGCCTGCTTCTTCCTCTCTCGTGATGTTTTTTCATCGTTTATACCATCCTTTTTCTATGAATAAAGAAAAACCGGACTCACACTGTAAGCCCGGCAATCAATATGGCTCGTGCCATAAAATGTTCCAGCACCAAATGGATTTGACAGACAGGGAGGATCTCTTGGTTTGTATGGTAACGTTGATATCCACCTGATGCAGGCAATCCTACGGCGATTTCCATATCATCCCCTGAACTATATCATGGAAAGATAAACAAGTGCTCTCAAAATTATAAACTTTTTAAAAACTCTGCATCTATACATACCACTGTCCCATCCTGTATATGTGGAAAAAGCAGTGATGGTACCATTTGAGCGCAATGGCTTTACCGCGGTGGAATGGGGAGGAAAGGAGATCTCTGCAGTCCCACATTCAAAACCAGTCCCAGTCCCAGATACAGGCTTACCAGCGAGGTAAGTCCATAGCTGACAAAGGGAAGGGTCAGGCCGGTATTGGGCAGCAGCCCTGTTACCACACTAAGGTTTACAAAGGACTGGCCTGCTATGAGGGCTGCCATACCGATGCAGATCAGCCTTCCTGATAAATCCTTTGTCTTTAAGCCGATCCGGATACACTCCTCCACGATTAGCGCCAGGAGAAGAAGGATCATCAGACAGCCCCAGAAGCCAAGCTCTTCCCCTGCCACGGCCATGATAAAGTCAGTATGGGGTTCGGGAAGGAAATTGCCGTTTTTTACGGACAAAGGACTGTCATTGCCAAGCCCTTTCCCCCATAGGCCGCCTGAACCAATTGCCATGACGGAGTTTCTCTGCTGATAGGAATCCTGGGCCCATTCCTGGGGAGACAGCCATGCCATGATACGGCGGTACTGATAGTCATTGATCAGCGTCTGACCGGGCCGTGTGACAAGAAACAGACCGGCTCCCCCAAGAGGTATTCCCAGAAGGAGCGCCCTGCCAATGATCCCATAGCCCAATCCGGCCATGAACAGCATGCACAGAAAGATCCAGACAAGTATAACCGCCGTGGAGAGGTCCGGCTGTTCCAGGATCAGTGCCGCCGGAGGCAGCAGCACGCCCACAAAGAAAAAAACATAAACGGCCCGATCCATTTTATCCTGAAAATCATGAAACAACCGGGCAAAAAAAACGATCAGAAGAATCTTGCTCATCTCCGAAGGCTGGAACCGCAGCGGACCGATCTCAATCCATCTGGCCGCGCCTCCTGATATGGCTCCCACAACGGACACGCCGAAAAGCAGGACCAGCGCTGCAGCATAGCAGCTCCAGCCATGTCCAATGAGAATCCTATAATCCACAATCGATACAGCTCCCATCACAAGCAGGCCCAACATAACTCCGGCAAGCTGCCTGTACTGATAAGACGGGCCGGCGCTTCCGATCAGGAGCACCCCTGCTCCGGAAAGAGCAAGAACACACAGGATCAGGAAAATATCATAGTCTTTAAACCTGTAAACTGTTGTTATTTTTCTCATAGGTCCTGTTCCTTCCATGGATCCATAGTTTCTTTAGTCTGTAAAGCTGTTGCCGCTGTTCTCCGGGACTTCGGCCCGTCCTGTTAAAAGCTGCTCCTCGTCCTCCAGCCCAAAATAATATTTAAAAATGTCCGAGGTCACTTCCACTGCATTGGAGGAGGAATAGCCGTAAGCGATCCTGGTGGCCACTGCGATCTCCGGCTGTTCATAGGGGGCATAGCCGATAAAAAGGGCATGGTTGGGTCTTGTACGGTTCTGCTGTGCGGTTCCTGTTTTTCCCGCAACCGCCATGGGCAATTCTCTTAGGATCCGGTTGTTCCCGGCCACCAGCTCCATTCCCTCTGCAATGGTATCCCAAGCAGAGGGGACGATCTCATCCAGTGTCTGGTTTTCCTTTGGAGCGGCCGGGCGTATTGCTCCCTCAGCGCCTTCCTGTATCCTCTGGATCAGGGTGAGTTGGTACAGAGTCCCTTTATTGGCCAGCGCAGCCGCATACCGGGCCAGCTGTGTTGTGGTATAGTTATGGTTGCTCTGTCCAATGGATGCTGTGACAGGAAATTCATCAGCAATCTGTGGAGCGCTTTCGGAAATTTCAATCCCCGAATTTTCATTGAGACCAAACATTTCCCCATAGCGGGCAATGACTTCTGTTCCCTTGCTTTCCTGATAAATGCCGTTGTCCAGACTTAATTCATATCCCAGGGTATAGAAGAAATAATTACAGGAATCGCGGATCGCCTCCACCACATTGATGGCTCCATGGGTTGCACCGGAAGGATAGATCCAACACCTGGGGCTTGGGGTGACCAGTTCAAAGATACCCTGGTCCTCGATCAGCCTGTCTGGGGTTATGATCTGCTCAGTCAGTCCCGCAGCCACGGTTATGGGCTTAAAAGTGGATCCCGGCGCTGTCCGCTGCTGGGTCGCGTTGTTATAAAGGGGCAGGGATGCGTCATTTAACAGCTGGTTATAATAGTCACCGTCCATGGTATTTGCCAGCCGGTTGTTATCATAGCCCGGATAGGTGACGCTGGCCAGAACCTCCCCTGTATTGGGATCAACCACAACACTGGATGCCGTAGAGGGATCCAGGGCCAGCTGGGCCGGGGTGATCTCCAGGTTTTGTATCTTCTCACGAATGAAGCGGTATGCATTGTCTGTCCCATTTCCTAAATTTTCATGATCATTTCCCGTATCAGCTACCACCCCCTGTTCCAGCAGTATGCGGCAGATCTGTTCTCCGGTGATCACTCCCCTGTGGATAAGCAGCCGGTACAACAGCCGGTCAAAATCCTCATCCTCCTGCAGTCCGGTCAGGATCATGGCCTCCAGCTGTCTCAGGTTTTCCTCAAGCATGGAGTAGGAACCCTCTTCCGGAAAACCGTGCGCATTGATAAAACCCTGAGCAATCCCGTTTTGCAAAAATTCTTTCAGGCTGATCTCCTGTTCCTGCCATTGTCTGTAGGTCTCACCGGCACGGTCCGCCTCGTCCCGTTTGTAGATTTCCATGCGTGCAAGCAGTTCCAGGATATAATCCATGCCCTCCTGCATATCTTCCTCCAGTGACCCGTATGGAAGTTCCATTCCCCCTCCCAGACGGTCCAGATATTCCGACTTGTGCTCCTCAAACATCCGGAACAGGTTCCTTTCCTCCATACCGGCGTCATCTCTTCCCAACCGCTCTATATCTATCACATGGTTGCTGATCAGTGCATAATATACATCCTGTACCGGTATGTTTAAATTACTGCTGTCCTCCTGTGAGGGCACAATGTTGGCCAGAAGGATGCCGGCCAGTTTCTGCTCCAGCAGACAGTACACGGCCTTCTGCAGATCCCTGTCAATGGTCAGGTAGACATTGCGGCCCGTAGAAGCGGCTTCTGTCTCTAAAACCTCCGTTACCCTTCCAACATTGTCCACATAGAAGCGCTGGCCGCCGTTTCTACCATGCAGTTCCTCTTCCATTGCCTGCTCCATTCCCGCCTTTCCCACTATGTCGTTCCTGTCATACAGAATCCCCCGGCTCTGGAATGAGGCCAGCTCTTCCTCGGAAACAGGGCCTGTGTATCCCAGGATATGGGCAAAGTACAGGCTGTCGGTATAGCGCCTTATGGTCTGTTCGGAAATGTCCACGCCTGGAAGCTCCGCCTGGTTTTCCAGGACAGCCGTCATGGTCTTTAGACTTACATTCTCTGCCAGGTTTGTTTTCCTGTATCTCTGATACTGGTTGTCCGCCATGTCGTACCGGATGGAAACAAGTTTAAGCAGATCCTCCCCGGACAGCTCATCTGAAATCCCATACATGGGATCAGAACACAGATATGCAATGACCTGCTCTGCTGTGGCTTCACCTTCTTCATAGCCCAGACGCCCGTTGTAAGCCAGGTCCTCAACACGGGCATGGCCATACACGTCCGCCAGGAAACGCAAAAGCCGGTTCCCTTCAACGGTAAACTCATATTCCTGTGATCCGGAAACAGCAATGGGAAGCCTCTGCAGAACGGAATCTCCGTTTCCCTCAATCAGCAGGATCGACTGCCGGATGGTCCTGTTCAATGTCTCGTTCCTGGTGCGGCGATTTTCATATGCCCCGCTGTCCTCTATGGTTACAGAATAGGCAGGTCGTTATATGCCAGCTGGTTGCCGTTCCTGTCATAAATATTCCCTCTGCTGCCGTGATAAATTTCCTCACGCTCCACCTGGGATTGGAACGCCTGCCGGTAATATGCTCCGTTTAAGATCTGCAGGCTGAAGAAACGTCTGAGAAGGATCAAAAACATGGCTAACAGAACGATGCAGAACAGACAGATTCTTTTTTTTACTAAGTACCGGATCATCTGTATCATTATGCATCCTCCCACTTATGAATCATACAGCCGTATCTGTGTTTTTACCCTGAATACCAACTCCGATAAGCTGAACGGCTTGCGAAGGAAATCATCAGCCCCGATCTCCTGTACTATGTCCTGTATCCCTGTCTTTGCGGATACAATGATAATGGGGGTCCGGAATTTTTTTCTGATCTCTTTACATAGTTCAATCCCGCTTTTTCCCGGCAGCATCACATCCAGGATAAAGGCATGAAAATCCCCCGTCCCGGCCAGATTAAGCCCTGTATCCCCATCAAAAGCAATTGCCACCTCAAAGCCTTCTTTTTCAAGATAATCACGTTCCAGCTGTGCGATCAATTCATCATCTTCCACTATCAGGATTTTTTTCATTGTGTCCTCCTTTCTTTTTGCAGTATACTCTCGGGATATCCTGGTCCTCAGATTTGTATGCGGCCGGCAAAAAAACAGCCGTAAAGACGGGTGCCGGGGAGACTGCGAGCGTATACTTGTATAGACAAAAACAGGCTTCCTTTTGAAACCTGCTGTTGTCAAAGTACACTTATTATAGGTTTATATGAATTTGGCACTTGTACTGCATCACCTGTACTGCATCGGTACATAAGGAGTATAATCTTTAAAAATAACATGTGCCTAACACAGGGATAAACTTTTTATAAATTCTTCCCTAAAGCGAGAACCGGGAGCAGTGATTCTCCTCCCACGGAAAAACCATGTCCAAAGAAGCCGCTTAGAGCAAATCGCTTAGAACAAATCGCTTAGATGAAATCGTTTAGAGCAAATGTCACTCCGGAATCACCTTCCTAAGGGTATCCTGCAGTATCTCTACATCAATGGGCTTGGATACATGAGCGTTCATCCCTGACTCCATGGACGCCTGTACATCCTCAGCAAAGGCATTGGCGGTCATTGCAATGATGGGGATCCTTTTGGCATCCGCCCTGCCCCATCCCCGTATGGTCCGCGTGGCTTCATATCCGTTCATCTCCGGCATCTGGATATCCATCAGGATCGCGTCATAAGTACCCGGCTCTGTATTTTTAAATTCCTGAACGGTCTGCCGGCCGTCTGCACGGACCACGGAACTGGCACCCAGCATTTCCAATATGCCGCAGGTGATCTCCGCATTGATGGCATTGTCTTCCGCCACAAGGATCCGGCAGCCTGCCAGAACTGGTTTCTTAGCCGGACCGGCTTCCTGCTCCCGGCCTTCCCTCTGCCTGCCTTCTTCCTCCGCCAATTCCGCCTCCAGCTCTATGACAAAGACCGTACCCTCTCCCAGTCCGCTCTCCACTTTAATACTGCCGCCCAGCAAGTCTACCATCCCCTTGACGATATTCAGTCCAAGGCCGCTTCCCTCTATTCCGGAAGCATTGCTGCTGCGGCTGAACGGTTCAAACATATGGGAAAGAAATTCCTGGGACATACCGATTCCCGTATCGGAGACGGTAAACCGATAACGGACATCCCCTTTCTTTTGAGCCCCGATCTCTTCCGCCAGGAAATCCACACGTCCGCCTTGCTCGGTGTACTTAACTGCATTTCCCAAAATATTTAACAGGATCTGATTTAAACGCAGCACATCTCCATAAAAATATGGATGGGCAATCCCCTGCATCCTGATCTCCATCTTAAGTCCGGCCGTCTTTGCCTGGGGCATCATCATGGAAGACAGCCGTTCCAGCAGCTCGGGAAGGGATACCACCATGCGGACCAGTTTGATCTTTGACTGTTCCAGTCCGTTGACATCCAGGATATCGTTTACCAGGCTTAACAGATGTCTGGAGGAGGTGGATATCTTTTTCAGGCAGTCCATAACCCGTTGGGGATCATCAAAGTGCGCCACTGCAAGTTCCGTCATGCCTGTGATGGCATTAAGCGGAGTCCGTATATCATGGCTCATAGCGGACAGGAAATCACTTTTTGCCCGGTTGGCCTCCTCCGCCAGTTCCAGCGCTGTCTCCAGTTCCTGTTTGGATGTCCGCTCAGCCATCAGAATATCAGTCACATCCATTCTCACAAGGCAGATGGTCCTATGGTCGTGGTCGCCCCACAGAACATTGACCTGCTTATACCGAAGTCCTTCCTCCCCTTGGTAAGGCACGACAAAATCATAGCCTGAGGGCGACTGTTCCAACCGCCTGGTCATGGTATCCAATAAAAACTGTTCCCTTAGTTCAGGGGATGTCTCATCTCCGTATGCCTCCGCCAGCCTGCACAAGGACTTTTGGTAGTCCTCCACAAGGTATGGGGAAAGGTTTTCCAGGACGGTCTGGCGTGTATACATGATGAGTGATCCCTTTTGTATGTTGATGAATCCGGCCAGATCAAATGTATAAGCGATCATGTTAAGCAGTCCCTGCTGTTCCCGCACAGAATCCGTAATGTCGATCCTGGACAGGCAGATCCGCTTCAGCCGCAGGTCAATGGGGGATACGGTAATGTTCTTGGTGCGGATGTCCCCCTTTCCGTCCACAACAGAAAAGGACAATGTATAAGCGTTTTCCTCCCGCAGCCGTTTCAGCATAGTGTCCGGCTCCAGCCCCCTCTCGTAGTTCTCCCTATCCCTTGGAACAATGGCGGTGTCAAGCATATGCTTCATCCATTTTGAATGGCTGCCCCGGGAAGGCGGAACGCAATGCGCATTCTTGTTACAGGACAGCAATTGGTACGTATCCTGGTAAAGGTCCACGTCCGCCACAAAATCATAACCGGATACCGTAAGCTGATGAAGGACCCTTTCAGCGGCGATCCGCTCCGTAATATCCACCACGGTCAGGATTCCCGTGACATCACCGCTGCCCGGCGTCTCCACCATACTCATCTTGACCTGGGCATAGCGGCCTATCTCCTCGTTGGGCAATTGTATAAAATACTCTCTCACCTGGTCCGTATCATTCCGTTCAAAGGCTGCCAGCGCCGGTTCACGGCTGTAGATACCAAGGAAATCCCGCCGTTCCTTTTCATCCACGATCAGTTCTGAAAGGCCAATAAAGAACTCCTCCCGTATGATCCCATACCTGCTCTTTAAACCCTGCCCGGTGTGGTCTATGATCTCCATGACCTGGTTTTGCGTGATATTGCAATGCCCTACCAGCAGCGCATTGGGAGCTGGTTTCTGGTAATGCCTTAAGAGCAGCTGGTCATACCGCTGCCAGACACTGTCCCTTTCCTCCACCTCCTTTGATATATCATGATAAACCGCATATAAGCATTTTTCTCCATCCTCACCCAGGATCAACGAGAAACTGGTTCTCACCCAAACGTACTTCTCCGGGCCTTTCCTGATCCTATATTCCATTATAAAATGCTCCCGGTCTTTTGCAATGTGTTCAACGATCTCCTTCTCCGCCCGCCCACGGTCATCAGGATGCACCCCCATCAAAGCGTCCTGTCGGTAGAAGCTCAATGCCTCCGTCTGGGTCATGTCGGTCAATTCCGCAAACCCTTCCGATAAGTATTCGGGAATGATCGTACCGTCTTTTTTAATCCGGATAACCGCAACGCCTCCGGGAAGGTTTTTGATCACAGTCTGGAAATACTGTTTTTCACCCGCGGAAACCAGCTTTGCTTCCATCCTCTGCTGCCGCTGTCCATCGGCATATATATGGTCCCCCTGCAAATCCATTTTCCTTTTGGAAGAGTTCTGGGATTTCATGGCGAACTGACGCAAAAGTATTTCAAATTCCTCATATGGCATGGGCTTTGCAAAGTAATATCCCTGCCCATAGTCACAGCCGAACTGGCTGAGCCGCTCCAGCTGTTCCCTGGTCTCCACCCCTTCGGCCACCACGCTTAGATCCATGGAACCGGCCAATCCCATAATAAACCGGAGGATCCCCTGGTGGACCGGCTTAGCCGTCTCATTTTGAATGAACTTCATATCCAGCTTCAGCACATCCAAGGGCATTTGGTTGATCATATTAAGGGAAGAATACCCGCTGCCAAAATCATCCATCTCGATCACAAAGCCCAGTTCCCTGAGATGGGTAACCGTATCGATGATCTGCTTTGGGTTTTCCGTATAAGCGCTTTCCGTAATCTCCAGATGGAGCCTTGAGGAAGCCAGACCGTATTTGCCCACCAAATTGGTCAGCACATCCGCCAGTTCCGCATTATAGATATCCGCACGGGATACATTCACTGAAATAGACAGCTGGGGATAGCCCTTTTGATCCCAATCCCGCAGCATGGCGCAGGCTTTGTCCCATACAAACTGGTCCAGCTTTGTGATAAAGCCGTTCTGCTCAAACAAGGGGATGAACTGGCCCGGGGACATGATTCCCAGTTTCGGATGATTCCACCGTATCAATGCCTCCGCTCCTGCCAGGGCAGTGTCCCTGATCCTGTACTTGGGCTGCAGATAAACCTTAAACTGCCCTTTTGCCAGGGCAGTCTCCATGCTGTCCGTGATCGCCTGCTCCAGCAAAAGCCTGCTGCGCAGCTGCTCATCATAATAAGCAAAATATCTTCCATACTGCCCCTTGATGCTTTGGGCGGCCAACAGCGCCCAATCACACATCTGCTCTATGGAAAGACCATGGTCCACACCGGAATAGATCCCCCATTTCATCACAACGTTCCTGCTGCTGCTCAGCTCATTGATCCGGTCCGAAACCTCCCGGAACCACTCCTGACTGTATTGGGTCTGGTGTTCCAGCAGGCAGACAAACTTGTCTGAATTCAGCCGTCCGCAGATTCCTCTTTCGCCCACCATGCTTACGTACATATCCGCTATCCCGCGGAGAATCTGGTCGCCGGCGGGAACACCGAAGATATCATTGACCAATTTAAAATTTTCAATATCGGAACAGATGATGTCATACTCCTGATCCGGCTGTTGATTGAGAAATGTCTTGACCCGCTGATAAAAAAACTCCTTGGTGTACAGTCCGGTCAGCCGGTCATACTGCAAGAGATTGACAATGGAGGCCGTCTCCCGCAGATTGATGATGTTGGCCATCCGATGCAGGATCACTTCCGGTTTATAGGGCTTCACAACAAAATCCGTTGCCCCGTAGGATAAAGCAGTGACCTCATCGGACTCGCTGTCGCTTTGGGTCGTGACGATCACCGGAACCGAGGCATACAGGGGATCTGCCTTGACAATGGAAAGAAAGGTATAGCCATCCATGACAGGCATGTTGATGTCCAGCAGGATCAGGGAAATTTCTTCACCGTATTGCTTTAGGATGTTAAGGGCAGCCTGTCCGTCCTGGGCTTCCAGAACCTCATAAATAGATGCGGAGGTCAAAATACCACACAGCATCATACGGTTCATCCTATTATCCTCCACCACCATAATCTTTTTCCTCGACATCATGATCCACTCCCTTCCGATACGGCATCTGAACATATCCCGTCATGTTTCCTTGTTTGTCTCCTTTGCGGGCAGACACTTGATAAACTCCGGTTCAGGAACCGGACGGCCATACAGATATCCCTGGGCCAGCCCGCACCCCAGGCTTTTAAGCAGCATGGCCTGTTCCTCTGTTTCAACCCCCTCAGCGATGATCTGCAGGTTCAGCTCCTTTGCCAGATTGATCACCAGACCCATGACGGTCTGCCTGCGCGCTTCATGGTCAGCCCTGCCTAAGAACCTCATATCCATCTTCATCACATCAATGGGCAGTTCATAAAGGATGTTAAGGGAAGAATAGCCGCTTCCAAAGTCATCCATCTCAATCACGAAGCCTGCCTTTTTCAGCCTCTTGATCGCCATAAGCATCTGTGCCGCGTCCCTCACATAGACGGATTCTGTGATCTCCAGGTGCAGCTCTCCGGGGGATAAGCCATATTTTTTAGTCAACTGGGCCAGCCGGTCCGGAAGATCCTCGTGATACAGATCTGTCCTGGACACATTTACGGAAACCGGTATCTCAGTAAGGCCCTCCATCCTCCACCCATGCATCATGCAGCATGCCTTTTCCCATACATACAGGTCCATGGTATAGATGAAACCGTTCCGTTCAAACGCAGGAATAAAATCGTCCGGGGGAATGATACCCAGTTTGGGATGGTTCCAGCGGACCAATGCCTCCGCCCCAATGATCTTTCCTGTATCGATCTCCACCTTTGGCTGCAGGCAGACCATGAACTCCTCCTTTTCAAGGGACTCCACCATGGCATTGACGATCTTCTGCTCCATTATCATCTTCCCATGCATTTCATCATTAAACTGTATCATCCTGCGGTCATAATTCCCCTTGATGCTGGCGGCAGCTAAGAGTGCGCGGTCGCACATCCGTTCAATGGCAAGTTCCCTTTCTTCAATACGGTAAATCCCAATCTTGATCTGCAGACGCATGGGCAGGGGGTAATTTTCCAAAAAGGAGCAGATACTCCTGTCCAGACTCCCATAGTCCTCCTCCCTTACAAGCATCATAAAGAAGGTGTCCGCCCTGGCCCTTGTCATAAGTTTCAGTTCATCTGTCTGAACGCCTGTAAGGGTCGCGGACAGGTCCATAAGAAGCTGATCCCCCGCCACCGTGCCAAAGACATCATTGACGATTTTAAACTGTTCAATATCCACTGCAATGATATCATACTCCTGCTGCAGATGAGCATGGAGTGCGGCGGCCGCCCGGTCACAAAAAGCTTTTTCCGTATATAAGCCGGTGAGTGTGTCCCGCTCCAGCATCTCGATCATGCCCTTTGCCTTCCATGTCTCATCCAGCAGTCTCTGAAGCTGGGCATAGGTTTTAGCCTGTGTCCTCTGGTAATTGATCAGCTGGCTGTTCAGCTTCTGGATCTCGTAGTAACCCGCTCCATAGTCCTCCTGCCCAGTGGTTTCCCGGACAGTTTCCAAAGCTGACAGGACCAGTTCCACAAAACGGGACAGATGGGAGCCATCCACATCATAGGCCAAAAAAAGCAATTGGGAATCAATGCTTCTGACCGTAACATAAACCAGAGGGTTCCCCTCTGCCTTTATAGGAAGGCGCAGGGAATCCTCACAGCCTGACTGCCCGCAAAGCAGGGCGTCCAGTTTTTCTCCATTTTCAAACAGATGCCTTACATCCTTTCCCTCATTTATAATGCCAATGGGGACACTGCGGATCACACGTTTTACAATTCCGCATTTGTCACATAACGCAATATATACGATCATATTTTATTATCCGCCCATGCCACAAGTTCTTTTGCATCCTTTGTGTAAATATCCACATCCCAGCTCTTCCATATCTCCGTCTCTTCAAAGGCATGTCCCCCTACCGCTATCCTAACCTGGGGACATGTGGTCCGCAGCCGCTGCACAGCGTCCCTGCACAGCGGCAGATGCTGGGGCATGGTCACGGATAATGCCACCAGTGCCGGGGCATGTTCCCTTACCGCGTTCTCAACCGCCTCAACAGGGACCGCGGCTCCCAGATAAATGCTGTCCCATCCGCTGTATTCAAACATGTCAGCCACCATGCGGGCGCCTATTTCGTGGAGTTCGCTGCCCACACATGCCACCAGCACCTTTTTCCCCTTCCGCTGCTGATTAAAGATCAGGGGATAAAGCTGGGAAAGGGACATTTGGGTGATGGAGGTACAGTAGTGTTCCATATCCACAGAGATCTGGTGGCTGTGCCACAGGTCCCCTACCCTTCGCATTGCCTCCGCCACGATATCCACGCAGATATCGCTGAGGGGAATGCCGGTTTTTGCATATTCCGTAATAAGGGCCATAGCCTCTTTGGTGTCCGCCTGCAGCATACAGTCTAAATACCGGGCAATCTCCTGTTCATATGATTCGGATACCTCCTGCTGTTGGCTGCCGCAGGCACATTCCTCCACGGTAGCGCGGACCGCACAGTCAAGAAGCCTGTGAAGCTTTGTCTGTTTATCATCTGTAACCGGCTCCATGCAGCTTCGGATCAGCTCATAATGGTCCACCATGATATCCCTGACCCGTTCCCTGGTACAATAAGACATAAGGGGGATGAGCAGCTGGAAGAGCCATCTGGCATACCGCTCAAATATCCCTTCGTCTTCCAGTTCCAGGGCAGTATAAAGGAAATCCACATTGTACTGCACATCCTGGTACATTTTCTGTCTTGCCCGCCCGTCCAGTTCCTCCTGAAGGCGGGTATCCGCCCTGAGCTGACGGGTAAATATTTCATTGGTCAATCGCTGGAATTTGGGATCATGTCCCATTAACAACAGCCCCATTGTTTCTTTGCCTCCTTGTCCGTCTATCTGATCTGTTCACCGGATCTGCCCTGTTTTAACCTCTTCTGCCGGTACATTTTCCTGTCCGCTGCTGCGACCATTTCTTCCGCTGCTGCAAACTGCCTGCTGTCCTCCACCCCATAGCTGATGGAGACCGGGCATCCGAACTCTCCTGCCGCCGCCATCTCCCCAAGCCTGATGTTGACACCCTCCATCCGGTCCGCTGCTTCTTCCGCCGAAATTCCTGTATAAAGTACCATAAACTCATCACCGCCATAACGGAACAGCAGATCCTGCTCCTTCCGGCAGGCATGGCGAAGCTGCTGAGTCACAGCCCGGATATAGCGGTCCCCTTCCTCATGGCTGTATGTATCGTTCATCCGCTTCAAACCATCCAGATCCGCAAAACAGAGGACAAATCCCAACCCCTGATCCATCATGGATGATATGGTCTCATCCGCCTGCTGCCGGTTATACAAACCTGTCAGCGGGTCATGGAATGCCTGATGGCGCAGCTGCGGTTCTATTTTCTCCCATGCCTCCAGCTTCTGCTTCACATCCCAGCTTTTCTCCTGATAGTCGGACAGTAAGCAGATCCTCCACGTGTACCAGACCGCCACACAGTACCCCACCATACTAAACAGGCAGGACTTTATGCTGAAGCCCTTCAGCACCCAGTCATTGGACGGCGCCGAGTAAAGGATCAGGTTCAGAAACAGGTAAAAGAAAAGCCCTGTCATCAACTCCAGCATAAATGAATGGTGCTGGGGATAGCGTAGGATCAGCTTAAGCCTTTTTATAAATACCGGCATGCTGAGAACCTGAAACACTATACCGGCAAACACGAAGCCAACAATAATGGGGATGCCCTTCAGGTTGCCTTCGTGGTAAATATGGTTGTCAAAATCCCGCAGCGGCTGGTTCATGATAATAGAAATAACAGACCGGAACAAGATATTGATGGCCAAACCAATTATGATTCCGGTCAGGGTGCCAAACAGAGAACACCGCCTGTCCTTATGTGTGTACCATTCTGTTTCAAAAAACAGGATCATGGCAAATACGGACCAATTTACGATCAAAACATATTCCATCGCACTGCAGAACACAAAAAACAGATAATTGATCATGTAACATATTAATACAAAACCCTTACGGATATGCGGCATCTCCTTCTGACGCTGCAAAAAAACAAAATACCGCCAGTTAAAATAGAAATAGGCCAGGGCCGATAAGACCGGAATCAGTATTATATAATCATCTGCCAACATCCTACCTCCTATCCTCTTCGCTGCTCTTTGTCATGGTACATGGCCAGATCCGCACGGCGAAGCAGTTGGGACATATCCTCACCGGCTCTGCCGGATGTACCCGCCACCCCAAAACTGAATGACAGGTTATGGCCGCAGCACTCCCTTCCGGATAACAGGCTCCGGATCTGATACAGCTTGTCCCGGGCATCTTCCTCGGAGCACCCGGGCAGCAGGGCAACAAATTCATCCCCGCCCACCCTGGCAAACACGTCATTCTCACGCAGCTGCGCCCGAAAAGAGTGGGCAAACTGTATAAGATACTCATCTCCGGCCTTGTGTCCCTTTTTATCATTTAGTTGTTTCAGCCGGTCCAGATCCAGAAACACAAGTGAAAAGGCAGCTTCCGCCTGAAGCAGTTGTTCCAGCTGTTCCATGAGATATTGACGGGAGAATACGCCGGTCAGGATATCCGTATCACGTCTGTTCTGAAGATCAGCCGCCTGCCGGGTCTGACGCGCCAGCTCCTGTTCCAGGGTCAGATACTGCTCTTCCAGATGCCTGACTTTCATGATGGAATAAAGATGCAGCAGGCACCGCAGGATAAAAAATTGTTTTAATGCAATGCCGGTTATGAGAAGGACCGGGAGCATGACCCACTCCTCTGTGCTCGTACATAAAAGACTGTCCAGGACCAAAAAAATGCTGCAGAACCAGAGAAACAGCATAAACGGGCCTTTTTCCGCACTTTCCGACTGTGAGCGGATCACCTGTAGGGCCTCTTTCTGCCATGGGATTAACAGATCAGCCCCAATGCGGACAGCGATCACTATGTATGTGATGAAAAGCCGCCAGAAGGGCTGGGCCAGCAGGGCGCTCATGGACACTCCCCCGGCCAGGGCGCAGAATGCAATAACAGTCATATGAATGGATATGGTCATGATATGAAGCAGGTTGACGGAGAAAAGTTCCTTTTCACGGCTATCCTGGGTGTGAAGCCACCGCAGGACATGACAGAAATACGCGATGATATAAAGCATCAGAAGATTGAGATTAAAAACACACCAAAAGGTATACAAAAGCGCACCGGGAAGGGCTGCCTTCAGCCAATTACCGGCCGTGGATTCCTGAGGATATCCCAGAGCCGTCATTGCATAAAGGGAGGTACGGCCATAGATAAAAAACATACAAATAGGAGGCAGCAATCCCCATCCAAAATAAACCTCAGACGACATCGACTCCCTCCCTTCGGCGATTCTCACTGTATGTAAGAGATAATACTCCGACTCTGTCCATAAGTGTGTTATACGAATTTTACCATAAGAATTACTTCCATGCAAACATTTCTTTACAAAAAAGGGGCTGTCCGGGCAATCCTTCTGCCGGCCGGCCTCCTTCTTATGCTACCCCGCATCGGATCAGCATGTTTGTAAAGAACTGATTCTTTTCCAGCACATCCTCTGAGAGTTTTTTTCCTTCCTCGGTCAGTTCAATATGATCACCGTCCAGCTCTATACAGCCCTTTTGGGCCAGTATCCTGACCGCATAGCTGATACTGGCTTTTGAATACCCCATATAATGGGCCAGATCAGAGGAACCCCTTGGATATCACTACGGACCTCTGCCCCCTGGGAAATACCGGTTCTACAAAAAGTTGACCAATGTTGATACCAATGAAGCAAGAATGGTATATACTGGATTTGAGGTGTTGGAATAGGCGGCTGATCCGGCCCTGAACATCACACGGTCAAAGACAGTCTCATCCATCCTTACTGCGCATGTGTTTCTATGGACCGTATCGCCTCTTCCCTGGTCATCAGCATATCCCTCTCATATCCCCGTCTGGCCTTGTCCCCGTCATAAACCTGATCCAGGGCCTGTTCATACTCCTTTTCCCCCATCCGTACTCCCTCCCATTCATACACATACACCAAATTCCCATTTGCATCAAACTCCCTTGGCGTATCCAGGGCACCGCGGTAACCGGAGGCGATCTGGGTCAGGCGGCCCTTCTCCATACGGTAGACCAGGTCATAATAGTAATCCATGTTTCCCTCTGAATTACACAAAAGTCCGCCTCTTTCAATATAAGAAAAATACAGCCTGTTCAGAGATGTTTCATTTATGCCATCATCCCCATAGCTGACAATGCTGCAGCCCATGGCTTCACAGCACCCCACTTTCACCAGCTCCGGTATCGTGTCATCATCTATATAGATCAGACTGTAACCATCCCACCCGTTATCATCCAGCTGCTGCAGATGGTCGATATACGCCTGCTTCCAACCGGACGTTGCCCGGGTATCTGACTGGGTGTCTGGCTGTGCATCTGCCTGGGCGTTCGGCTGTGCATCTGTCTGTGCATTACCGCGGCCCACTCCCATGAACCCCAGGATGGATCTGACCGTTTTCTCTGCAACAGCAGAATTGGCAGCATCCGTCACCCCTCTCTGCAGGGTAAATGAGCCCTGTGCATTTCCGCTGTAGATCCTTGCCTCTGAATACCCGGTTCCCATCTCCGCCCCGGACGCGGGTGTATAGCTGCATATGGTAATTATATCATCATAACCGTCATTGTTGTAATCGGGAAATGAGACGGCCTCCACACGGTTGAAGGACTCCTCTGCACGGATATTATCCCCATACATGCCCTCCAGGGTCTGGGTGACACGGCCGTCCTTTTGTATTTGAAACACAACGTCCGACTGGGGATCCCGGTCCATATCCGGCCCATAGGAAACAAAAGTCACCCGGCCGAGAGGAGCCAGGTCCAGTTCAAACGTCTGGTCCGGAATCTGCCTGCCGTCACCGCTATCTGTTCCACCAGCCGCTGTCCCTCCATTTAACGGACTGCCTTCCGGCTGGTCCTGCTGCCATGGGTCCTGCTGCCGGTCCTCCTGCTGTGTATTTATATTAATCTCCTGCTGTTGTTCTGCACTTGTATCCGTGTTCTCCGGCTGCTGTATCCCTTCCTCATGTCCGCAGCCGGCCAGCATACTGCATAATGCAATACTGAACAGCGTGGTCCGCCATCTTGTGATCCTGTGTTCCATCTTCCTTCCTCCCCTTCGGCGTCCTTCACGCCATGTATGTTTGTTGCATGTATCTTTTATTGTATGTACGTTCTGTATCATGATAGCATGGAAATGTATCAAAGTTGCATCACAAAATCGAAATATTTGATTGCCATTTTCTTACAAGTTTTTAAGTATTTTCTAAATAATACCGCAGACGCTAAACGAACCGGCCTGTTAATCTCCCCCTCTTGTAAAAGAGATGCTGGACCCCTTGTGAACAGTATGTTATACTTATTAACAATGAACATGCCTGAAAAACAAGACCTGATCATGAAATGAACATATCAAATCAGAAAGACAGCTTTGGCTGCAGAAGGCAATTTTTATGAAGCGATTTTTCAAAGGCGGGCTTATCTCTTTATTCTTATTACTCTTTCTCTTCAGCGGGGTTACGATCCACACTCTGCTCCAATCCCAGACCAACGGACGGCTTATTAATTATGTGGGTATTGTCCGCGGTGCCAGCCAGCGGCTCATCAAACTGGAGATTTCCGATCAGCCCAGTGATGAGATGATCGAATATCTGGACGGCATCCTTTCGGAACTGCAGGGCGGGGAGGCAGTATACGGCCTTCCGGACCCCGGTGATCCTGCCTATCAGATGGAGCTGGCAGATCTGGAGCTGATGTGGACTCAGATCAAGGCCGAGATCGCCGCCAACCGCAGCGGGTCCGGCGACAGCACAAAGCTCCTTGCTCTAAGCGAGGATTTTTTTGAGCAGGCCAACCGCACGGTCTTTTCCGCGGACGCGTATTCGGCACGGCAAATGCGGTTCCTATTAAGCGTATGTCTTGTAATGATCGGGATCATGTCCCTTACCTGGATCTTTATCTTTTGGGCAAACTCCAAGAATCTGCTGAAACTTGAGGTCCAGAACAAAAAACTCAGTGATCTGGCCCAGCGGGATGCCCTTACCGGTGTCTATCTGATGAACGCCTTCAAGGAAAAGGCGCAGCTGCTCCTGGACAGTCTGCCGGACAAGTTTGCCATTGTCTATACGGATTTTTCAGACTTCAAATATATTAATGATGTGTTTGGATATGATTACGGAGATCTCCTGCTGTCCGAGTACGGAGCAATCCTGCAAAAAGGACTGCGTGAACATGAATTATGCGGCCGCGTATCGGCGGACAACTTTGTGCTCCTTCTCCATTATAAAGATAAAAGTGAGATTGGAAAGCGCCAGTCAGAGGCAGATTTGGAGATCCTTCAATACATGAGCACGCTTCATGACGGCCAGCTGCTGCCCACCAGCTGCGGCATATGCTGTGTGGAAGATGTTGTTGAGACGCTGAATATCGATGGGCTGTTAGACCGGGCCAACTTTGCAAGAAAAACAGTCAAAACCGGCGCCAATCAGAATTACGCTTATTATGATGAAAGCATTCGCAGCCATCTTTGGGAAGAAAAGGATATTGAAAACAGGATGCTGACCGCCATTGAAAACCGGGAATTTACTGTCTACTACCAGCCAAAGGTGGACCTTGCAACCGGTAAGATCGGCTGCTCCGAGGCTCTGGTCCGCTGGCAGTCCCAGTCCGGAACCATCATTGCACCGGACCGTTTTATTCCTGTGTTTGAGAGAAAATATATGATCGACAGACTGGACCAGTATGTGTACGAGAATGTATGCCGATGGCTCCGAAGCCTGCTGGATTCAGGAATACAGGCACTTCCTGTATCCGTGAACGTGTCACGGCTTCAATTTTATGACCAGCATTTTGTTGATAAATACATAAGCATCCGTGACAAGTATTCCATCCCGCCCCAGCTTCTGGAAATTGAATTCACGGAATCCATGGTCTTTGACAACTCCGCCCTGCTCCTGCAAACCGTCAAGCGGCTCAAGGACGCCGGCTTCTCCTGCTCCATTGATGACTTTGGAAAGGGTTATTCCTCCCTGGGACTTTTGAAAAACCTGCCCATCGATGTACTGAAGATCGATAGTTTCTTTTTTGAGGAAGGTCCGGATCAAAGCCGTGATCTTGCGCTGGTTGAAAGCATTGTATCACTGGTGAAAAAATTTAATATCCGGACCGTTGCCGAAGGGATCGAATCCATGGAACAGGTTGAATTTTTAAAAGGGATCGGCTGCGATTACATCCAGGGTTATGTGTTCTACCGCCCCATGCCCCAGCAGGAATATGAAGCGCTTCTTTCTGATCCTGTTTCATAGTAAAATCCTCCTGAAGATCCCCTGTTATAATGTCCACCCGGACGACTTCTGCCGGATGGTCCAAAAATGCCGATAGATTCCCGGCTTTGTTATTAACTCGTCATGGGAGCCCTGCTGAACGATCCTTCCACCGTCAACAACCAGGATCTGGCCGGCATTCCGGATTGTTGCAAGACGGTGGGCGATCACGATCCTGGTTTTCCCCTGGGTCAGCTCCTCGATGGCCAGCTGGATATCCCGCTCATTCTCCGGGTCAATGCTGGCTGTGGCTTCATCCAGAATCACAATTGGCGCATCCTTTAGAATAGCGCGGGCAATTGAAATACGCTGCTTTTCTCCTCCTGAAAGGCTGGAACCTCCCTCTCCGATCACGGTGTCATAGCCCTGTGGAAGCTTTGTGATAAAGCCATGGCAGCAGGCACGCTTTGCCGCTTCCTCCACCTGTTCACAGGAAGCGTCCTGCCTGCCAAACCGGATATTATTATAGATGGTATCGTTAAAGAGATAAACCTTCTGAAAGACCATGCTGATGTTGCAAAGCAGGCTGTCACAGGTCATTTCCTTCACATTGACACCGCCTACCAGCACCTCACCCTTCTGCACATCCCAAAAACGGGCAATTAGATTGCACAGGGTTGTCTTCCCGCTGCCGGAAGGCCCTACAATGGCGGTCATGGTCCCTTGGGGGATCGTAAAGCTGACGTCATGGATCACCTCCCGCTGTCCATAGGAAAATGAGGCGTGGTTCAGTTCAATGTCATAACGATCCAGATCCACATCTCTTCCATCCTCATCAATGACAGCCACATCCTTGATGGCCTCGATACGGTCCAGAGACGCATCCATCATGCGGACCTGGACCGTCACGCTTCCCATATTTTCGATGGAAGAGAAAATTGTAAAAGAGGCGATCAAAAGCAGGAACATGACGGGATAGGTCATACTGCCGCCAAGGGCGAAATACGGAGCGGCCACCAGGATCATACAGCTTGCAATCTTAAACATAAAATCATAGGCAGCCACTATGGGGATCAGTGTCTTTTCCATTTTGAAATTTGCCAGACGGCTTTCCTCAAAGGCTTCATGTACCCGCTTGGAACTGGTCCGGGTCATGTGAAAGGCTTTGACCACCGCCATCCCCTGTATGTACTCCAGCACGGCCGATACCAGTCCGGCCTGGGCAGCCTGGCGTTTTGGGGCCAGCTCCTTCCCCCGTTTCTGCAAATACCGGTACAGGAAGGCTGAAATAAGAATGGCCAGGATGAAAATCAGCCCAATGCGCCAGTCAAAGCGCAGCATGACCAGACTATACAGCACAACAGCGATATATCCGTTTACCACCTTATCCAGCAGATGCATGGAGTACATTTCCACAAAGGTCATATCCGTTGTGACAGCAGAGGTGATCTCCCCTAAATGATTATCATTAAAATACCCCATAGGCACCCGCTTCAGCATATCCCCGATGAGAAGACGCTGTTTGGCGAAAATCTCATAACCGGTACCGCTTTGGTACCGGGACAAGAGATAGCGGAACACCGTCCGCCCGGCCACACCTGTGATGAGAAGGAACAGACATTGCCCTATGACCGACAGTTGTATCATATCACTGCCCTGTCCCGCCCGGTCGGTCTCCTGGAGGACCAAAAATACTGCAATGAGAGGAAGGGCGCTGAATATCGATTCCAGAAATCCAAACAGGAATCCCAGCTTGATCTTAAAGGCATCCCTACCTGCCAGTTTTAAAAGACGCTTTATGATCCGGATCATACTCCTCCTTCCTGCTGCCCATACCCCAACGCATAGAATCCATGTGTGACCTCCACAAGCGCTGATACAGCGGGCATTCTTCCATCAATTTTTTATGGGTTCCAGACGCCTCGATCCGGCCGCTGTCCACCACAAGGATCTGGTCTGCGTTTACGATGGTAGACAGGCGGTGGGCAATAACGATCAAAGTCTTTCCCCGGGTCAATGACGAGATAGAGGATTGGATCTTATCTTCATTCTCCGGGTCCGTGAAAGCCGTGGCCTCATCCAGTATAACTACAGGTGCATTTTTTAAGATTGCCCTTGCAATGGCGATCCGCTGACGTTCCCCTCCTGAAAGCTGGCCGCCTGCATCTCCGGCCAGGGTATCATAGCCGTGCTCCAGTTTTTCGATAAATTCATGACAGCAGGCTTTTTTTGCAGCCTCTTTTACTTCCTGAACGGTGGCTCCCGGCCTGCCGATGCGGATATTTTCCAAAATGGAAATGTTGAACAGATAGTTATCCTGGGATACGTAACTGATATGATCCATCAGAATATCCTGGGGGATATCCCGGATGTTCGTTCCTCCCAGCAGGATCTCGCCTGAGCCGGAATCCCAAAAGCGTACCATGAGTTTGGCAATGGTGGATTTGCCTGAGCCGGAAGGTCCTGCCAGCGCTGTCATCTGCCCCTCCTTTGCAGTGAAGGATACATCCTGCAATACCTGTGCTTTATCGTAGGCAAATCCCACATTTTTAAATTCAAAGGAATATCCATCCGGCTGTCCCGCCTTCTTAGGCCGGGACAGTTCCTCCGCGGACAAAAGCCCCTGTACCATTGCTTCCGTCTGCTCCATGACCGCAAAGTTGTCCAGAAACTCCACCACTTTGATCAGCGGCGGCACAAGCCCCAGGGACAGAATTATACAAACGATATACACAGGCAGTTCCAGCGTCCCATTTCTGTAGAATACGGCACCTGCGGGCAGGACAGTCAGCAGAACGGAAGGCATGATGGAATAGGCCGCGGAACTGAACATCCAGGAGCGCTTATACCATTCCAGTGTATAGTCCCTGTAACCGTTCACCGCATCGGCATATTTCTCGTAAGAGGAAGTGGATTGGCCGAACGCTTTGATCACCTCAATGCCGTTCACATATTCAATGACAGTGGAATTAAGCGTCTCGCAAGCCTCCATGTACTTGGAAAAGCGGACTTCGTAATTGCTCATCATCCGTTTAAAGCACAGCAGACCCAGCACCACAGTTGTAACGGAACAAAGAGCCAGACGCGGGTCCAGTGTCAGCATATAGATCAATACAGCAACGGGGATCAGCAGGTTGGATGTAAATTCCGGCAGCATATGGGCAATGGGAAACTCCACCCGTTCCACTTCGTCCACCAGGATGTCCTTGTACTGTCCGGAGGATCTGCCCATGACCGTACCCATGGGCATACAAATCAGCTTTTCGGCAATGGCACTTCGGATGTTCTTTAAAACCGCAAACGCAGTTTGATGGGATAACACCGTAGCTGTACTGAACAGCAGCCTGTGCAGGGCATATCCCCCTAATGCGATTGCCGCCATCCCTGCAATACGCCCCATCTCAGCCTCGTTTTGCAAGAACAGGATGATGATACGGGACACGGCAAAATAGGGGATCAGGCCGCATGCCACGCTCAGGACCGCAAGAGTGACAGAACCGATCATAGCCCCCTTATATTCTCCGATAAATCCAAATATGCCTGACAGCCAGTTTTGCTTTTTTTCCGTCAAGATCATTTCCTCTTTTCTATTATATTTGGTTAGTATTCACTAACTATTATACAAAAATAAAAAGATGAAAATCCCCCCGTATCTGTTTTTTTTATACCCCCAAACGCCAAATATCATTCAATTAATGTTTGAATGATTTCATGTACATGCTGGGGGTTCGGCCGAATTTCTTTTGGAACGCTTCGCTGAAATGGCTGATATTACTGTATCCAACCAGGCTGGCGACCTCCTTTACCTGATCATTCCCATCGGCAAGCAGTTCCCGTGCTTTCTCCATTCTGCACTCTAACACATACTGATAAATGGTCATGCCATATTGCTGTTGAAAACATTTCCGCAGCTTTGACTCGCTCATAAAACTCATCTTTGCAAGTTCTGCAATAGTCATCGGCTCCGCATATGTTTCATCAATTATTTTCCTGATTCTGGCCAGGGCGGCGAGGTCTGATATGGACATTTGTTTTTGGACCGTAAGTAAATCCTGCTCCAGGATTACTTCATTGGCAAATGCAGCAACGAGTTCCAGTATTTTTCCTTCCAGATACAGGAATCTCAGCCTGTCAATATAATTGCAGCAAAGGATCTGGTGCAGGAGAGCCTCCACTGTTTTGGTCATTTTGTATTTGGGAAGTTTATGTGCAGGCATTTCAGGAGATACGGCCGCCTTCTTTTCCAGCAAATGATCCGTCACTACCCCGAATCGGTCCGGGTGCAGGTTCAGACCAATTCCAATATACCGCAGTCCTGCTTCATAATAATTCTCCACCTCATATCTGCCATTCTCATATACACAGCAATCACCTCTTTCCAATAAGGCAGATCCCTGTGTGCCCGGCTTTCCCCATTCCAGAATATCAGAAATACAAAAAGAGATGGAAAAAGACTCCCTGTTTGTCTGTTCCTTTAAAACAGTCCTCTTGCGGAAGGTTACATCACTCACATACATTTCTACATTTTTACACGGGGAAATGTAACGAAAGTAACCTGCCCCCATATCCGGAGACAGTGAAATAATCTGATCCTTCATTTTCCCGCAAAACTGCTGTGTCATAGGAGCACAGATATCCCGGTAAATGGATCGGTCTTGAAAAAGTTTATATTGTGTTGTCGGCAAGATATGACCACCCTTTCCATAAGCATAAAACCATTTCAGTTAGCTTTGGCTAATGCTTTTATTATACCATGGTCAGATGGCCCGCTCAAGTTATTTCTCAGATTGCAGAGCATGTTAATAACCCTTTCCAAAGCCTGCAAACCGGGATTTATAACCGCCACCATACAGTATCATTTCTGGCATATTCTTTGAAACCGCATCTTGTTAGAATTCTTTGCGATGAAGCGCCGTCAACATCTGTTTCAGCAATAATGTGCTTGACTTTGTCCTGCTGCAAAGCCCAATTACAAAACGCCTGAACCGTTTCTGTCATATAACCGTTATGCTCAAATTCACGCCCTAAGCCATAGCCTATTTCAACTTCTCCGTCACTATTAGGAACGTCCTTAAAATCAACCGATCCAACTACACAATGATCCGTCTTTTTAATAATAAACCAAAAAGTGTGCCATAGGTAATTGTCCGGATCCTTTTTAGCTTTTTCTGCTTGTCCGCATACAATCTCACGAAATAAGCCCTCCATTGGCTCCGCCTTGTATGAGCATAGCAGTTCCTTTTCAAGTTCTCCAATGCTATGCGTCCATAGTTCAAGCTGCTCTGGGGTAAGTGCAATAATATTAAGCCGCTCTGTTTCGATTCTCATTATTATCCCTTCAATAAATTCAATTTGTCGTGTATGCCCTATTTGCCTAATGCGTATAGATGCATAACCAGCTTTTCTCATTCTAATATTAGCGCATGGAAATGTCAATCAGCTCATTTCATCTCATTACTTCATTCTTCTGTTCACAATCCTGTCTGGTCGCTTAGACACCATCTTGCCTCCCCCTCTATCCCCAAAAAAGGATCCGCCGCACCAATCTGGTACAGCAGACCCTCTCTCTTCCGTTCAATTATCAGTTTCTGGAATCCCTTACTTTTAAACCGGTCTGGTCACATAATTTTTATCCAGATAGATCTGGCAGGAACCTCCGTACCGCCCCTGGGTGAACTTTGTGGCGCGTATGGAATGGGGCAGGCCGGCCGGGATGTACACTGCACAGGGGGATGTGAGATCATAGGTATCATTTCCCAGTGTGATCTGGAATTCCACAACATCCTCATCCCCCAGGATCAGATACATCTCATCCCCTTCGTGGGTATGCGGATTGGCCTTCGGCCCTGTACCGGCTTCCACGATCTTCACCTGGCGCTCGGTCGCCAGAAACAGGGTTGGGCATACCCAGGCATTGGCCTCCGGCACCAGATCTCCGTTCATCAGGATTGGAAAGCCTTTGTCCCCCACGGAACCTTCGTGGTCCGGAAGACTCTTCACCCACTGGATGTCGCCTACGATCAGATGTTCCGTATTCTCAATCCGTATCGGATGCTCGGGTACCGGCTTTGTCACGTAATCCCTGGAAAGGTAGATCTGACAGGATCCCCCGTAGGTCCCCTCGGTAAAACGTGTGGGACGGATGGAATGTGGAAGCCCCGCCGGGATATAGACCGCACTGGGTGATTCCAGGTAATAGGTGTCGTCCCCCAGCGTAATGCAGAATTCCACAGCCCCTTTTTCTCCCAGGATCAGATACATCTCATCCCCTTCATGGATATGCGGGTTGGCCTTTGCGCCTGTGCCCGAAGCCACGATCTCCGACTGGCGCCCGGTGATCTGGAATACGGTTGGGCACACCCAGGCATTGGCCTCCGGCACCAGTTCCCCGTTCATCAGAATGTGAAATCCTTTCCCTCCCACAGAACCTTCATGATCCGGCAGGGAATCCACCCAGCGTATACCTTTTATGATCAAATGCTCATACTGTTTTTTCATTCCTGTTTTCCCCCTTTATATATTCCTTGCCACTTCATATGCATCCCATATGGCGTACATGATATTGTGAACCCGGCTGGAATCCCCCACATTGTAAAGTTCCCGGTCCATGTTCTTCACTGCCTCATACAGCCGGTTCTCGGACCGGTATCCCACGGCTGAGATCACTGTGTCTGCTTCCAGCTGTGTTATTCCACCCTCCTGCTCTACTGACGCAATACGGTCATGGATGGAGGTAACCCGGGCGTTCTTTAAAATCTTTACCCCATGATACTTCAGAAGATCCAGGAGCATGGAATAGTTCATAAACGGCAGGGCCTTGGGTCCGCCCAGAATCTCCGGAAGCATCTCCACCACGGTCACCTTTTTCCCCTGCTTTGCAAGCCACAGTCCTGTCTCGCATCCTACCAGGCCGCCGCCGATCATGACCACATGTTCTCCCGGGACCACACGGCCCATCAGCACCTCATCCGCCGTCACGGCCGCGGACAGTTCTTCCCGGCAAAGCCGTATGGGAACGGACCCGGTTGCGATGACCACCACATCTGCCGGAAACCGCTCCACTTCCCCGGCATTCATCTCCTGTCCCAGACGCACCTCTGCGCCGGCCAGCTCCAGCTGCCGTTCATACCAGCGCACCAGCTGATGGTCATAGCGCTTAAATTCCGGCATGCCGCCGGGGATCAGGTTGCCGCCCAGACAGCCGGACTTTTCACACAGGATCACTTTGTGCCCTCTTGCGGCGGCTACCCGGGCGCACTCACAGCCAGCCACGCCTCCGCCCACGATCAGGACGGTTTTCTTTCTGGCCCCGGGGGTGATCCCATAAATCATCTCACGCCCGCAGGCGGGATTCACCGCGCAGGACACAGGAGCCTTGGAAATTCTTCCCAGACATCCTTCATGGCATCCCAGGCAGGGCCGTACCTCGTCCAGACGGCCTCTGCGCAGCTTCTCCGGGTAATCCGGGTCGGCCAGAAGCTGGCGGCCGTATTCCACGATATCGCAGGATTTTCCCAATGCCTCCACGGCAATATCCGGGTTCTCCATCCGGCCCGCCAGGATGATGGGTACATCCACCTCTTTTTTCAGGATCTCACCAAATGGCCGGTACATTCCTTCCTCCTCAAAATACATGGGCGGATGGTTCCAGTACCAGGAATCATAAGTTCCGGCATCTACATTCAGAGCATCGTAACCGGCGGATACCAGGAACTTTGCCGCCTGGATCCCCTCATCTATATCCCGCCCGGCCTCATCATAGACTTCACCCGGAAGGGCTCCCTGACGCAGCCCCTTCATGCAGCTCTTTAAACTGAAGCGCAGGGACACGGGGAAATCCTGACCGCAGGCATGCTTGATCCCGCGGACAATATCCGTGGCAAAGCGCAGACGGTTCTCCAGGCTTCCGCCGTACTCATCCTCCCGATGGTTATAGAGAGCGATGGCGAACTGGTCCAACAGGTATCCCTCGTGGACCGCATGGATCTCCACGCCGTCAAATCCTGCCCGCTTGGCGATGACAGCGCCTTTTATAAAATCGTTTGTATACTGCCGGATTTCCTCCCTGGTCATCTCACGATGGATGAGAGACGGATCAAACCGGTTCTCCTGGGCGGACGGCGCAATACAGTTTTGAACCATGCCGGGCATGGTACTCCTTCCTGCATTAGCAGTCATCTGCAAAAAGATCTTGGCCCCATAGGCGTGGATCCTGTCATTCATCTGGTTCCCGTTATGTACAAATGCCTTGGGGTTCTTGGTTACGCACGGAATACCCGGTGAGCCAATGCCCTCTACATCCACATTCACGGTACAGACACCTGTAATGATCAGACCGATGCCGCCTTTCGCCCGCTCCACATAGTAATCCTGGAGTCTCTGGTTAAAGGCAAAATGTGGGTCCGCATAGCCGATGGGCCCCATGGGAGCCATGGCCATCTTGTTCTTCAGCTTACATTTGCCAATATACGCTGGTTCAAATAAAGCCTCATACGTGGTTTTCATTTTACTGTCTCCTTTCACATATCATTGTTCGCCGAACACGTTATCTGAAATGAAGTTTAACAGACTGACAGGAAAATGTCAACGCTCTTCTCTTGTTTTTTTCAACTTTTTATACTAGAATAATCCATAAGCGTCTGACGCCCACAAGGAAGATGGAGGATGGAACATGGAAATGACCAACCGGCAGAAACAAGCCATGACAACAAAACGAAAATTATTGTACACCGCATATGAGCTGATCCGCGAGGAGGGCTACCCTGCCCTGACCATCCGCAGGCTCTGTGAAAAAAGCGGCGTTTCCACCGGAGCATTTTACCACCATTACTCGTCCAAGGAGGATCTGATCGCCCAGGGCTTTGCATCCTATGATGAGGGCCTGAGCGAATTTTTAAACTCATACCATGAAAAGGACCCGGTCAAGGCCATCCGCCACATTGTGCTGAGCCTGAATCAGTACATATTTGACAACGGGGCGCAATTTGCCAAAGAGCTTTATATCTCCCAGCTTTCCATCAGGGACAATTATATTACCAAAAAAAGCCGTTCCTACTATCAGGCGGTCCTGGGATTTGTGAGGCAGGCTGTGGATGAGGGACTTATCACCCCGCCCGCCCAGGCCACGGGTTCCGGCTGCGGCAGCATTTCCATGGATTCTGAAGAGATCACGGATTTTTTGCTTCGGATCGGCCGCGGAACCATTCTGGACTGGTGTCTCCATGACTACACCTATGACCTGATGGAACAGTCTGCAAAGGATCTGGACTTTATTCTAAATCAACTCACGGCCGGTTCACTGTAAGACTGGTCCAAAGGTCCCGCGGCACTGGTAAAAGCGTTTGAGCTGCCCGCTCCATGGACAAACAAAGGCCGGGATACACAAGGGGATCATAAATCCGCCTGTATATCCCGGCCTTTTGCATAGACCGTTTTATGGCTGACAGTCCTGTCAATGCGGCTTGTCAATGCGCCTTATCCACCACGACTCCTGGTTCATATTCCGGCTGTCCGGTACAAAAGACCCAGTTGACATAGGGCATACTGATATAGCCGTACATTAGCAAAAGGAGGCATATCCCCAACACTGTTTTGCGCGAACGGGCAGGGCGGGCGATCAATAAAACCGGGATCATAAGGATCAGGGCTGCAAAGGGGAAATTGATATGTGTCTCCTTCCAATGTTTTGTGGCCGTCTTCGGAACCTCAAATACAATGATCCGGTAAAATAAAAGATATGTAATATAAAAGGCAAGGGGACAGAATATGTATACCAGACCTTCTTGTCTTATATCAAATAACTGCCATGCCGCCACCGCAAGCACAACTCCGGCGATATTCATCAGTTTCAACATCAGCCTTACACGCCTGATCCATAACGGTGATTGATAAAAACGCGGGTGTTTTGCCCAAATCCTTTCAGTCACTTCGCCCTGGTCCTGTTTTACAGTCACCTTTCCCTCACGGATGGATACATCCTGCAGTGTAATGGGGATTCCTCTCATCTCAAAGAATTTCAGCAGTTCAGCGCTGCAGCTTATAATACAGCAGTAAAAGCAAACCGCCGGCAAAGAAACCCGCGGCCATTATATAGCCAAACAAAACTGTCTCATTTCCATTTAGGTCAGAATAGATAATAATAGGTAAAAAGATAAAGGCAGCCGCAAACATCAGAACGGCTATGAGTATCAGTGGCTTATTTCCACGAACAATGATCGTATCCATTCCGGTCATCCTTTTTTATGGACAGGACTTCTGGGGTAAAAACCCTGGAGGTCCTGTCCTTATTCACTATTAGTAGTTTACCACTATTTTATATAAACAACAAGTTACGCCAGGGTAATGATATCCATATTCCGTAAAATAATAATGGCATCCATCATCCCCGCCCAATATGCAAGGGATGTTTTCTCCATATTCATCCCATCCCTCTCTGCCAGCAGTTGATCGATCACTATCTTTATATCCGGATCCAGATTTAATGCATCATAGATCCGTTCCATGGAACAGGCTGACTTTGACAATTTCCTGTATGCTGCGTCCTCACTCAGCAGTCCTTCAATCGTCCTCTCCATCCGTTTATCTGCGATCACCTTCAGCACATCCATCAATTCATCATTCATTTATGTTTATTTTTTCCCTCCATCAATACACTTTTATTAATAATGCCCATTGGTGGTGTGTATTTGCCCTGTGTCAGAACACCTTACCTAAGGCGGCCCGCAGCAGATCCATGTCAATGGGTTTTGCCACATGGGCATTCATCCCTGCCTCCAATGCCGCCTGGACATCTTCCGCAAAGGCATTGGCTGTCATAGCTATGATCGGTACCTCCTTTGCATCCCTACGGTCCAGGCTGCGGATTGCGCGGGTTGCTTCATATCCGTTCATTCCAGGCATCTGGATATCCATCAGTATGGCATCATAGGTCCCTGGTTCTGCTGATCGGAAGGCTTCCACCGTTCGGACTCCGTCTTCCCTGCGTACACAGGAGGCCCCTTCCATATAAAGGAGTTCGCGGAGGATTTCAGCATTGATCTCATTATCCTCGGCCACCAGAAAGCGGCGTCCGGTCAATAGGTCCGTCATCTTGGAATCAGAGGTCTCTCCCTTGTCCGCGTTCACGTTTAAAGAAGGTTCTGCCTTTTCAAACTCCAGTTCCACGGTAAATCTGCTGCCCTGTCCGATCCTGCTCTCCACTGAGATTTCGCCTCCCATTATATCAACCAGTCTCTTTGCAATGCTTAACCCCAAACCGGTGCCTTCGATCTGTGCCGCTGCCTGTTCCCGGGTAAATGGTTCAAAAATATGCTTCAGGAATTCTCCGCTCATTCCAATTCCCGTGTCCTGCACGGTAAACCGGTACCGTATATCCGCCTGCGTATGATCCGTTGCAGGTTCTTCCGCCTCTGCACCCGCCCCTGCATCCGCCGGTGCATGATCAGGCGCAAACTCTTCCACAAAAAAATCCACCCTGCCGCCAGCAGGGGTAAACTTAATCGCGTTGCTCAACAGATTGATCAGAATCTGATTGATCCTCAGTGAGTCACCGTAAAAAGCGGTATGGGAAACCTGCTCCAGGCAAACAGACAGCCGCACGCCCTGCTCCCTGGCCTGGGGGATCAGGATCGCAGTCAGCTGGTCCACGATATCGGGAAGCAGAAGCTTCATATGGTTCAGTGATATCCTGGACTGCTCGATCCGGCTCATATCCAGCACATCATTTACCAGGCTTAGTAAATGCCTGCTGGATACAGTAATCTTTTGCAGGCAGTCCTCCAGCCTCTTCCTGTCATCCATATGAGCAAAAGCCAGGGTCGTCATGCCCACAATGGCGTTCATGGGGGTGCGGATATCATGGCTCATGGCGGATAAGAAATTACTTTTTGCCTCATTGGCCGCCTCCGCGTTGGCCAGAGCGTTTTCCAATTCCGTTTTCACCTTGCGCTCCTCAGCGATCATGTCCGTAACATCCGCCCGGACCACACAGACCGTATCATGATTCCTGTTACCCCAAAGCATACTGAACTGTTTATACCTGAGACCATTTTCGCATTGGCAGGCTGCTACAAAATCATATCCAGACGGCTCCTGTTCCAGCCGGTTAAGGATCCAGCGGATCTGAAACTGATCCTGCACATCCTTTACGGATTCAGACACGATATCGTGATCAGTAAAGATCCCAACCGCTTCCTCATAATTCTCTATGGTGTCAGGGAGCAGGTTTTCCAGGACCATGTTTCTGGTGTACATGGTAACGCTCCCGCTGCTGATATCCAGCAGTCCCATGAGTTCAAATGTATATGCCATCATGTGCAGCAGCCCCTGCTGTTCCCTGACAGAATCCGTGATATCCGTACACACCATGCAATAGCGCTCCAGGAGAGGTTCAATGGAGGCAATGGTCATGTTCTTTATGCGGATATCCCCATGATTTGCCGTGGAAAAGGTAATGGTATAGGGACCTTTCTTTAATCTTCTGCGCATTTCTTCCGCATCCAGCGCATGTACAAACTGTCTGCTGTCCTTTGGCAGCACTACAGAATCTGCCATATTTGCCGCCTGACCCGAATGAGAACCTTCAAGAGGCGGAATGTAGGAAGCGCCTTTGTAATAAGCCAGTATCCTGTAGGAATCATGGAGAAGGTCCACATCCACCACAAAGTCATGGCTGGTCACAGAAAGCTGATGGAAGATCCGTTCCGATATGTTTTCTTCCGTGATGTCGGTAACCGTAAGGATTCCTATGACCTCCCCCGCCTCCGGCCCTGTGAGAAGATTCACTTTGAACTGGACGAAACGCCCGTATTTCTCCTCCGGCAGCTGGATGAAGCATTTCATCACCTGCTCTGTTTTATTCTGGGAGTATGCTTCCAATAGAGATTCATTCATAAACATGTTTAAAAATGTTTCGTAATCCTCTTTATCTGTGATCATCCCCGCAAGCCCCTGAAAAAAAACATCCCGGCTGGTCCCAAACCGCTTCACAAGAGCGGAATTTGTGGAATCCCTCATTTCCACAACACGGTCTCGGGAAATATTACTGTGCCCCAGGATCAGTTCATTGGCTCCTGTCTTATGATAATGCTCCAGAAGTTGCTCATCGTACCGGCGCCGCAGCTGTTCCTGCTCTTTGACCGTCTTGGTGATATCCGTGTACACAATGTAGATCCGGAGGATGTCATCCGTTGAAGGCAGCATGGACAGCATACTGCTGGTCCAGAGATAAGTTCCATCCTTCCGCTGCATACGTGCGATCAGTTCGCATGACCCTTTTTTGCTCTTTAAAAATTTATTTAGCTTACGCAGATTCTTCTTCACGTCCTCGGGATGGATATTTGCAAAGATATCTTCATCATACAGGCGTTTCGCCTCCTCCACGGTCCGCTGCATCATGGCAGCAAAGCCCGGAGAAATAAATTCCAGCTTCATGGTCCCGTCCGGACTATATGCCATCATGGAAATACCCCCGGGGAACTGTTCTACAATGCTTCTAAAGTAAAGATCCAGACGTTCTTTATCCCTTCGGGTCTGGACTATCTCAGTGACATCCCTTACGTATTTTACATAAGCAGGAATGCCGTTCCAGTCAGTCTCAATGGAACGGGTATAGGTGATCCGCTCAGTTCCGTCTTCTTTAATCTCATACTCTTCGCCTTCCATCCTGCCAGCCATAATGCCGCAGAATCCGCAAGGCGCCTTTTGGTGATGGAGGGCAGCATAACATTTTTCGCCAAGACAGCCCGGCGCTGGTGAAAGTATGCTGTCGGTTTCATTGACATAGAGCAGTTCAAAGGTATCCTTTGCAATGACATAGATGCTGTCCGCGGTTTCGTTGGTGATATTCTGATATAAGCGGCTTTCCGAGGACAGCCCTGTGAACACGGCATAGAACATGGCGGCCACAGAGGAGGATTTAATCTGCCGTCCATTTAAGTGAACCCAGATCAGACGGCCGTCTTTGTGGCGCATCCGGTAAGATACATCTAAAGCCTCCCCCCTTTCCAGCGCTTTTGCAGCGGCTGCCATTACCCGGTCCCGGTCAGCCTCATAGATGACATCCAATGCATCGTTTTTAGCCATTTCATTGTATTCTTCCCTGGTGTGGCCGGAGATTTCCATAACACCGTCCGAGAAATAGACGGGGACAAAGCGGCCCTCCCTCACCTCGTAGCTTGCGATTCCACCCGGAATGGAATTTACAAGGTGGTCCAACTCCTGTTCCAGCAGCTTTTGTTTGCTGATGTCAGAGATATACTCAATATGTGCCGGGCGGCCGGCCCAGTCAATATCCTTTCCAACAAACCGGTAGGTATGGCCGTTCTCAGGATCATAAAGTTCACGGAGCGCGGATTCCTCCTGTCCAACCCTTCCTGACGGACAGGTAGGACAGGGACTGTCATATCCAAACGCCTGATAACAGGTCAAAGGGCTGTCCTTTCCCTTTTTGGATATTCTGGAACACGCAGCTTTATTTGCATAAAGAAGCTCCCGGTTGTCCAGAGAACTGATAATAATGGTTGTTGGTGAATGATCCAATATGGACTCTAGCTGGTCCATGGAAATCCCTGTATCCTTTGTCATTGCTGGAATACTCCTCTCACGCCGTCCGGGCTGAATCACTGCAGATTTTATTTCCCTATGTTCACATACATAATAATGCTTCCAGTATACCAAATTTTATTGGGAATAGCAACGTTTTACAAGTAACCGCAATCATGTTATACTTGCTATGGTATATTAAATAGTTAAAACGAGGTGAATACGTGAAAAATGATATGGAACGGTGCCAAATTGTATATGATGTTCTGAAGACACATATACAATTTGGCGCCTATCGCTTTGGCGATGTTCTCCCCACAATGGAAAACAACACTGAAAACTTCCTTGTATCACTGGATACCATACGCAGCGCTTATCTCCAGTTGGAACAGGAGGGATATGTTACCCTGTCCCAGAATGTGGGGTCAACCGTCATTAAGGATTACGGGGAACAGGAAATAGAACAGCATGTCCAGCTTTTCTTTTCCCCTAGAAAGAGCGCATTGATCGATCTGAGCAGATCTTTGCGTCCGCTCTTTACCAATGCCCAGTGGATCGGCCTGAAAAATGCCCCAGGGGAGATTTACACCAATATGATGGAACGAAAGAGGAATCATGGCCTGCAGCCTTTTATAGCATTTAACCATATGATGCAGGCATACGACTCCCTGGGCAACGACCTACTTACCCGGCTCCTCTGGCAGGTCTATATGTTCTTTGAAGCTCCTTTTTTATGTGTGCCGGACAATCCATGGTGTGATTATGCCGTCAATGAATTTGCCCCCCGGTCCCTGGACTTTTGTCTTAACCAGGACTGGGACCCTCTCAGGGAATTGATCTGTCAGGCCCAGGATTTCCTGTCTGTGTCCTTATGTGAATTTTATAAGGAACGGATCACACTGCCGCCGCAGGATGAGATTTCCTTTACTTGGAATTCCTATAAAAAGGCGTCACAGATCTGCTATTCCCTTGCCATGGACCTGCTGATCGACATCAGCCTTGGCCGTTATCCGGTGGATACGCTGCTGCCCTCCCTTAACAGACTGTCCAAAGAGAGGAATGTGTCTGTGAGCACAGTACGCCGCACCCTCTCCCTGCTCAACGGCGTTGGCGCGGTCAAGTCCATGAAACGAATCGGAACCAAGGTCCTTCCTTTTCATGAGACGGCGGGTAACTGCGACTTTGATAACCCGGTGGTCCGCAAACGTCTCTTGGATATGGCGCAGAGCCTGCAGATCTTAACACTGTCCTGTAAAGAGGTTTCAGAACTTACAATATCATCCTTAGATGCTGAACAAATGCAGAAAAGCATAGAATTCCTGACTACAATGGAAGCGCGTCAGATGTATCATCTTATTGCTTATGACGCCCTTGACCTGTTAAGGCAGTTTGCCCCCTACCGGGCGGTCCGTACCGTTTACAGCGAGCTTTTAAAGCAGCTCTTCTGGGGATATGGCCTGCGCAGTATGTGGAAAGAAGATGAGGGACAGACCGATTTCTGTCTCTCATCTTATAAGACCTTACTCCAGTCCCTGAAAGACAGGGATCCCATCCGTTTTTCCGGTGATCTGGAAGCACTCATGATCCATGAGTTCCGTCTTGCAATCACTAAACTGGTCCGGCTGGGAATCGGAGAAGCAGAAAGACTTCTGATCCCTGACCTTTAGGTAAAGTTACCTGACCCTGGAACAAAAGGCTTGTGCACAAAGGCTTGTACGCAAAGCAAAGAACTCTTTCAAATCTTAGGAAAGGAAGAAATGATTAAAATACCAAACCAGGCCAATCTAAAGTTCCAAATGATGACAGATAACTCACTGCACCCCAACAACCATAATAAAAACAGCAAGAATCTGCAGCATCCTGGACACCAAGACACCCCTTGCTATTTTTTATTTCTTTTGTTATACTTATGGCAATAATTAGGTATGTGAACATAGAATTGCAGTTTTTAGGACGGGTGGCCAAACAATGGATATCAAAAAAAGATACAAACGAAGGGATTCTGATCCGCCGCAGTTGTCAGGAAGAACATGTCCTGCAGGAATCGATTTATTAAAGGTCGGTGTTATCTGCTGTTTGTTGGATGACTCCTTAACAATTTTATGGGGGAACTCCGGCTTTTTCCGCCTTACAGGATATACAATGGAAGGATTTTATCATCTCTTCTCAAGTCTGGAGGAGTACTACCGTCCGTTTCCCGATGATTTCACAGCAATACGCCATGAGGCGGCTCAGGCAGCCTCCACAGGTGATCCTAATCTTGATATGACCATCCGGCTGCCCCGGAAGGCAGATGGTTTTTCCTGGGTACGCCTTCTGGGGACCATAACCGCGGATCCGGCAGCAAGGAGCCCGGTGCTCCAATTGGAATTAGCCGATGTAAACGCGCTGGCCTTTGAAAAAGAAGAACAGGCCCGGCTATGCCAACAGCAGCACCATTGCTTCCAATCGGTGCTGGATACATACGAAGGAAATGCCTATGTCAGTGATATGGATACATATGAGCTTCTTTATCTGAATCATACTTCCTGCGAGGTTCTTGGCATGCCGGCAGCGAAAACAGTTGGCCGTAAGTGTTATGAAGTGATCCAGGGACGTACCTCCCCCTGCCCTTTCTGCACCAACTGCAAACTGAACAAAGATAATTTTTATAAGTGGGAGTTCTATAATCCCACTCTGGGCCGGACATTTATGATCAAGAATCTGGAGATCGGCTGGAAGGGGCACCGGGCACGGCTGGAACTCTCCCATGATATGTTCAGCGCGGAGTATAAACTGGCTAAAAAGGACCAGGAGCGGGATGCGCTGATCAACAGTGTCCATGGCGGATTTGCGCGGGTGGATGCCAGAGATATGAGGACAATCCTCTGGTATGGCGGCGGCTTCCTGGACCTGATCGGCTATACAGGGAATGAATTTGAGCAGGTGCTGCATTCCCAGTGTACCTATGTGCACCCGGATGATATTGTCCATATAACTGATATTATGGATCAGTCAAGGGTGACCGGAAAACCCACAGCGGCCGAAGGGCGTATTGTCACTTATCATGGCGCTCTCAAAATACTGGCACTGTCCTTCAGCTTTGTCAGTGCCCAGGACAGCTGGGACGGCATCCCCTCCTATTACAGCGTGGGCCTTGACGTAACCAAGGAGCGCATGGAGCAGGCGAGACAGAGGCAGGTGCTGGAGGATGCCTGTAAGACAGCCCGGATTGCCAGTGATGCAAAAACCAACTTCCTCTCCTCCATGTCCCATGATATCCGTACACCTATGAATGCCATCATAGGCATGTCGGTCATTGCACAGTCAAATCTGAACTCACCAGATAAAATACAGGACTGCCTTGCAAAGATCAACACCTCCAGCCGCCATCTGCTGAATCTGATCAATGAGGTTCTGGATATGTCCAAGATTGAAAGCGGGAAGATCGATCTGATATATGAGGAAGTCTCCCTTCCCAAGCTGATCGAAGATGTGATGGATGTATTCCGCCCTCTGGTAGCGGAAAAATATCAGACACTGCAGGTAAATGCCAATCGGGTCCGCCATGAACATGTGGTGACAGACAAGGGACGCCTGCAGCAGGTGCTTGTAAATCTACTCTCCAACGCCGTCAAATATACGCCTGAAGGCGGGAACATCGGGCTGCGGATCCAGGAAACCCCGTCTTTTGCAAAGGGCAAGGGACAGTATTCTTTCGTGGTCACCGACTCAGGGATCGGAATGCATGAGGACTTCATCTCCCATGTCTTTGAACCATTCTCCCGGGCAGATGACGCCAGGATCAACAATATCCAGGGCACCGGCCTTGGAATGGCGATCACACAGAATATCGTACGCATGATGAACGGCACCATCGAGGTGAAAAGCACTCCGGGAAAAGGCAGCCAGTTTGTGGTTGCCGTTACCTTTGATCTGTGCAGTGAGCCGGAAACAGATGACGGGGAACTGGCCGGACTGCCTGTTTTGGTGGCGGATGACGACCAGGCCATATGTGAAAGTGTTTCAGAAATCCTGAATGAACTGGGAATGCAGTGCAGCTGGGTTCTGTCCGGCAGGGAAGCCGTGGACCGTGTTGTTAAGGCCCATGAACAGTCGGATGACTTTTTTGCAGTGATCCTGGACTGGATCATGCCCGATATTGACGGTCTGGAAACCCTGAAGCTGATCCGCACAAGGGTTGGCCCGGATATGCCCATTATCATTATTTCCGCCTACGACTTTTCTGAGATTGAGGATAAGTTCCGGCTGGCAGGCGCAGATGCCTTTATCACAAAACCTTTATTTAAATCAAAAATAGTATATGCTTTCCAAAAATTCCGCAGAAACGACCGTTCTGAATCCCGGAGCGCCATGCACACACGGCCAAATGCTGCCTTAAACGGTAAAAAGCTTCTGCTGGCAGAGGATAATGAACTCAACCGCGAGATTGCAATGGAACTGCTTAAGGCCCATGGCCTTTTGATCGATACAGCGGATAATGGTCTCATGGCAGTGGACCGGTTTAAAACCTCTGCTCCCGGAGAATATGCCTGCATTCTGATGGATATCCAAATGCCCGTCATGGATGGTTACAAAGCAACAAGAGCGATCCGCGCCCTGGAACATGAGGACGCCCATACCATCCCGATCCTGGCCCTGACAGCCAATGCATTTGCATCCGATATAGGAAAAGCCCACAGTGCGGGAATGAATGACCACATTGCAAAACCCATTGATGTGGAACTGCTTATGGAAACTTTGGGGCAGTGGATCGGATAGAGCATGTAATTTCCTCTCATTCACGCCCCTCTCATTCACGCCCCGCTCAGACACATTCCCTCTCCGCCATCTGCTTCCCCATATAAACATTCCTCCTCTGAATTTTCAATATTCTCTCGGAATCTCCTGGTGCTCAGATTTGCGAGGAGACTCCAAGAGTACTGCCATAGAGGAAGTTATCATACCATTATTCCCGTTTTGTCATGATCCTGTTTGAGAGATATTAATCATTCGTTTCTTTTTTGTCTGCCGGAAGAATATATCATATAAATTCCAATCAGCGATACGGTCCCACAGACTGCGGCTCCGGAAATCCCATTCATCAGCCTGGGATCCGGCTCTCCATCACCAAAAGACACAAGAAGGGCAGCCTGTAAAGACATCATTGATACCAGGGCATCTGCATAACCCACATTACGGACAGCGACCAAAAGCGGCGATTTCAGCCATGTGTCGGAAGAAACAAGCCCTTCATGGGGAGCGATAACAAGTATCTGGTCTTTCAGGCTCCTGTCCTTATCCTCCTTCACAGCCCGGCCCTGATAA
This sequence comes from Enterocloster citroniae, assembly GCF_040545455.1. Lineage (NCBI taxonomy): Bacteria > Bacillati > Bacillota > Clostridia > Lachnospirales > Lachnospiraceae > Enterocloster > Enterocloster citroniae. The sequence goes on along the minus strand of NZ_JBEPLZ010000028.1, from coordinate 29,384 downwards.
AGATAACAGCCGTTTGTCCCAGCGAAGTCGGCGGCATCATTGACGATTTAATACACCCTCTATATTCTTTTTTTCAAAAAGAAAACGGCGGTCTGAATTTCTTCAAAACCGCCGCCTCTTTTTTTAAGAAGCAACACGAAATACCTCCGCAACGATGGTTTTTTCTTTCACCGTTATAGCGGTAGGAATTTTATAAATCTATGTAATTTATTTCATAGCTATATAATGTTGGTTTGAGTTATTTATGTAGGTTTTCTAAATATATCAATCGCATGGCTTGTTATACCTATTAAATCCATTCGCTCACAAATAGCGAAATGATACTTTAAATATAATTCAAAAGTATCTTGATTCATTTTATCTATGGCGTCACGCATAAGTAATGCGGTACCATCTGCTGCTACATAATGTAAACGATTTACAGAGAATACAGACATTATGTGATCAATATCTTCTTTACGAACAAGTTCAAATAAATCTTTTGGCTCAGATTTTGCAGCAAATGTTTTTGAATCGAGCAGACCATTTTTTATATATTCAGCAACATTGATATTGCCATGCATAAATCCTTCATCAAGGAGGCAGCCATCTGATATAACATAAGCAGCAAAAACAATTCCTCCCGGTTTTGTTACGCGAATCGCTTCCCTTAAAGCCTGCCGTTTATCTGTGACATTGTATAAATGATAAAGTGGTCCCAAAATCAGGGTAATATCATATGTGTTATCAGAAAAAGCAGATAAATTAATGGCATTACCTTGTGTAATAGTTATGTTTTCACCTGGTTGTGTATTTTTACGGAAGATTTCTATATTATGCTCTACTAATTCTACTGCATCAATAGCATGGCCTTGGCGAGCCAATGCATGTGAATACCTTCCTGTTCCAGCTCCGATTTCAAGTATATGATTGCCAGGTGTTACATATTTTTCAATGTAACGCATAGTGGTAAGAAATTCAACAGAGCCATGCTTTAATAGCAACCGTTTTTCCTCATCATAATTGCTATAAAAGTCAATTAAGTATTGATTTGATTGCACCTAACAAACCTCCTTTGCGTTTAATCTAGTAAAATTATATTTCTAAATGCCAATCAGGTTTTTCTTGCTTTATCAAAATGGATAATACGTTTATCACCATTTTTTGAGCGCTATCTTTATCCAGCTTCATTTTCTTTGTTGCCGTAAGAACAGCAATACCATGAGAGTATAAAAATAAATCCAAAAAAATTGTTTTTGCTTTTTCTAATCTGATTCCGATAGATTCAGAAAAGTCATTAGCTCTTTTTTCATTATCTTCTTCTTTATAAAAATCTGTTGCTTTTGACATATTTAAGTCCATATCATCTATGAACAAAAACTTAAATAAATAGGTTTCATCTTGAGCAAATTCAATGTATGATAGTGGGTAAACTAAAGAAGAATTGATTTTTTCCGAATCACGATAAGATGTAACAAACTGTTCATAGTATTTATACGCAAAATTAAGAAAATCCTTTTTTACTTCATCCATATTTTCATAGCAAGTGAAAATTGGTCGAGTAGAACATTGCAATTTATTGGCAATACTTCTTGCGTTTACCGTTTCAAAGCCGGTTTCTTTTGTGATTTCTAAAACAGTATTCAATATCTTTTCTTTTGTTATTTTTGCTTTTGGTGGCATATTAGTTTCTCCTTCCAGCTTTCGCGTCACTTATGTTGTATAACAACTGTTGCATAACATAAGTGATTTGTCAAGCATATATTGAAAATTGATACTTGTTTACGTTAAGCCAACTTGTCACGAAGCTATGTAATAGATTTTGGGGAAATAAATGACATTCCGGCTCTTCGGCCGGAACGTCAAACATCTGCTTGTTGGGGAACCTCCCCAAACCCGGCTTCGGGCCAACATGGCCCGAAGAGTCAGCATCGCTTCGCTCCTTATATTGGCTTGAGGCCATAAAATAGCAGAGACTCATTATAATCCCCTGCTATTTTTGTACTAACATAATAAATTGATTTTTTGAAAAACTCTCAACGTCATTGAGAGTTTTTATCCTCATCCACCATTTCCGTTAATTCCTTAAGTTTCTTTTGTAAGATTTCCTTGCTGATTAGTTTCGTCCGATATTCGGAAATCATGGTTGGACTCATGTTCCGGCTCGGGGCATATTCAACAACGTCCTCGTCCTTGCTCTTGCAAAGAATAATGCCAACGCTGGGATTTTCGTGGGGCTTCTTTACATCCCGGTCTAACGCTTCCAGATAGAACTGCATTTTTCCCAGGTATTCCGGTTTGAAATCATCAATTTTCAACTCAATTGCAACAAGGCATTGTAGTTCCCTATGAAAAAAGATTAAATCCGTATAATAGTCGTTCTTTCCTACTTGAAGATGATATTCTTCTCCCATAAAAATAAAATCCCTGCCAAATTCCAGTAAAAACTTTTTCATGTTCTTCAAAATGGCCTTTTTCAAATCATATTCCCTATAAGGCTCTGGCAGATCTAAAAACTCCAACATATACATGTCCCTGATTATGTTCGCAGGCGCAGCCTGGGATATGGCGGAAGGCGCCTTACCGTCTGATAGCATTAAACGCTCATAATATCCGCTGATCATTACATTTCAGAAAAATGAAATACCGCTCTTTGAAAGAACGGTAGAAGTTGCAGGTTGGTAGTCCATTTTTATTGTAATCCTTTGTACACTGAAGCAAGTATTGCAATAAACAGAACGCCGATTATATCTGTGATCGCCTGAGCCCCATAGATCGCCAGCACACTGTAAGCCGGTTTTACCAATGCCGGAAGGATCAAGAGAAGGGGCACATACAAGCATTTACTGAACGCAGATACAAGCAGGGATTGTTTTTTCATCCCTCTGGCAATAAAGGACTGGATCAGCGTGGACTGCACACCGGAGAACAGCATGCCAAAGACATAAATTCGGATCAGGTTTTTGGAAACCGCGATCACCTCACCGCTCTCCGTAAACATTTTGGAAAAGCTTCCGGGAACAGCCATCAGAAGCAGCCACAGGACCGCAGCGTAAACGGTTGTTATAACAATGGAACAGGTAATGGCCTGGCGGACCCGGTCTTGTCTCCCCGCGCCGTAATTATAGCTTATAACCGGCTGCAGGCCCTGGCAGAAACCATTGACCGGCTGCCGTATAAAGGAGGAAGTCGCGGTAACGATCGTTCCCACGGAGATTGCAAGCGTGGCCCCGTCAATGGCAAAGCCGGACAGCGCGGCTGCGCCATATTTTCTCAAAGAATGGTTTAAAATAATATTGACAAGACTTTCCGCCCCGGTTGTGATAAAGTTAGAGATCCCCAATGCCACAATGCTGCCAAGAGTCTGTCGATCAGGTATCAGATTGCACCTTCTCAGGCGGATTACCGAGCGGGAGGATATCAGATATCCAACCACCCAGGCTGCCGATACCGCCTGACCGATCACTGTGGCCCATGCAGCTCCTGCCACTCCCATGTCCATGACCAGAATAAACACCGCGTCTAATACAATGTTGATCACGGCACCGATGATCACGGAAATCATACCAATGAATGTTTTCCCCTGGGTATTAATAAAAACATTCATTCCCGTTATCAGCATGGAGAAGGGAATGCCCATGCTGATGATTCTCACATATTGGACTGCATAGGGAAGATTTGCTTCGGTGGATCCAAACAAGGGCAATACCGCCCAGGGCTACTGCTCCGATCCCCGGTATCCTTCCCACAAAAATACGGTCAACAATATTGTAAAGCATACTGACAAACTGTGCGACAACCATGGGAACCGCGGTCCGTACCACCAGCTTTCTGATATTACCTTGTGATAAATCTATTTTCTTCATGTCCGAACCTTTTTTATTTTTTGATTTATTATGCTGGTGTTTTTATTTCATCAGCTCATTTGTAAGCTCCATGATCTTAGGCGCCAGCTTCTCCCTCTGTCTTTTTGTAATACACCGGTACAGGGGAAATGAGGCCCCGATTCCGGCAATGCCCAGAAGGCCAATCCCAATGCCGGGAATAAACATAGTATCCGCCCATACCATTGTGCAGCACATGCCAATGCCAAGAAAAAGTGTGCTGGCGATTCCCAAAACCAGTGAAACTGCCATACCCTTTTTTGTTGCGCTTTCGTCCAGTTTTCTCAGCTGCTCCATCTTATTTTCTTCCGGACGAAGATATTTCTGACGAATCTGTTTGATCTCCTCCTGTTCTCCCGCGGAGTAAGTATATATGAATTTTTTCTCATTCTCTTCCATAAAAATAAACCTCCAACCCTATGTTCATTTTTCCGGCGATGACTGATTCCCCCGCCCTCCGGACGGGATCTTTTTCAGCCGCACGGTGAATGTGCTCCCCTCTCCCAGTTTACTCTCTATGGATATATCGCCTCCGACAATATCCACCACCCGTTTTACCAGAGCAAGCCCCAGGCCGTTTCCCTGGGTGGCATGGGAGCTGTCCCCCTGATAAAACTTTTCAAACATGCGTTTTCCCACCTCATTGCTGATTCCGCAGCCTGTATCTGATATTTTTATCACTGCCATTGTGTTATCTGATTTTAAACTGACTGTGATTTTTCCTCCCGGCGGTGTGAATTTTATGGCATTGGACAAAAGATTATTCCAGACCAGGTCAAGCAATTCCTCATCAGACTTTACTTTTACCCGTTCCTCTATATCCACCTCTACCTCCAGATCTTTCCGTTCCAGCACATTATCAAGACGTATGATACACTCAGACAGCTGGGTATCTAAATCAAACTCCTTTGTTTCCGGAAAAATCTGCTGGTTTTCCAGCTTGTTCAGCTTTAAGATATTGGTGATGAGCCCTGTCAGTCTGCGGCATGCATCCACTATCGCCCCTGCATACTCTTTCTTTTTTTCTTCCGAAAGCTCTGCATTTTGCAATAAAGAAGCATAGTTTTGAATGACTGACAGCGGAGTTTTTATTTCATGGGATACATTGGAAACAAAGTCGGTGCGCAACGTTTCCACCCCGGACAGTTCCTCTGCTATCCGGTTAAAATTTTCAATTAACACATCAAGTTCATTGGTATTGTCAAAATCATGGGCAAGAGGGATCCGGACAGAGTAATCGCCTCCTATCAATTTCTGGGAGGCTTTTAAAATCCGTTTCATCGGATACTCCAGCGTTATCTTACGGTAGATCCCATCTAAAACCGTTAAGATCAGGCTGATCAGCACAACATTCATGGCTGTCAGTTTAGCGCTTTCACGGACACTTCCATAGTCCGGTTCAAGATGGCTCAAAAATAGCAGCAGACAGCAGGTGATGGCAAATGTAATGATCAGAAAATAAAAAAAATATGACTTGATGGAAAACAGGCTTCTTTTATAGCTTAGCTCGGCAGGCTTGTCTTTCATTGCAGCACCGCCTTATATCCAAGTCCGCGGACTGTTTTCAGTGAAAAGCCATCACATGCGGAAAATTTCTTTCGGATTCCCGTGATATATACATCAACTGCCCGCAGCCCGATATCGCTCTCCAATCCCCAGAATTCATCCATCAGCTGCCCTCTGGAAAATGTCTTATTGGGATAAGACAGCAGTTTATACAGAATATTAAACTCTCTGGTTGTAACCGGAAGCTCTGTTCCATCTACAACAGCGGTCACCGCATCCGCATCCAATGTCAGGTTGCCGATGGTTATCTTTCTCTCCACCTCTATATTGGCCCGGCGGAGCAGGGCACGCACACGCAAAAGCAGTTCCTCCACCTCGATGGGTTTTACCATATAATCGTCAATCCCAAACTGAAATCCTTTTTGCTTGGAATTCAAGTCATCCTTTGCAGACATAAACAGGATGGGGATTGTCTTATTTACCTGCCGGACGGTTCTGGCAAATTCAAACCCGTCAATTTCCGGCATCATAATATCCGATATGATCAGGTCATATAACGTGTTATACATTTCATCATACGCATCCCGGGCATTTAAACATCCCTTAGTTATAAAACCGCTGTTATTCAAATAAGAACATACAAACCGATTCAGTTCAGAATCATCCTCCACGATTAAGATATGGACCATAGTAACATCTCCTTCCATTCCGTATGACAATATTACTTTTATATAGAGTATACCATACCTTTTGTTTGAGAATTGTTAAAATTCATTCTTGGCCTGACATGTACCTCTTTCTAATGAGTCTTCCTCTCCTCTGCCAGATGTTTTTTGCTTCCGTTTTTGACTTTAGCGTATTATTTCAAACCTTTACAGATTGGGATTAAACACAGCAGCAAAACAATACCCACAATTCCTATGACAATACCAGGTACCAGCATGTTCCATACCATTGTCAAGCACATACCGCTGCCAAGCACCAGGGCGCCTGCAATGCCGAGTACCACAGATCCCACCGCTTTGGCATTCAGCTGTATTGCAGGTTTTCCCTCCATTTTGCGGCGCACGGACAGCATTGCCAGCAGCACAACCGCGCCAACGGCCGATACCAGAATCCCCTGCCTAAATGCGTTCCACTCAGGTAACAGGCACATACACATGCCGATCCCGAATAAAATCCCTCCAACAGTTCCCATGATCAGTGATACAAAGTTTTTCTTTTCCATGAAATGATCCTCCATTCTTGTTTTGTGTACGCCAGCGTACATTTTTTAGTGATATCTCACTGGATGATTGCATTGTATCCCATGATTGTTATTGGAATGATTGAGAATTGTTTGAGAATTATTAAATGTAATAAGAAATCGGCCCCTTTCTAACATCAACTTCCCGAAGCCGGTGCCAGGTGATGATATCCAGCCGCAGGGAAGATTCCCTCAAGCGTGCCCAGGATGAAATTAAGGCAGGCGGCGGCGCGGATATCCTATACCATGCAGGGGATGCTTCCAAAGAGGAGGATGTGACAGCTCTCCTGTCAGATGCCCTGGAAAAGATGGGAACGGTTGATATTCTTGTTAACTCCCAGGGGGTCAACAAGAAATTTCCCGGAACCGAGTTCCCGGCAGATACGTGGGATGCCATGTTTGATGCCAATGTAAAATCAGTCATGCTTACCTGCAAGCATTTTGGCCGGTACATGAAGGTACATGACATTCACGGCAAAATCATCAATCTCTCCTCTGTCATCGGGATCCGGGCCGTTGGCAGCGGCGGCGGAGCCGATGCCAGTTATGTCACATTCAACCCCAAAGCATGGGAAAGACCAGCGGATTATCCCTTCCCCATCCGCGAACCGGAAACCACGTTTTGCTCCGGCAGTATCAGGTTTATCCGTCCTGATCCAGACGATATGCCTACCTACTAGCCCATTGCACAGTATCTGGCCGATTTGAAGATCAAGCGGTATCTGGGAGCACAACACACCTTCTACAATGACCCCTGCGACTACTCTCAGGTATACCGCGTGAAATAAACTAACAATTCCAGGAGGAAATCACAATGTCTATTGAAAAAAAAGTATTGCGTATATGGTGAATGGCGCGAGTCCAAAACCGATATTTATATGTCTGTAACCGATTCCAACACCGGCGAAGTGATCGCCGAAGTGCCGCGCTGCACCCAGGAGGAAGTAGAAATAGCGATCACCTCGGCGCAAGAGGCTTCTCCCACCCCCTTAACCGCCATCCGGATCCTGGGGTTATTCTACACTGAAGCAGGATTTCCCAAGGGCGTTGTGAATCTGGTCACATGCAGCCACCACGAAGCGGATATTCTTCTCACCGACCCCAGGGTCAAGGCCGTAACCTTTGTCGGCACCACCGGCGTTGGCAAGGAGATCTATTCCAAGGCGGCTGCTAACGGCAAGCGTGTCCAGGCCCAGTGTGGGGCAAAGAACCATGCCCTGGTTCTGGAAGACGCTGATTTGGAGAACAGTGTCAATGCGGTCATCAACTCCTCCTTTGGCTGTAGGGGTATGCACTGCATGGCTTTGCCTGTCATCTGTGTTCAGGAGAGCATTGCCGATCAGTTTGTAGCTCTGCTCAAAAAGAAATCCCAGGAGCTTGTTGTAGGCTGGGCGGCGATGGGAAATAATCCGGCCTCGGCTTCCATTGTAATTGTAATCACCATGCTGACCCAGGTGTGCGGAGGGATCGAATGGGCAATCACAATCATTGGCTGTATGATGATCCTGCTATGCATCGGAGCAATGCTTATACCTGACACTCCCCAGGAGGCTGGGGAGAATCCGGCTAATCTGACGGATGAGGAGGCAGCCCTGGCGGCAGAAGGTGAACCGCCGGAGCAGGGGACACAGACCTACCGCTGTTTTCTGCGCACCAGAAAATTCTGGTTTGTCAGTCTGGGCGTGGGCATATACATGATGGTTACCGTGGGCGTAATAAGTCAGCTGATCCTACGGCTGACCAGTATCGAACTGTCCCGGAGTGCTGCTATGATAGCCATGTCGGTGTGCGCACTAATCGGCACGGTTGGAAGCTATCTGTGGGGAATGCTGGATCAGAAATGCAGCACAAAGAATGCAGCCGCGCTCTACGGCGTTTGGTATGCAACAGCAGTGGCCTTAAATATGGTGCCTAACCGTCTGTGTATCTACCTGTCCATCCTGATGCATCCAGCCTGAATTATTTAAGACATACATGAACTGCTTTGACCCTGCACTTGCTTTTTGTAAAACGCAATTCCGTAATCCAGGACTTCCGAATATCTGTTCCCCTATGGTTTTCCATCCATCCTCTTAAATTCGCTTACCGCCATCCTGATTGCTACGATCAATACAATCATATCCGTGATCACCGGTGCTGTGAATATACCATGTACCCCCAGTCCAGCCACATGCGGCATAATAATTGCAGCAGGAATATAGAGGACAATCTGGCGCAGGATCACCAATACACTTGCCTTCGTGGCCCTGCCCAGGGACTGCATCAGAGTCAGGACCACAATCCAGAAGCCTAACAGGATAAAGGATATAAAAAACAGGCGAAATGCCCCCGCTCCCTGTTCTGCCACAGAAAGAGTTGTTATAAACATGGATAGGATCGCTTTGGGTGCAGTCATAATCGGCAAATAGAAAATGAGTGCCAGCAAGGTTGCTGCTATGGAAAAAATTTTGGTTATGTATTTTACACGGTCATATTGCTTTGCCCCATAGTTGGTACCCACGGCCGGCTGATATCCCTGTGAAAGCCCCCACAAAGGAATGAAGGCAAAGGAAACCACACGATAAGTTGCCCCCAGAATAATCTGCCATGTATCGCCTCCATGCTGAGCAGCAAGGTTATAAAGCACGGTCTGCTGTACGAGCATCATAACCTGCATGAGCATAGCAGATACACCCACGCCGATAATTTCATGAAATAGATCTTTCTCAATACGTATAGCATGGATCCGCACTGCCCTGCTTTTCTTTTTAAAGTACCACAGTGTGGCAGCTGCATATGCGACCTGGGAAAGAATTGTTGCGTAGGCGGCCCCATCAATTCCCCGCCCATAGGGATTAAGAAGCAGAATGAAAACCGGATCAAGGATAATATTCATGACCGCGGAACCGGCGCTGAACATCATGGCCCGTTTAAGCAGTCCTTCACCGCGCATGATCATGTTTGCCGACTGTGCAAAGTTGACAAACAGACTGCCGGCAAAAATAATACGCAGGTATCGTGTTGCAAGCGATAGGATTTCACCTTTTGCACCGGAAAGCATCAAAATCTGCTTTGTAAAAATCATACCACCCGCCATAATGATAAGTGAAAATATGAGGTTTAGAGCAATTAAATTCCCCATGATCTTATCGATTACAGCCTGGTCCTTCTTCCCGATCGCCCTGGACAGGACCGAGGCAGAGCCAACGCCGATCAGGGTGGAAATCCCGGTATTGGCTAAAGTAAAGGGATAAGACACCGATACTGCGGCCATTGCACGATCTCCTATCATTTGCCCGACATAAACACCATCCATGAAATTATAAAGCCCTACCACCACCATTCCAACAATTGCGGGAACACTAAGTTTTGCTACCAGCTTCCACGGGCTGTCACTCAGCAGCATAGCCCGTGTATTCATTTTTTCAGACATCAGCACGCCTCCATTCTTATAGTTGAGAGTTTTGTAGTGCATTCCACACACCGTCTAAAGATTTCACTTATTGACGGTTTTGTGTGATAATGATATAATGCGGTTAGAATTCGCTAACCTCATGATCAAGATAGCACTTTATTTGAAATGATACAATCATCTGCGCGATTTTATGGCTAATCGTTTCAAAGAAATGGCTGATCGTTTCAATGGAGGACTTAAATGCAGCATACAATGGAATACTGGAATGCCCGTCTCATGGAGTTCTATGGATTTACTTCATGTGAAGAACACCCCTACGGCCTATTAGGAACATGCTGGAAAATGGCACCTGAAATGGGGGCCGGCTGCTTTTGGGCCTATGGAGAAAAGGATTTATTCGATATCAAGATTCATGATTTTTATTTTCATAAAGATACACTGGTAGAAAGCAATGTTTCAGGATATTTAAGTGTCATATATTACGACTCCATCTCAGGTGAACAGCTTACCCCCTACAGACGGATCCATGCAGGCTGCATCCAAAGCATAGCGGGCAATGAGGAACCGTATAAAATCTGGGTACACAAAAAAATACCGATCCGCAGTGTTGGGATAGGTATTGCACCGGCTTATTATAAGGATTATATGAAGGAAAATTATCCGGAAGAATATTTTAACCCCTCTACCGCTTTTTCCCAATTGGATCAGGAGGCGAATTTCCCGGAATTAGTCATACTTCTAAAACAGGTGGAACATTATCGTGGTGAGGGAATGGCAGCAAAATTGTTTTATGAGGGGAAGGTTGCAGAAGTGGTTTCCACGCTTCTCTCCCGTCTGAAAAACAATCCAAAACATTCCAAATCGGCAGAAATCAGCATGCAGGATTTAAAGCACATCGAATTGGCCGCAGCTTATATCAACGACCATTATGCCGGTGAAATACCCCTGGAGAAGCTGGCCGGTTTTGCCTGCATGAGTCTTTCCAAATTCAAACTTCTATTTCAGAGCGTTTATCACTGCTCTGTTACAAGTTATATTCAGCAAAGAAGAGTGAGCCATGCAGAGTGCCTTTTGACCACCAGTGATCTGACGATCGGCCAAATAGCTAAAAGTGTGGGATATTCCACCTCCAGCCGTCTTTCAGAATTATTCCGCCAAAGTACAGGCCTGACACCTGCTGAATACCGAACTGCTTTTTGGAAAACACCTTTTTAACGCAAGCAAGGCCTCCAGGGCAATACCCCGGAGGCCTTGATCCAACTTCATTTTCCTTGTCACAGAGACGCTGAAAATTAATCCTCAACGCTTACAATCTCTCTCTTGTTATAAGAACCACAAGCCTTGCAAACTCTGTGAGGCATCATCAAAGCGCCACACTTGCTGCACTTTACCAGATTTGGAGCGCTCATCTTCCAGTTTGCCCTGCGGCTGTCTCTTCTTGCTTTTGAAGATTTATTCTTTGGACAGATAGACATGGTTTACACCTCCTTCAACTGTTTAAAAATATCCTGGATAACTGACATTCTTGGATCCAGTGGGCTGTCATCACAGTCACCTTCTCCAGAGCCCGGATTTGTACCATATCTATTAGAAATCCCCTGACAGTCTTCACTGCAGAGAACCTTCATAGGCAGGTTCAAGGTTAACTCATTACCAACCAGCTGGTCGACATCCAGATTATAACCATTAATATAGAACTGCTCATCCAAAGCCTCTACCCGCTCCTCCTCTGTCCGGTTCATGTCCAGTTCCTGGTCAATCTCCAGATGAAAGGGAACTTTCACCGGTTCCAAGCACCTGCCGCACGGCATCTCAAGGCTTAGGTCAGCCTCTCCTGTCACAGTAAGTATCTTATCGCCCCGGTTTGTTATCACCAGGGTCACCGGCTGTTTTTCCACAATCTCATAGGTGCCGTCCGGCGCCTGAAACTGTGTCATATCCAGCTCCTGGGTATAAGTTTTAGACTTTCCCTCCACGGGAAACAGTTCCGATAAATTAATCAGCATACCATATACTCCTTGATATGCACCTATGCTATTATACATAGGTGCAAGGGGTTTGTCAATAAAAAGTTTCCAGAAATACGCAATTTCTTATGGAAATTTACTGAACCAGGTCAAGAGTCTCTCTTGCGATCGCCAGCTCCTCATTGGTTGGGATCAGCATAACCTTTACCTTGGAATCAGCAGAAGAGATCACTCTCTCCTCGCCGCGTATATTGTTAAGCTCGTCATCGATCTTCACACCCATGTAAGCCAGATTCTCACAAATAGCCTTTCTTCCGGCCTTGTCATTCTCACCAACGCCTGCGGTAAACGCGATCGCATCTACGCCGTTCATGGCTGCTGCGTAAGCACCCACATACTTGGTCACGCGGTAGATGAACGCATCCAGTGCAACTTCTGCCAGATGGTTGCCCTCTGCCTTAGCATTCTCAATATCGCGGAAGTCACTGGAGATACCGTTTGTCATACCGTAAACACCGGACTTCTTATTCAGAATATTCAGCATCTCGTTGATATCAAGGCCCTCCTTGTTCATGATGAACTGAAGCACGGCAGGATCCACGTCACCGCTTCTGGTTCCCATGATCAGTCCTTCAAGAGGCGTTAATCCCATGCTGGTATCCACGCACTTGCCGCCGATGGAAGCAGACACGCTGGAGCCGTTCCCCAGGTGGCACACGATCACCTTTGCGGTCTTGGGATCCAGGCCGCCGAACTTGATAGCCTCAGCAGATACGAACTTGTGGCTTGTTCCGTGGAAGCCGTAGCGGCGGATGCCGTATTTCTCAAAGTACTCATGAGGGATCGCATACATATATGCTTTCTCAGGCATGGACATGCCAAACGCAGTATCAAATACAGCAACATTGGGCGTTCCTGGCATAGCAGCCTCACATGCCTCGATTCCCATCAGGTTTGCCGGGTTATGCAGAGGTCCAAGGTCAAAGCATTCACGGATCACTCTCTTTACATCCTCGTTCACAACAATGGAATCGCTGTACACAGTGCCGCCGTGCAGTACGCGATGTCCGATGGCGGAAATCTCGCTGGTATCCTTGATCACTCCGTGGTCTGCATCCTGCAGTGCTTCCATTACCATCTCAATGGCCGTCTTGTGGGTTGGCATCGGCTTCTCGATCACGAACTTGTCCTTGCCGGAAGGCTGATGGGTCAGCTTTGAGCCTTCGATTCCGATCCTCTCGCAAAGTCCCTTTGCCACTACACTTTCATTCTCCATATCAATTAACTGATATTTTAAAGAGGAGCTGCCGCAATTGATTACTAAAATCTTCATATTGTAATATTCTCCTTAATCTTATTAATTATTCTGGCACTGTACAGCGGTAATAGCCACAACACCTACAATGTCATCTGCAGAGCAGCCTCTGGATAAATCGTTAACAGGCTTTGCAATACCCTGGCACATTGGGCCATAGGCTTCTGCCTTGCCAAGTCTCTGCACCAGCTTGTATCCGATATTGCCTGCATCCAGGTCCGGGAATACCAGTACGTTCGCATGTCCGGCCACCTTGCTGCCCGGAGCCTTGGACTCGCCGATCTCAGGAACAATGGCTGCATCCAGCTGAAGCTCGCCGTCCAGTTCCAGTTCAGGAGCCATCTCCTTAGCCAGTCTGGTTGCCTCTACCACCTTGTCCACATCTGCGTGGCTTGCACTGCCTTTGGAGGAATGGGAAAGCATCGCAACCTTGGCATCCCTTCCTGTGAGCAGCTTAAAGCTCTCAGCAGAGGATACTGCAATTGCCGCCAGTTCTTCCGGATTCGGATTCTGGTTCAGGCCGCAGTCGGCAAATACAAAGGTTCCATTATCGCCAAACTGGCAGTCCGGAACTTCCATGAGGAAAAATGCGGATACCAGCTTTGTGCCTGGCTTGGTCTTGATCACCTGCAGGCATGGACGCAGTGTGTTGGCAGTGGAATGGCAGGCGCCGGATACCATACCGTCCGCATCGCCCTTCTTGATCATCAGGCAGCCGTAGTATGCATAATCATTCAAAATGGTTTCCCTGGCCTTTTCCTCGGTCATGCCTTTGGCTTTTCTCAGTTCTACGAATAAATCTATATACTCCTGAGTTTTCTCATATGTCTGTGGGTTGATGATGGTTGCGCCGGACACGTCCAGTCCGTTGCTGTGCTCACCGATATCCTCCGGTGTTCCGATAATAACAAGATTTGCCAAATCCTCTTTTAAAATCTTCTCAGCAGCCACCCATGTCCTGCGGTCCATAGACTCTGGAAGAACAATGGTCTTCTTATCTGCTCTTGCTTTTTCTTTAATAACATCAATAAATCCCATGGTATACCCCTTTCCTTATTGTAAATAATGCATATAGACTTATTATATACGCAGTGAATGGGGGAAACAAGTTGAATTTAACAAATTCTTGCATTTTTTTAAGTACTCTGCATATATATGTTTTTACGGAATAGCAAAGGCACCGGGCCTTATTCTGTCCTATATAGACTTTAGGGTATCCAGATTCTTGAAGAATATCCAATCATTTACATATTTAAAAGGCGTCTGTGCAGATGCTGTTGGTCCCAGCCGTGCACAGGCGCCTTTGCTGCCTGCAATGTGTATTAAATTTTCTCGTAACGGTCTACATTGATCACAAAGATGGTGGCTCCGCCCACTTCCACGGTCATGGGCATGGTGGCGTAATTCACCATGGTGGTACCGGAAATGTATGGCATGTTCACTGTTAGCTTCTGGTGCTGTCCGCACTCCTGCTTGATGATATCAATAACTTCCTGCACCTTATCGTCTTCCGCACCGATCATAAGTGTGGTATTGCCCTTTTTTAAAAATCCGCCTGTGGTCGATAACCTTGTTACGCTGTAGTGGTGTTGGGTTAACTGGCTTACTACATCATCTTCGTTGTCGTTCCTTACGATTGCATAAACTAATTTCATAAGCTGAACCTCCTTTAATGTCTATTAGGTTCAGTATATCATATTTTCCATAAAATAGGTATAAATATTTATTGGTATTTTGTAACAGTTCAGGGCGGCTTATCTTCCTGACCGGCCTGAACCGTTGCGGTATTTTATGAATCAGCTGCCGGCTTTGTGCCCAGTGTAACCTGCACATCATGCTCCACATAAGCCCCGTTCACCAGGGACTGGACGGTGAGTGTAACGGTGGAACCGCCCTCATAATAGGTGAGCATCTGCTTTAGCTCCTCCATATTGGTAACGGACTGGCCGTCAAACTTGGTTATGATATCTTTTTCCTTTAATTCAGAGGATGCTGCCGCTCCGCCTTCCACGATCTTGTACACGTAGATTCCCACCGGCATACCAAATTCCTGGGCTGCCGATGCATCAATATTGGTTCCCTGGATTCCCAGGTAGCCCTGTGCGCTCTCGGTAACTGCAACACGTGTTTTCTTTGTCATCAGGTTATTTAAAATTTCCTGTGCCTTTGAAATCGGAATGGCAAACCCCATGCCCTCCACCTCGGTGGAAGCCGTCTTGGCAGCATTGATCCCGATCACATTTCCATTGAGGTCGATCAGCGCACCGCCGCTGTTGCCTGGGTTGATTGCAGCATCGGTCTGGATAAATGTCCTGGTGATCCCGCTGCTGTCCGTGATCTCCCGGTCAAGGGCGCTGACATAGCCAACCGTAACGGACTGGCCGTATCCAAGGGCGTTTCCTATGGCAACTACCTGCTGGCCTACCTTAATATTGTCCGAATCCCCAAGGGATGCAACCTTTATCTTGCTCATGGTATCAGAAGGTATATCCTGTAACTGCACTGCGATGATCGCCAGGTCGGAAGCTGAATCCGTACCCTTTACCGCCGCGCTCACATCATTGTTGTCCACAAATGTGACTTTAAGGTCCTGGGCGCCGTCCACCACATGGTTATTGGTGGCAATGAGAAGCTCCGTATCCGTCTGGTTGACAATAATTCCCGAGCCGCTGCTCTGTGCCTGATAGGTCTGTGGCATTCCAAAGAAATCCCTTTGCTGCACTGTCATGGTATCATTGATGGCCACAATGGAGGGCATTACGTTCTCCACGATCCCTGACACATCGGTCACTGCCGCCACGGTTGCCGCATTGTCACTGTTTTGTGTGGTAACCGCGGGCGCCACCTGCGGGATCTGAGCCTGGGTCTGAACCTGGGCCGTGGTTGTGCCGTAAAGGCCGGTCATCCTGGCTCCCAGATAGCTGACACCTGTCATCACACCGCCTGATACCGCACCGAACAGGACGGCTGCAGCTGTGATCCCTGCCGCCCGTTTCACCCAAGTTCCTTTCTTTGGGCCACGGTGAGGATTGCTTGATCCGTTTCCATGATGACCGCCTCCATTCACGGTCTGCTGGGAATATATGGGATCATATCCCGGCTGGCGGCTGTTTCCATATGACGGGCCATAACCGTTATTTCCCTGGTTCCGGGAATCCTCCGGCTTTGGAGTGGTCCAGTTCACGGTTGTCTCCGGCATATTTCCTTCGGGGTTTGTATTTTCATTTAAGTTTCTGTTTTCGTTCTCGTACATAAAAAAGTCTCCTTTCATACATTTCTCTATTTTATTTTTTTGATGTTACCCTTTTGATAGTTATAAATATACTCAGGATTTATGGTGGAATTGTGAAGTGATTGTGGAGAATTTGTGTTCGATTTATTATAGATTTATAAACTGAATATAAACTAATTCCAATCCAGACCAAGGAATACTGGACGCGGGTGTGGATTACAGATATAATGGACATGATAAAAAACAGGAAAATGATCAAAATGATACATGATATGAGGTGACAAATTATGAAACTGACCGGAATCATTGCCGAATACAATCCCTTTCACAGTGGTCACGAATTTCATATAAATAAATCCAAAGAACTGACAGGCTCGGATTTCTGCGTGGTGGTCATGAGCGGGGATTTTGTACAGCGGGGAGAACCGGCTGTATACAGCAAATATCTGCGCACCAGGATGGCCCTGGCCTGCGGCGCCGATCTGGTGGTGGAAATGCCCTCTGTGTTTGCTGTCAGCAGCGCCGAGGACTTTGCTGCCTGCGGCGTGGCGCTTCTTACCGCGCTGGGCGCAGTGGATACCATTTGTTTTGGCAGCGAGGACGGTTCCATTCAGGATATCCAGACCGCGGCCGCACTGCTGGCAGATGAAAGTCCGGTATTTTCCGCCGCCCTGTCCCAGGGCCTGCGCCGCGGCCTCAGCTGGCCCCAGGCCAGAAACCACGCCCTTTTGGAAATGGCAGGGGAACACAAAGACATTCCCTTAAGCCGGGACAGCCTGAACAGCCTGCTGGGCTCTCCCAACAATCTGCTGGGTATAGAATACTGCAAAGCCATTATCCGCAGCCGCAGTTCCCTGAAACCAGTGACCGTTAAGCGCAGCGGACAGGGCTATCACGATCAGGAGCTGGAACACGGACAGGCTTCCGCCTCCGCCCTGCGCAGCCTTTTGACAAAAAAAGAGCAGGACACAGCAATGCGCCTGCTCACTTCCCATGTGCCTGCCGCGATCCTTCCCCTGTACCGGGAGGAACCCCCTGTCACAGCCCAGGACCTCTCCGGTCTGCTGGATTATGCCCTGCTCTCCTTATCCCTAGAGAACCGGGACCTGTCCGTTTACGCGGATCTGTCCAGGGAAATGGCCTCCCGCCTGGACACACGCCTTCTGGAACAGGAGTCATGGGAGGGACGCATCCGGCAGCTGAAAACCAGGCAGTACACTTACACCCGTGTCAGCCGCGCCCTTCTCCATCTCCTCCTAGGCATTACGGACCGTGATATGGAGGAATATAAAAGCGCAGGGTATGCACCCTACGCCCGTATTCTTGGTTTTAAAAAGGAATCAAAGGAACTGCTCTCCGTCCTGAAAAAGCAGTCCGCCGTTCCGCTGGTCACAAAGACGGCTGATGCATCACGCATCCTTTCAGGGCCATCCATGTCCATGCTGAACCGGGATATCTACGCCTCCCATGTGCGCCAGAGCATTCTGGCACATACCTATGGATACAGGGCCAGGAATGAGTACACCCAGCCGGTGTGCATCCTGTGATCCCTTGTACAGGAGATTTGGGGGCCGGACGTTCCGGGTACAGCAATTCCGGTGTCAGGGGACCAGAGGTTTAGGGGGCAGCAGTTCAGGGTCTAAGAGCTCCGGGGCCAGCAGTTTTACAATTGTGGGCTCTACTCCCATAAATCCTGTCAGCTCCCTGATCCGGCTTCCATTGTCCTTTTTCTTTCCCTGAAGAATGGCACGAATCAGGATATTCTTAGGCGTGTGCTCCATGTCAATAAATTCCAGTATCTGGGTTCTATATCCCCTGTATTCCAGTACCTGTCCCCGAATGGCATCTGTGTAGAGAGCGGCCATCCGCTCCCTGATCAGGCCGTATTGAAGCACCGGCTTCATCAGGTCGTTCTCCATCTGTTTTGCCAGCTCATGCTGGCAGCAGGGCACGGAGAGGATCACCTTCGCCCCCCAGTCCACGGCCTTTTCCAGGGCATAATCCGTGGCCGTATCACACGCGTGGAGCGTTACCACCATATCCGCATGGTCCACGCCCTGGTAGGAGGCAATGTCTCCGTGGTAGAAATCCAGCCTGTCATATCCGTACTGCCTGCCAAGGCTGCTGCAGTGGTCGATCACGTCCTGCTTTAAGTCCAGGCCGATGATGTGCACGGGATATTCCTTGAGCACCTTCAGGTAGTAATACATGGCAAAGGTGAGATATGATTTCCCGCACCCGAAATCAATGATCGTGGTCTCTTCCGTCTGGTCCAGATTGGGAAGGATATCTTCTATAAACTCCAGGAAGCGGTTGATCTGACGGTACTTGTCATAACGGCTGCTGACGATCTTCCCCTCTTTTGTCATAACGCCCAGGTCCACTAAAAAGGGGACCGGCTTTCCTTCCTCCAGGATATACTGTTTTTTCCGATTGTGGGAAAGGGCGGCGGTTCCTGCCTGGATCCGCGCGGGCCGGCCTGAAGACCGCTTCACCTTCACGGTCACCTTTCCCTTTTTACTCACAAGGATCAGGGCGCTTCCATTGGCTGAGGCGATCTCCGCCTGCCGGAAACTCCCGTCCAGCAGCGCCTTTATATAATCCACTGCCTCTTCCTTATTCATATTGCGGTGAAATGCCTGCTTTCCCACCTGTTCCTCGGCCTGGAATACCAGCTCCCCCTTTAACAAAAGGGGACGCAGACGCGATTTTGCCATTACATCTTTGTCCACGGGATTACTCAGCAAAATCCGTTCCAGTGATCCGTCCATAAACAGATTCAGCGCCCGCTCCACATCCCTTAACTCTTCCTGATTCATGTTTTCCTCCCATTGAGACTCCCACTGCTTTCGGTGCAGACCCCTAACCCAAAAGCTGTTTTGCGATTCCCGGCAGCTGTGCCATATATTCCAAACTGGCTGCCGCCCCATCTGTTCTTCCATACCCATAGGCTGCATGGACAAAAGGGACTCCTGCCGCTGCCGCCGCTGCCTGGTCCATGGCCGTATCGCCCACGTAGAAGCACTGGTCCAGATGATTTCTTCTGACCACCATCCTGATATTATCGCCCTTGGGAAGTCCGGTGTTTCCAAAGCATTCCCTGTCCCTGATATATTCCTCCAGCCCCCAGCTTTTCAGCAGTACTTCAATGTACCCGCGCTGGCAATTGCTGACAATAAACAGCTCATATTGCCTGGCAAGCCGGATCAGAGTCTCCTTCACATCGGGATACAGGGGACCGGGATGGCTTAAGAGATAATGGTTCTCATATTCCATGCACTCAGTCATCAGTTTCATGCATGCCTCATGGGTGAGGGATGGAAAAAATGTCTTTCCCAGTTCATCCATGGTTTTTCCCATATTGTCATACATGTCCTGTGCCGTGATCTTCACATCCAGATCAGGATGCTTTGAAAGCACCTCATTCCAGGAATCCGCCACCTGTACGGCCGCATCCCACAAAGTTCCGTCCACATCAAATATAATTCCTTTTTTCATACCGGCTCCTTTTTGCGCGCCGCTCCCACAGTCTGCGTCCGCGCTTTAATTCTCTGCATCCACCCAGGCATTCCTCAACAGCTCCGGATGCGTCTGCAAATGTGCGTAATCATTGAATCTCTCCATAAGGAAACGGCCTGTTTCCCTGTTCCAGCACAGTTCTGTAATGCTGCAGTTTTCAAGACTGGATCCCAAAAGCCGCCACTTGGCCATGGGGATTCCCAAATAATGGGCAGTCATGGACCGGATGACCCCGCCATGGGTCACCACCGCGATCCGCTCACAGCCGCTTCGGACCATTTCCATAAACACCGGTTCCGCCCTGCGCACCACATCAGATGCACATTCTCCACCAGGATAAGGAATATCCTCCTCCATACGGTTCTGCCGCTCCTTAAATGCCTGATATTTTACTGCAATGGCTTCATCCGTCATGCCTTCCATGTCCCCAAAGCTTATCTCCCTGAGTTCCGGACGTATGATATGCTCCACATTCCAGTACAGGTTGGCTGCCTGGGCCGTTTCCACGGCACGCAGCAGATTGCTGGAATATACAACCTGTATGTTTTCATGAAACAGGCGCTCTCCTAAGAGAGACGCCTGCCTGTAACCTTCTTCACTTAAATCAACATCCACATTGCACAGCTTGCTGCACTGCCGTCCATGCCGGATCAAATAAAGCTTCATATGGATTCCCCCTGATCAGTTCTTAAAGCTGTGGATGGGGGCCGGAATCCTTCCTCCCCTGGTAACGAACTTCTCACAGGAAAACGTGTTGACCGGGATAATCGGCGCATAGCCTAAAAGCCCGCCAAACTCAGCTGTATCTCCCACCTTCTTGCCGATCACCGGGATCAGGCGCACTGCGGTGGTCTTCTGGTTGATCATGCCGATGGCCGCCTCATCCGCTATGATACCTGCAATGGTGGTGGATGGAGTGTCACCCGGTATGGCGATCATATCCAGTCCCACAGAGCATACGCAGGTCATGGCTTCCAATTTTTCAAGGGTAAGGGCGCCCAGACTTACGGCATCGATCATTCCCTGGTCCTCGCTGACAGGAATGAATGCGCCGCTTAAGCCGCCCACGTAGGAGGAGGCCATTACGCCGCCCTTTTTTACCTGGTCATTGAGCATGGCAAGGGCTGCCGTGGTTCCCGGCGCCCCTACGCGCTCCAGACCGATCTCCTCCAGGATTTCAGCCACGCTGTCGCCCACAGATGGTGTGGGAGCCAGGGAAAGGTCAATAATGCCAAATGGGATCCCCATACGCCTGGAGGCTTCCTGGGCCACCAGCTGTCCCACACGCGTGATCTTAAATGCAGTCTTCTTGATCGTCTCGCACAGGACCTCAAAATTCTCTCCTCTGGCCTTTTCAAGAGCCACCTTCACAACTCCCGGGCCGCTGACCCCTACGTTAATGATGGCATCCGCCTCTGTGACGCCATGGAATGCCCCTGCCATAAAGGGGTTGTCATCCGGCGCATTACAGAATACCACCAGCTTTGCACAGCCCAGGGAATCATTGTCCCTGGTGGCCTCTGCCGTCTCCTTCACGATCCTGCCCATAAGCTCCACTGCATCCATGTTAAGCCCTGTCTTGGTGGAACCCACATTGATGGAGCTGCAGATGCGCTCGGTCTCGGCAAGCGCCTGTGGAATGGAAAGGATCAGGTTTCGCTCCGCTGTGGTCATGCCCTTGCTTACAAGGGCGGAATAACCGCCGATAAAGTTTACCCCCACTTCTTTGGCAGCCTTGTCCAGAGTTCTTGCAATGGTGACAAAATCCTCCGGGCATTTACAGGCCGCCCCTCCCACCAGTGAGATCGGAGTGACGGAAATACGTTTATTAACAATGGGGATACCAAAATCACGTTCAATATCCCGGCCCGTGGCCACCAGATCCTTTGCCAGGGTGGTGATCTTGCGGTAAATGTTCTCATTTACCCGATCCAGATTGCTGTCCACGCAGTCCAGAAGGCTGATGCCCAGAGTAATGGTACGCACGTCCAGTTTCTCGTGCTCGATCATATTGTTGGTTTCATTTACTTCATATATATTAATCATGTCCTGTTGACCCTTTCTTATGAATGACTCAGCGCTGTCCTGTGAGCGCCGGATTGCAGGCTTGCGTCTGAACCTGAATCAGATCCTGTGCATCTTTGTAAAAATGTCTTCCCTCTGGATCTTAACCTTAACGCCGATTTCCTCACCTGCGCGTTCCAGCTCCTCTGATACCAGTCCAAAGGACTTGGTCATGGCGCCCACATCCACGATCATCATCATGTTAAAGTAACCCTGCACGATGGTCTGGGAAATGTCAAGAATGTTAATCTGATTGTCTGCCAGATAGGTACATACTTTTGCGATGATCCCTACTGTGTCTTTTCCTACTACAGTGATAATTGCTTTGTTCATTTTCATTCTCCTCATACCATTTTTTCCCTGTAATCCATAGGGGATATATTTATCTTTTGACATTGTAGCATATGTTTTTAAAATTGTCTGCCTGGTTTTCAGATTTTTTTGTTCGCTGCCACGGCCCGGCAATTAAAAAGGGAAGGCAGGCGCCTTCCCTTTTACTTACAAGTACACGATCTCGCTCATATGATCCCTGCCCGCCACCGAGATGGAAAAATCGGAAGCACCATACGGGCAGTCTCCCTCGTCAATCTCCAGACGGACCGTCTCATATGCCAGTTCCTCATAGTTGTTCTCCTTGCTCAGATGTCCCAAAAAGACCTTTTTCAGCTTATCGTGGAGAACGCAGTTCAACAGCCTGCCCGCATTTTCGTTGGACAGATGGCCGTGGTCCCCTAAGATCCTTCGTTTCAGGTAATAGGGATAGGGGCCTGTCTCCAACATGCGGACATCATGGTTGGATTCCAGTAAAAGGGCGTCCAGTCCCTGGAGGTTATCGATTATGTACTGGTCAAAATGCCCCATATCCGTGGCAACCGCCACCGATTTGTCACCGCAGTTCACTCTGTATGCAACGGGATTAGCCGCATCATGGTCGATTTTAAAGGGCCTCACATTCAGGTCCCCCAGTGTAAAATCCACATCAGGGCAGATGGGAGTAAGCAGATCCCTGTCAAACTCTCCCAGACTTCCGGATGAGGCGATCTCGTCCAATGTCTCCCTTGTACCGTATACCGGCACGTGGTATTTCCTGGATAGTACTCCCAGCCCTTTAATGTGGTCCGAATGCTCATGGGTAATCAGGATTCCATTCACATCATTCCCGCTAAGGCCAATCTCATTGAGCCCCTGCTGGATCCGCTTATTGCTGATCCCTGCATCCACCAGGATATGTGTGTCATCGGAACCTATATAGATGCAGTTCCCGCTGCTTCCGCTTGCAATGCTTACCATTCTCATGTTTTTACAATCCTTTGCCTAAAATATATGTTCTAAGAGCGCCTGAATCTGTGCTCTGGTCTCTTCCAGCGTTCCGTTATTGTCTATGACAGCATCGGAAAATGCGCGGAATGTTTCCTCCGACACCTGATTTTCCATAATAGCCAGGGTTTTCTCCACCGTATAACCCCGGTTCTCCTCAAGGCGCTTGATACGGTTCTCCCTTGATGTATAAACATACCACATTTCACTGCACTTGTCACGAAATTCTTTTGAGGGAATGGCGGCCTCTATGACCACCCGGTCCTCCTTTGCAGCCATGGCTTCCTCCATGGCTGCCTTCCACACCAGAGGGTGTGTCCGTTCGTCCACACCCCTTCGTTTCTCCGGATCATGGAAAATGATCTCCGCCATGGCGGCCCGGTCCAGGCTTTTGTCCTCCAAAAGCACAGAAGGTCCCAGATACCCCACCACTGCCAGGTAACTCTCCATTCCAGGCTGCATCAGGTCTTTGGCCACCTGATCCGCCTGGATCACATGGAATCCGTAATCTTCTTTTAGGATGGCAAGGATCCTGCTCTTGCCTGAACCCACTCCGCCGGTTATGCCCAGTATGAATTTGCCTGCCTTACATTGATCCGTCACCCTGCCCTCCGCATTCTTCTCACTATTTTGCATCAAACCAGGAATCCCCCACTTCCGCTTCCACTTCCAGTGAAACCTTCAGACTGGCGGCGTGTTTCATCTTATCCACCAGCAGTTCCCTGACAATCTCCACCTCATCCCTGGCAGTCTCGATCAGCAGTTCATCATGGATCTGGAGCACGATCCTGGACTTTAAGTTTCTGGAACGGAGTTCCCGGTCCACTGCGATCATGGCAATTTTCATAATGTCCGCCGCCGATCCCTGGATGGGGGAATTCATGGCCACGCGCTCACCGAACTGGCGCTGCATGAAGTTGGCGGACTTAAGTTCGGGAATAGGGCGTATTCTTCCATAGAGTGTGGTCACATATCCCTGTTCCTTTCCCTGGTTTACAAGGTTATCCAAAAACACCTTTACTCCCGGATAGGTCTCAAAATACTTGTCAATATACTCCACCGCTTCCTTCCTGGAAATGCTCAGGTCCTCACTGAGCCCAAATGCACTGATGCCATAAACAATACCGAAATTAACCGCCTTGGCATTGCGCCTCTGCAGCGGCGTCACCTCTGCCAGGGGCACATGGAACACCTCGGAGGCCGTAATGGCATGGATATCCTGTGCGGAACGGTATGCCTCGATGAGACGTTCATCCCCGGACATGTGGGCCAGGATACGCAGCTCAATCTGGGAATAATCCGCATCCACGAACACATATCCTTCCTTGGGAACAAATACCTTGCGTATCTCACGTCCCAGGGCCATACGGATAGGGATATTCTGGAGGTTAGGCTCCGTGCTGCTGATCCTTCCCGTGGCCGTGATGGTCTGGTTAAATTTCCCATGGATTCTGCCATCCTCACCTATATAGGCAGCCAGCCCTTGGGCATAGGTGGAATTCAGCTTTGTAAGCTGGCGGTAATCCAATATCTTCTGCACCACGGGATAATCCGGGGCCAGCTTATCCAGCACATCCGCCGCCGTGGAATAGCCTGTCTTGGTCTTTTTTCCGCCGGGAAGCTGCATATCCCCAAACAGGATCTCGCCCAGCTGTTTTGGTGAATTGATATTAAACTCCTTGCCCGTATCCTTGTAGATCTCCTGCTCCAGTTCATCGATCTGCACCTTCAGGCGGTTCCCATATTCCGTAAGGTTCTCCCGTTCTACCTTAACCCCTTCCTTTTCCATGTGGTAAAGACTGTAGATCAAGGGCATCTCAATATCCTTAAAAAGATCATACATGCCCGTTGCTTCCAGCTGCTGCTTTAAGGGACCGGCCGCCTTCCATGCCACATATCCCATGTAGCAGGCACAGGTTACCGCTTTGGCATCCTCATCCCAAAGCGCATCGCCTAGATCCGCCTTGGCCAGCAGATCCGCCCTGGAGGGCACGGTAAGCCCCAGATAATCTCTGGCCAGGTCATCATAGGCATAGGTGTCCTTTAGCGGATTCAGCAGATAACCTGCCACTCCGCTGTCATAAACAGGTTCCGTGTCCTCTATCTCCAGATAGGGAAGCATTTCCTTCAGGTTCAGGACCCATGTGCCCTCTGCTTTGTCCGCTCTTTTATCTGCTGCTTTGCCTGCTCTTTTAGTGCACAGCACCCGCGCCCGTCTGACCAGGAAGTCTCCTGACAGTTTTTCACCTGCAGCCATGCAGTAGATCTCATCTTCCCCAAAACACAGAGCCAGGCCGGTTACCGGATTAAGCCCGGATTTCGCTTTCTTTCCCGCCTTCACCTCGCCGTTCTCATCAAAACTAAAGGCCATCTGCTCTGCCGCCTCCGCTGCCGCAGTGTTCCTGCCGGTTATGAGCTGCAGACCTGCCACCTGGCATTTATCAGCCCTGGCAAATACCTTTTCCGCCTCCTTCTCATCCTTGATCAGGAAAAAATGTTCCTCCAGGCTGGATTCAGAGGAATCCTCCACAGCCGATGCGTCAAACCGCGTGAGCAGGGACTTGAACTCCAGCCGCTTCATATACTGGTATGCCTCCGGGGTATACAGGTTTCCGATCTTTGCATCCTCGTACCGGAACTCCACCGGACAGTCAAGGCAAATGGTGGCCAGTTTCTTACTCATCTGGGCCATATCGTAGTGCTCCCCCAGCGCTTTCTGTGCCCTGGGCGGTTTGATCTCATCCAGATGGGAATAACAATTCTCAATACTTCCGTAAGCAGCGATCAGGCTGGTGGCCGTCTTTTCACCGATGGATGGGACACCGGGTATATTATCAGAGGCATCCCCCATCAAAGCCTTTACATCAATAAACTCCACAGGGGTGACCTGGTATTCCCTCTTTACGTCTTCCGGATAATAATCCTTGATCTCGGTGCCTGCCCTGCTGGTCTTGGGAATGCGGATCTTAATATGCTCGTCCGCCAGCTGTAACAAGTCCCTGTCACCGGATACCACGGACACATTGATTCCCCGTGCCTGGCTTTTCTTTGCAACCGTTCCCAGGATATCATCCGCCTCAAAACCAGGCAGGGTCATGATCGGCACTCCCATGGCCGTAAGCACATCCTTCATGACCTGTACCTGCTGGTGGAGCTCCTCGGGCATGGGTTTTCTTGTGCCCTTGTAATCATCATACATCTCATGGCGGAAGGTGGGCTCCTTTAAATCAAAGGCCACCGCAAGATGATCCGCTTTTTCTTCCTCCAGGATCTTAAACATGATATTTAAAAAACCGTACACTGCGTTGGTATGAAGACCCTCAGAATTCGTCAGGTCCGGTACCCCGTAAAATGCCCGGTTTAGTATACTGTGTCCATCGATTAAAACTAGTTTGTCCATATTAAGATAGTCCTTTCTTTATCTGAAATACCGTTGCCGGTCAGTGTCTTTGTTTCCACAGGCTCAGATTCCGCAATACCCGGTTCTACAGGCCCGGATTCAACAATATCCGGTTCTACAGGCCCAGGAATCCGCTCTGTCCCCATAACCGAAACTGCAGTATCAGTGCCATGAGCAGCGCCCAGAAACAAAGGGTGTTCACCGCATACCTGGCTGTCTGAAGAAGCTTTAATGTGTGGATTCTTTGACGTGAAAGCTCCAGTGCTGTCTCCAGCGCCCCTTGGATATTATAGCTGCCGGTTCCCTCATCCAGCTGGCGGATACCCACATCCACCGTAAAATAAATCTCCAGTTCCTCGCGGCAGTTCTCACAGTGCTCAATATGGTTTAAAAATTCTTCCAACTCCTCATCTGTAATGCTGCCGTTAATATAAGGCATAACCAGACGTTCCGCTTCCCTGCAGGTCACAGCCGCACCTCCTAACTGTCATTGTAATCAAATCTTCTTACATCATACAATAAATCATCTGCTTTTTCAACGCAAAAAATACTTGCAAAACTCTCTTTACTGTGATAAAATAATCAACGTTGCAAAGATAGGCCGGCATGTCGGAATGGCAGACGAGGCGGACTCAAAATCCGTTGATGGCGACATCGTGTGGGTTCAAGTCCCACTGCCGGCACTGTTTTTTGGAAAGTGTAAAGTCTTGGAAGCACCGTATTTGCGTTGTTTCTGAGGCTTTATATTTTTTGTGTAACATTTAAATGGAATACCAAAATTGGTATTCCTTAAAAGGTGGTATTCCTTGAGTATCAAAATGTCATATTTTGTTTAATATCTTTATTGACTTTTGATACAATTTCAAGCTTATACTTATCACCTGAGACATCATAAGAATAGAAATCATCGTTTACTTTTTCTGTATGTCCCATTAAGGAAGCAACAATTGGAGTTGCTACACCACTGCATCTCATCTTTGAAGATACAGTACGTCTATAGCTATGGATAGGTTTTGAACTCATGCCTATATAAATAGACGCATTCCTCGCACAATCAGATATTACACTTGCATGGATCCGGCCTCTTTCGTCAGAGAATATATATTCACTCAAATAACCGTACTTCTTTTCAACAGCATAGATCTTATCTAAAAGCGCCTGTATTTCATCTGTAACCGGATAATACCGATGCTTTTTATTCTTTCATGTGGTAATTCGTCCGTGCATTACGGACTTCTTTCAGTTCTTTATTATTTTGTGTCTTTATATAGGAGACATTTTGGATATAATTTACATATTTTTAGGGAGACAGAATAACTGTCTCCCCATTTTTTACAATTCACCACATTGTATAAATTTTATGATCATACGGATTTTCACAGCATACATTTGCAAAGGATGTACCATAGGTTGTTGCCGCTACAGTAACCTCGTAAACCCCGTTATTCGGTACATTAGGAAATAATTCTAATTTATAATTTGACTTTCTCAAATCACTAAAAAATATCAATCCTAAGCGCTCCAAATTTGTCAATCCTCTTTTCAGTGCCAATTGATCTGGATATCTACGTGGCACCTTAATATCTCTTGGTATAGTGAATAATAATGTTGCATCCTGCCACTGCTTTAGATTAGAACCCTCAATAAATATAAGAGTAAATTCCCCAGCTATAAATATATTTCTAACATGATCTGAGAAATTTAGTCCCAATGGAACTAACACTTTATAGATTATTTGGGCATCATCAGGAGACATCTGTTCAATAGTTTTTATAAATGACGGATGTACATAACAATCCTTATTCATTGACGAAGCAATTAAATTTGCAAATAATTTTCTTAAATATTCTTCATCATAATAAAACTTTGCCACATCATCAAGTGCAGGTCCCACTATATTTAGTGGCGGTTCCTGAAGTTTATCTTCTGGTATTTCATTAACTTTTTTATCAAGGTCTTCCAGAAATAGTTTAAGATTATTATCTCTTCTTGTCTTGGCTTTAATTACTGGGGTAAAAACAAGACTTACAATATCCGCCAATCGTTCACCAACTTCTTTTCCTACTGGAGTTAATGCTGAATCAAGAAATTTCGGTATAATATTTATATCCATATACCTTCCTCCGAATTTTGTTATGGGTTACATTTTTTACATGGATCATACCTATTAGCTATGATCTCATCGCGACTTAAAACCATGTCCTGTCGATTAGATGTAGGTAGACTTTCGCATGAAGTTTTATGAAACTTTTTTGTTTTGGTATTCAATACATAAGTAAGTCCACTCTTATCATCCAATTAATCCAACGCTACTTACAACATTAAAACGGTTAGATAGAACAAAACAATTTGATACAAAAAATTTTCCACTAAAGAAGGGGCTGTCGGGAAATAGATGGTTCCGAACAGGGGCAGGCGTGACTCATGCGAGTCACGCCTGCCCCTGAAATTTATCCACTAAAAAGAAAAAAAAGATGGCTAACAACAACCATCTTTCTCTCCGTTCCATGTTATAATGGAACTATGCTAAAACAAGATTATTATAACAACTTTTTTGAAAT